>DASVZC010000064.1:0-19643 GCA_036391835.1 Ktedonobacterales bacterium | reverse complement strand
GGGTGGTCGTATGTGGGCATGGGTTTGCCTGTTACGACGCTAGGCGTCATAGGTTTCCTCGCACCCTGGACGTCGGTCGACCTCATAATGAGTGGCGCTCTCATGCTCGGATTGGTCCTGGTGGTGTCTGCCATGAGTGTGGGGTCCGCAGTAGGAATCGCCGTTGGCGGAGCCAGGCTTCGCCGAAGCCAGGATTTGCGCGGCGCCGGTGGCGATGAGGGGCGCCGTAGGCCACGTGATTATCGATCGGCCTGGTTGGGCTGGATGCCTCTGGTCGCTGCAAGTCTTTCCGCAGCGCTCGCCTATGTCGCCGAGTGCCTATATCGTGGTCAAATGCCAAGATGGCTTCCGCCTACCTCGTTCATCATTCCTGTCGCGGTGTGCACAGCTGCGATTCCACTGTGCGCCGAAGTGGCTCAGTGGCTGATCGCCACTGCGAAGGCGCCGCAGATGTCCGAAGCCCCTGAGATTGCACGTGGATTGGATAACTATTTCCGCGCATACACGATGGGCAAGGCGCTCGCAGCATCAGTAATGTCTTGTTATGTGTTGTTTCAGACCCCTAGCATGTTTATTGAAGAGGCGAATGTTCGTCCGCCGCTGTCGTCATGGACGCACTTCTTGCCAATATACCTCATTTTCGCAGGTATAAGCGCTTGGATATATGGCATCATCATCTCATCCTCACATGGGCGGCTTGGTGGCTTGCGCTCGCCTCGGCAGGCGCCTTCAGCCGCGCGCCCTTCGCTAGCCTCCCCGCAAGAGTAGACCATATCGCAAGCAGCCTGCCTTCCTCGTCTCGCGCTGAATTGTGGCGCTCGTCACATCTGCATCATCGCATTGACACAGGTGGGCCGCTCAGCATACTTTCGGTGTCACGGTGATGACATGGATAGGACAGCAGAGGAGGACGTGTCCTCATGGATGGTCACGGCGGCGTCATTGTCATTGACCAGGTGATTCAGATCACCGCATTTGCGCTGATCCTCGGGCTACCCGGCGCTCTCTTTGTTGTATACGGGGCGATGCTGATCGTGAATCGTCCACGGGGACTGCCCTGGGGAGGAAATCGCCTCCGATTCGCCTATGAACTTGCTGGATGGTATGAGAAGGGCACGTTTCAGACCGAGGAGCAATTCGAGGAAATTCGGCTCCAGTTGCGCTCGATTGCAGGCTGGAGCATGGTCGGCGGTGGACTTGCCTGGCTGCTCAGCGCTGGCGGGCTCATCCTGGGCATGCTAGCGCTGCCGAACGAGGAACGTGGCTTCTTTATGACTGTTCCCATAGTTCCGCTCCTGCTGCTCCAGGGTCCTGCACGCGGTTACTTCGCAGGCCATGTATTCGGTTCGGCGCGTGCGATCCGCAAGGCTCCTCATGCGCCCACCTGTGTAGATCCGCGGCCTCGTCGTCCCAGTGACTACTTTGCGGGATGGCTTGCATGGGTTCCAGTGTGCATGTCCACGTTTGCGTGCGCTTTGATGGCATTGCTTGCGTTGCTGGCGAATTCGATTGCGTTACGAGTTGCAGACGCTGAGTGGACGGTTTCGACCAGACTCATCCTTGCCTTGTTCGTGGTGGCAGCTCTCGTCATTAACGGAATCGAGCTCGTCAGTATTCGCTGGATTGCTCTGTCGACACGCACGCTGCTTTCATCGAATGTGCAGGCAGCCCGTGGCGCTGACAATTTCCGCCGAGCCTTTGGGATTGGTGTAGCGCTCCAGATGTGGTGGCCGTCCAGCGGCTATCTGCTTATGGCCGCACTTTCTGTTCTGACGACGCCAGGCCTGTTGATTGGCCCTTTCTCTCCCATCGCGGCGCGATGTATTTGCTTGGTATTCCACTTCTGGCGTGTGGGCCACTCATTGGTGTGTTTCGAGGGCGACTCGGCGGAACGCTCACCGGCTGGAGGAATCCGTTCAGGCAGCTCGGGCCAGTCCCGGCGCGCCAGCCATAAGCGGCGCGGTTTCGTTTACAGGTCCGTAGAGGAGGGTCGCGCGTGGGTGGTTCCTTCGTGATTTCCTATTCCATTGACGATTCAGCGTTCGCCCTGACCATGAGCGCAATCAACATACTTCTTGGTGTTGTCGCCACGATCTTTGCCATCGTAGCCCTGATCAGGGAAAGGCGTTCAACCTACCGAGGAGAGGCCAAGAGTAGAGAAATTGTGGTACGGCGTGAACTCACACTATGGGGCGTCGGCGCTCATGATCTGGAGGATGAAACAGGTCGGGAGTTGGCGCGTCGCCTAATGCGGCTGAGCTACTGGACCATCATGGGCACGGGGTTGGGTTGGCTTTGCGCCAATATTGGCTTATGTAGCGTGGCCTATGCTTTCACGTCGTCAGTCGCCATTCTGTTTTCCAACTCGTATCTCGTGCTCGTCACCGAATATCTCTTTGTGTCCATCGGCTGCGCACTTGGCGCCACCTTCGGCGTGTATTTCGAGACGCGAGGCTCACCACCCACGACCGCATACAGCGATGTGCGCCGTCGGCGCGTGCAAGACTATTGCGCATGGTGGCTTGGACTGGCGCCAGTGGCGTCTTCTGCGCTGGCGATCGCAACGCTCTGGCAGATCTTCACCCAATCTTCAGAGATTCGTCTCTCAGAAGGCGACACTTACATCCTGGCGCCTTCGCTGCCTGTAGTTGTCGCTCTCTTGGTCGTTGCGGCGCTTGTGCCCGTGCTATCCGCGCTGTGCATTCAATGGATTGTCGCCTCGCCGCGTATGTTGCTGGCGGCTAATCCCATCGCCGCACAGAGCGCGGACGACTATCGCCGCGCTACCGCAATCGAGACGATTCTCGGTTCCGCCTGGATTGCCAGCGGGTGTCTTCTGCAAGCGGTCGTGTCAATCGATCTACACCACTATGTGGCGCACGGTCGTACCATGATGGCTAATTTGCTCTCCGTGCCGTTCTTTCTGGGCGGGCTTATATGCATTCTCGGAGGCGCGCTGCTCTTTCTGCGTGGGCGGCTGGGCGGGACGCTCACCGGCTGGCGTAATCCGTTTGCGGATATGCGTTATCTCGAACATGGGCAAGAGCTATGAGTGGCAGCGTACGCCAACCGAGGCGGTCGCGCGGCTCTTATTGTGGGCGATCGAGTCTGGCGCGCACCAGTAGTTGCGCCACCAGATGCCATATGAGAGAATGGGTGTCTGGCCAATTGGTCCTGTCTTCCAGAAGAACACCGCTGAAATTCAGCGGCGCCGCTTGCGCGTGTAAAACGAGGTATGGTATACTCGTTTGGTGCGTGGCGCTGAGGGCGCATTCGTGTGTCTCCACCGGCCCCAATCGCCCGTAAAGCCTGAAGACAGATTTGCGACAAGCAGGGCCGGAGATGTACCCATGAAGAAACTCAAACTCAAGACACATAAGGCGACCGCAAAGCGGGCCTACGCCACTGGTAGTGGCAAGTTCATGCACCTGAAGTCCTCGCGCACCAAGTATCGCCGCAAGAAGGACGCATCTCGCAATCGCAGCCTGAACCAGCCAACCTCGATGGCGGTCGGCGATTCGCGCAAGATGACCCGACTACTCCCGTATAGCTGACCTCACACTAAGGGACCCCGGTCCCGTCAGCGAGTCGCCGGGGGTGGAGAGCAACCATGCCACGAGTTAAACGAGGCGTAACGTCTCACAAAAAGCATAAGAAGGTCCTGCACCGTACAGAAGGTCATTGGGGCGCGCGGCATCGTCTGATCAAGACGGCCCACGAGTCCATGATGAAGGCGCTGGCCTATTCCTATCGCGACCGCCGCAACAAAAAGCGCGACTTCCGCGCGCTGTGGATCACGCGCATCAACGCCGCGTCGCGCCTCTACGGAATGCCCTATCGCGACCTCATCCATGGCCTGAGCCTGGCCGAAGTGAAGGTCGATCGCAAGATCATGGCTGATCTCGCCGTCTCCGATCTAAAGGGCTTTGGCGCGTTGGTGACCACTGCGCGCGCCGCCCTCGACAAGAAGGCGACTGCCAAGGCGTAGGCGATTCCTTTAGCCTGCGATGCGCCGCGCGGATGCATGTCATCCAGCGCGGCGCATCTTCTTTTGCCTACTCCTGCCGTCCGAAAGGGAGCGCCGCATGGCGATGATCACCAGCCCCACCAATCAGCACATCGCGATGCTCCGATCGCTGCACGTCGCCAAGGGGCGCGCGTCTGAGGGACTCTTCCTGATCGAAGGTCCGCATCTCTTCGGCGCCGCGCTCGATGCCGATATCATTCCGCGACTCGTCATCTACGATCCCGCGACACTGGAGCGCACCGTCGAGGGGCGACGCCTGCTGGAGCGCGTGGCCGACGCTCGCGCCGCCGGAGCCGATGTCTACGAGGCGACCGCTGCGGCGATTGAACGCGCCTGCGACACGCGCACGCCACAGGGCATCGTGGGCGCCGTCGAGCTCGATGAAATCAGCGCTGACCGTACCCGCACACGTCGCCGTGGTCGCAATCGTCCTGTGCTGCTCGCGCTCGATGCGCTTTCTGACCCTGGCAATATGGGAACCATCCTCCGGTCGGCGCTCGCCGCTGACGCCGATGAGGCGCTGCTTGGCCCCGCCTGCGTTGATCCATTCGCGCCGAAAGTGGTGCGAGCCGGAGCGGGCGCCCATTTCCACCTGCCGATTCGCACGGGGCTCAGTTGGGATGAGATCGGCCAGCGATTTAGTGGCGCGCCAGCCGTGCATGAGGTGTTGGTGGCCGAAGCCAACGGCCAGACTCCCTACGACGAGGTTGACCTGGCCCAGCGTGTCGCCATCATCATCGGCAACGAGGCGCATGGCATCTCACGCGACGCCGCGCGGCTGGCGACGATTCATGTTTCCATTCCAATGTGGAACAAAGTTGAATCGCTCAATGCAGGCATCGCCGCGAGTGTGATCCTCTTTGAGGCGGCGCGACAACGACGCACAGGCGCCAGTGATTCCAAACGCCATCCCACATCTGCCGATTCCACCGATACCTCCATTTGACCGCTTAGCGTAGATCAGCGCAGTTAGGCGAGGATAACGAGCTACGTCCATTGGCTAGCGCCTGGATGAGTTGAATCAGTTCGCAGCCCGCATCAAAGGGAACAGCTGGGGCGGGCGGCAGAGGCCGACGTTGACCTGCTCATCAACGACGAGACTACCTCGCTCCGTGACGATGCCTCTCAGCGCAAGCGCGAGCAGCGAATGATCGGCCTCCGCGAACGCGGCTGTACGATTCTGTTCGTAGACTACGGTCAGGACTCGACGCATATATTTCTCGTGGGCCATCTTACTGGCTCGGCCGACCTACGCGACGAATGACGGGTGGGTATCCTCGACGTGCATGCAGTTAGGAACGCGTAACACAATGGTCATGCCGCAGATTATCTTGTTCACTCAACCCGTCTATATTACTGACGCAACCCTTGCCACGCCTGCCACGAGAGGCTAATACGGTGCGCGCACAGGCTGGTCGTGCAGGTCGACAGACAGGCAGACTTCGAGAGCTGAAATCGGTACTGTATGAGCCGAAGTAAGGATAGATGCGACTTTGATGCAGACACCGATCATCGACTGGGATCTGGAAGCGGCGGTCGATGCGTCACGCCTGCCCGGCTCTCCCACGGGCCAGTCTTCTAGGTCGTCCTATCATGTCGTCCCCATGCGCCCGGTAGTCTCATTCATCATCCCTGCCTACAACGAGGCCAACCGCCTTCCCAAAAGTCTTCCACAAGTGAAGGCTTTCCTCGATGCGATTCGCCCAACCTGTGAGGTCATCGTCGTCGACGACGGGAGTGTGGATGGTACCGAGGGGGTCGTACGCGCCGCCATGGAATCTATGCCTCAGTTGCGGCTAGTGCGCGGACCGCATAAAGGCAAAGGTGGCGCGATCCGCGCAGGTGTCTATGCAAGTCGCGGCCACTTTGTGGCGATTGCCGATGCCGATCTGGCGATGCCGATCCAAAATTTCACGCGGTTCGATGCTGACGTCTTCGCATCAGCGGATATCGCGATTGGCTCTCGCCATGTGCGTGGTTCCAAAACCATCAACGAATCAATTCGGCGTCGGCTCATGGGACGTATCTTCAACCTGTTCGTACAATCTGTGCTGCTGCCGGGGCTGCACGATACGCAGTGCGGCTTTAAGGTGCTGCGCCAGCATATCGCGGTCGAACTCTGCGACTATCAAGTGACTGATGGGTGGGCCTTCGACGTCGAGTGGCTCGCAATCGCTCGGCAACGTGGCTATCGCATCCATGAGACGCCCGTTACGGTCGTATTCGATAACGCAGATAGCCGGGTCGATCCTATGCGCGACTCACTGGCGATGCTGCGAGACATTTGGCGTATCAGACGCAACGTACGCAGGGGCGCGCACCGCATCCAACCCGAACTGCAGCGTTCGACAGAGTATGACTCCGCCAGTGTGCTGTTTGAGCGTGACGTCAGTCAAATCCGACAACGAGGTGAGACGCCCGGCGCCACGGACATGTCAAACGGCGCAGACCTGTATGAGGAGGTCGGTCGAGGCGCGACTCCACCGACTCGCATGATTATACCTGGCCCCCTGGACGGCGCGCCGACTCAACGGATACGGAGCATCTCTCGCCGCGATGCCTCTACAGTCGCGCCCCCAAAAGCGCCACGTTCGAGAGGTTCGTCTCCCAGCGAGGAGACCTCGCAGGAAGCGCCTGACGGCGGCAGCGCGAGAAGTCGGGGTTGGGGAATGGCGCTTGCGCGGCGGCTCGTGTCGTATCTATCGGTTGGAGGCGTGTCAGCGCTTTCGAACCTCATGGCGCTCTGGCTGCTCTTACATCATGTCGCCATGCCCGGCGATGCGCGAATACGCTACCTTATCGCTGTCATCCTGGCCAATGAAGTCTCGACTGTTGTCAATTTCATTCCCAACGATCTCATTACGTTCCGCAAGTTGCCTGGGCATAGCCGACACTGGCTCGTGCGGTTCGTGCGGTTCCATGTAACGGCTCTCGGTGGCCTGCTTGTCACTACAGTGATTTCGCAAATGCTCTTTGAGGTGGGGTTGCCTGGGCTCCTTCCGCAGATGGTGGCCATCGTGGTGGCGCTTGGCTTCAATTTCACCGCCCACCACCTGTTCACCTATCGAGAGGTGGCCACTGCATCGCAGCGTCCGAAGCGCCTCACCGATGCGCCAGATAATGCCGCTGGCGTCGGTGACGTAGGAGATGTGAGCCAACAGGAGGCGGGGGGAAGTCAGCAGATGATTCAGAGCGCTCCAATGGCAGCGGGAGTGAGCACTCTCGAAGATACACACAAAGTCGCCCGCGCAGGCCAACGAGATTCGGCAGGCGCACGCTCGTTTCAAAAGGACGACTGGCCATCAGATAATGCCCTGAAGCGGATAGTGGATCGCTGGATCGTGCTGATCTATGTCGTGTTCTTCCTGCTGATCTATTCACCTGCTCTCTTGCTCACCTATGGATATGCCGACGACTACGCCGTGCTGGCTTCGTTCGAGCGCGGCGGCTCAGCAGTCAACGGCATCCTCTCCGCGATGCTGCTTGGGGGGCGACCTACCTATGCGCTACTGACAGATGTCTTTTACGCAAACGCGCAACAGATGAGCGACCTTCAGGTCATTCGCTGTATCGGAGTCGTGAGCATTGGCGTGTTGGCGTGGGTGTTCTATCAGACCTTCTCGAAGGTTGGCGCAAGATGGCCGCTGGCGATCATTGCTCCAGTCCTGATCTGCGTCACTCCACCATTCCAACTAGCCGCGGGTTGGACCGCCTTGTCCTTCTATCCACTCGCAGCCATCTTCGCGGGGATCGCTGCCCTCCTGGTGGATCGTATACCAGGCAGCGCGCGGAGACCTGCGACGGGATTGTTCCTCGCGGCGCTGGCCTTAGAGATTCTGGCAATCGGACTTTATCAGCCCGCTGCCATGATGCTGTGGGTGTTTGCGGCCATCTATCTGGTCATTCGCACGCACACGCCACGTGAGTTCATCTGGCGAACAGCGCTCTTCGGGGCGGTAGGCGTCATCGCGTCCGGCGTGGACTTCCTGGAGATTAAACTGCTGCCGCACCTGGGCATGCAGAGTTCGGAGTTGGCGCGCACCGCGCTGACGACCAATCTCAAGGCGAAAGCGGTATGGTTTGCCTTGCATCCGCTGGCGAGCGCACTCAATGTCTGGTCACTGCAGCCATCCTTCGCGCTCGGCCTGGGGGTCGCCGCGTTCTCTGCATTAGGCGTCGTTTTGTATGTTAGCGGGACCTGGCAGGTCAAAGCGCTGAAACTGGCAGTCCTCATCGCATTCATTCCGGCGAGCTATCTGCCCAATCTTGCGGTTGCTGATCAGTCAGGACCATTCCGAACACAATTCGCACTTGTGTCGTTGGTTGTTGTCTGTCTGTGCCTAGCGTGTGTGGGCTACATGCGAATAGCACAACGGTATCTCGGTAGGGCACGGCCGTGGCGCGTGTTTGAGCGTGGTATCGTCATGGCCGGTCTGGGTATCAGTCTTGTGCTGAGTGGTGTCGCCTGCTCCAATGTGATGCTCGATATCGTGATTCCCGAATATACAGAGAGTTCGATGATTCAAAGCCAGGTGCGCGGCATCGACCTATCTTCGACTCAAGCGATCTATGTACGGATGTCGTGCTTGTCTGACAGCGCCGCTCCCATCGCCCGCTTTGACGAAATAGGCTTCCCATCATCGTCGATTCCCTGGGCTGTGCAGCCGATGCTTGCCGTCGAATTGCATGAGGTCAATCCGGCATATGCCTCGATTCAGATCATCACTGAAGGGCCGACAACCTCTTTCACCGTTCCTGCTGGGTCCACTGTCGTGAACGCCAGACAGCTTCAACGCTATCAAAGCCATCAGCCATGGACATATGGGCCACTTCCGCAGTGCTAGCTGTGCATGGTAAGCGCACGTAACGGACTGACAGCGTGCACAGACGCCAGCCCAAACTACAACGCGACCAGTCGCCCGGTGACCGTGGAGCGATCCATCATGAGAGCCCGTGCCAATCGCAACCTCTTGCGATGCGTGACGAGTCAATGGTGTACCTGCGCAAAGGACATCGGCGCCTACCTCGATCTATCCCAGCCAACGTTTTTCAACCAAGCGTGACTGAAGCTGGTTTTTGACCGTGTATGTGCCCGCTTCATCAGCGGACGCTTGAGCACGCTTGAAAACGGGTGACCACGCGAGGGGCAAAGTGTGATACTCTTTGAGATGGCGCGACAACGACGCGACCGTGTGCGCTCCAAGGACGCGCACGCGTAATCTATACAACACAACCGCATACGACCGCGACGACGGAGAGAGTACGTCGGCATTGGCGCTCAGGGAGCCGGGGCCACAGACTGCAAGCCCCAGCGCAGCGAATGCCGACCGAAGTTCACTCCTGAGCATGACGACTGAAGCGCACGCGTGGACGTGCATGAGTAGGCGTCACGGCGACCCGCCGGTATCCGGGTGATCGAGTGGAGCGCGATGCGCCTGCTCTGGGTCCGCTGCGGGCCAGGGCGAGCGACGCGCTCAAAAGTGGGTGGTACCACGGAGCGTAACGGCGGCTTCGTCCCTGACGAGGCTGCCGTTTTGTGTCTTCCGTGACACGGGAAGACGACGCATGGGAGTGGGGCCATGTCCACAGGATCGAACGGCGAAACCGAGGAAGAGCGACAACTCGCGGCGCTCCGCGAGCGCGCGATGGCGGAACTGGCGACCATCAGCACGACTGATGGCCTGGATGAGTGGCGCACGCGCTGGCTTGGCCGCGACAGAGGTGAGCTAAGCCTGATTCTGCGCGGGTTGGGCAAACTCCCGGGCGAGCAGCGCAAGCAGGTGGGTCAGGCGGCGAACACCGTCAAGGTCGAGCTCGAAAAGCTCATGGAGGAGCGGCGCGGCGAACTACGCACACAGGAGCGCGCGGCGGCTCTTGAGCGTGAGACGATCGACGTCACGCTGCCGGGGCGGCCTATCGCGCGCGGCCATATGCACCCCCTGGCCCGCACCACACGCCACATCGCCGATATTTTCGAGAAGATGGGCTTCGAGGTCTTCCAGGGGCCAGAAGTCGAGACGGACTACTACAACTTCCAGTCGCTGAATATTCCGCAGGATCATCCTGCGCGCGACATGCAGGATACTTTCTGGGTGATGCCAGGTCAGATTCTCTTGCGCACACAGACGTCGCCAAACCAGATTCGCATCATGGAGCGGATGAAGCCGCCTGTGCGCGCTATCGTGCCGGGCAAGGTCTACCGCTCGGAGGCGACGGATGCCAGCCACGAAGCCGTCTTCCATCAGGTCGAAGGCCTGCTGATCGACGAACACTGTACGATGTCCGACTTGCGCGGCGTCGTCGAGCGATTCGCCCATGAGATGTTCGGCGCGAACCGCAAAGTGCGCTTCCGTCCGAGCTATTTCCCTTTCACGGAACCAAGCGCCGAGTTCGACATGGACTGCATCAACTGCGATGGCGCAGGCTGCCGTGTCTGCAAATACTCCGGCTGGCTGGAGATGGGCGGCTCGGGCATGGTGCATCCGAAGGTGCTGCGCGGCGTCGGCTATGACCCGGCGATCTATCGCGGGTTCGCGTTCGGCCTGGGCATCGAGCGTATCGCTATGCTGCGCTATGGTGTCGAAGATATTCGCCTGTTCTCGGAGAATGATCTCCGCTTCTTGTCGCAGTTCCGCTAGTTCCGAAGGAGTACACACTCATGGAGATGCGTATTGCGCTGCTGGGCTGCGGCAACGTCGGAACACGGCTCATCAAATTGCTGGCGGCCAAAGATGAGGCCCTCCAGCGGGAACACCATCTGACGATTCGTATCGCCGGAGCCTACACGCGCCGCGCTGGTGGCTGGACGTCCGCCGAAGGGCGGACGCCTGCGGTGGTCGCGGCGAGCGAGTGGCCAGGTTCGGCGCCGGGTGAACGCTTGCCGGAGGGCGCGCAGCCCTTCGAGGGCGACGGCGTGAAGTTCGCTACAGAATGTCCCGCCGATCTGCTCGTGGAGATCACGACGCTGAATCCCGCTGATGGCCAGCCAGCGCTCGACCATGTGCGGGCAGCGCTGCGCTCGGGCAAGCACGTGGCGACGGCGAACAAGGGGCCCATCGCCCACGGGTTGCGCGAGTTGCGAGCGCTGGCCGCTGAGAAGGGGCTGGGTCTGCGCTTCGAGTCGACTGTCATGGATGGCACGCCGATCATCAACATGATGGAGTTTTCGCTGCCCGTCACCGAGGTCATGAGCTTCCGTGGCCTGCTCAACAGCACCAGCAACTATGTGCTGAGCCTGATGGGCGAGGGAATGTCGCTGGATGACGCGGTACGCGAGGCGCAGCGCGCGGGCGTCGCGGAGGCCGATCCGTCGAACGACCTCGACGGCTGGGACGCGTCCGTGAAGGCGACCGTGCTGGCGAATGCGCTGATGGGCGCCGACCTGCGCCCGCAGGATGTCCACCGCATCGGCCTGGGCGCCGAGGCGATGCGCCAGGCGAACGCCGCGCGACAGTCCGACCAGACGCTCAAGCAGGTGGTCGAGGGGCGACGCGAGGGCGGCGCAGTCATCGCGGAGGTCAAGTTGCTCGCGCTTCCGAAATCGGACGTGCTGGCGGGGCTTAGTGGGATGGAGACCGCTGTGCGGCTCGTCACCGACACCATGCAGGAGTTGACGCTGATCGAAGGCGAGGGCGACCCCACGCAAACGGCGATGGGTGTCCTTTCAGACATCGTCAACATCGCGTGGGCGCATCCGAAAGCCTGAGTATTCCACTATTTCACCTGACGATAGAGCATCCTGAGCATGTGAGGAGCTAGTCCATATGAAAGCGCCGTACTCGTGGCTGAAGGCGTACGTTGATATTACGCTCTCCCCCGAAGAACTCGCCGAGCGGCTGACGCTGGCAGGTCTGGAGGTGGATCGCGTCGAATATCCGTGGCCCAATATCATCACCGCGCAGATTACCTGGCTGCAGCCCGTCAAGGGTTCCGACCACCTGAACGCTACCCGCGTCTGGACTGGACGCGAGGAGTTGAGCGTGGTGTGTGGCGCGCCGAATATCAAATTGCACGATATCGTGCCGCTCGCGCAGATTGGCGCGAAGATCGGCGATTTCACCATCGCCGAGAAGAAGACGATGGGTGTGCTCTCGCAGGGCATGCTTTGCTCGCCGCGCGAACTTGGCCTGAGCGATGACCATAACGGCATCTACATCCTGCCGAAAGATACCCCGATTGGCATTCCCTTCGGTAAAGTTGCTGGTGAGGCGGTGATCGACCTCGACATCAAGGCGCACCGCGCCGATCTGCTCAGCGTTCTGGGCATCGCGCGCGAGATTGCCGCATTCACTGGCAAGCCGCTGCGTCCGCCAAGTGTCAAGGTGGCCGAGAAGGGCGCTGCCGCCAGCAAGCTGATGAAGCTGGAGGTACGCGACGCAGAGCGCTGCCCACGTTTCACGGCTCGTGTCGTGCGCGGCATCAAGATTGGGCCTTCGCCTGCGTGGATGGCTGAGCGCCTGACCTCCGCTGGCATGCGTCCAATCAACAACGTGGTGGATGTGACGAACTACGTCATGCTCGAAATGGGCCAGCCGTTGCATGCCTTCGACTATGACAAGGTCGCCGACCACACCATCATCGTGCGGCCAGCCGAAGCAGGCGAGACGCTGACCACGCTCGATGACGTCGAGCGCAAATTGACGCCTGAGATGACGCTTGTAACAGACCCCGCGGGCCCAAATGTCATCGCGGGCATCTTCGGTGGCGCGCGTGTCGAGGTCTCGAACGAGACGACCAACCTGATTCTGGAAGCGGCGCACTGGAATCCGACCAATGTTCGCCGCACGAGCCAGGCGCTGGCGCTGCGCACCGAGGCAGGCAGCCGCTTCGAGAAGAATCCAGACATCACGTTGACGCCCGCCGCGCTCGATCGCGCCGCCCAACTCATCGTCGAACTCGGGGGCGGGCAGGTCGCGCCGGGCTATGTGGACTTCTATCCCGTCAGCCCAAAGCCACGGGTGATCTCCTTCGATCTGGCGCAGGTGAAGTGGCTGACGAATATGACCGTCACGCCGACCGAGGCCATCGCGGCGCTCAAGGCGCTGGGCTTCGGTGTCGAGGAAGAATCCGCCGAGAGTGGCGCGGTTCGCCTGCGGGTCAGCGTGCCGACATGGCGCGGCGACGTGGCGGAGAGCGCCGACCTCGTCGAAGAGGTCGCTCGCATCGTCGGCTACGACCGCATCCCCAGCACCATTCCGGCTGGCCCACTGCCCGAGCCGCAGCACGAGCCATGGTTCTGGCGTGAGTATGAGATGCGCGACTTGCTGATTGGCGCTGGCCTGACGGAAGTTCAGACCTATCCACTGGTGAGCCGCATTGCGATGGCGCGCCTGCTGCCGGGCCTGAGCTCTGGCGAGGAGTTGCTGCTGGCGGAGCCTGTTCCCACGGGGTCCATGGACGGCGCGACGAGCGACAAGACGCCTTCAAAGGCGCGCCCACAAGCGGTCGAGCGGCGGCAAATCGAGGCCATCGCCGAGAAGCTGCCCGCTATCACGGTGCGCAATCCGATGAGCGTGGAGATGGAGGCGCTGCGGCTGACTCTGCTCTCGGGCCTGCTCTCTGTGACCCGCGAGAACGCCAAGCACAACAGCGCTGGACTGTGGTTCTTCGAGGTGGGTCGTCGCTATCTGCTGACGCGCGAGTTGGGCGAAGGTAAGGGCGGGGCTGATGAACGCCGCACGGTTGGCGTGGCGATCAGCGGCCCGCAGACGCAAAGCTGGCTGGGCGAGCGTGAGGCCGATTTCTTCGATCTCAAGGGCATCGCTGAGCTCATCCTGCGTGGGTTGCAGGTCGCGCGCTATCGCTTCACGCCCGCACGACACCCGAGCCTGCATCCGGGACGCTGCGCGACGGTCGAGGCGTATCTGGCGCCTGCCGGTGAGCCTGCCAGCGATGGGAACGCGCAGTCGGTGGGCGTTGAGGGAGTCTGGGTTTCGCTGGGTGTGATGGGTGAGGCGCATCCCGAGGTCGCGGAGCGCTTCGACCTGACTCGCCGCACGTATGTAATGGAACTCGATCTGGAGCGGCTCTATGCGGTGGCGCCTGGCCGGGTGATGACGCGGAGTATCTCACGGTATCCGGTCGCGCAGCGTGATCTGGCCGTCGTCGTCGCGGCGGATGTGCCTGCCGAGGCGCTGGCGCAGGCGATCCAGGAGACGGGTGGGCCACTCACGCCTCAGGTCCAACTCTTCGATGTATATACTGGAGATGGTATCGCTCCGGACAAGAAGAGTCTGGCGTATACCCTCACCTATCGCGCGCCAGATCGGACCTTGACGGCGCAGGAGGTGGAAGAGGCGCAGAAGGCGATCCTTGCGAACCTGCGGGAACGCTTCGGCGCGGAACTGCGACAATAAACGACTTCGGACGCAATACGAGATTCGACGAGCGAAAAGGATTGTGGAGATGCAGGCGGCGAACGACCGGCACGCGCATACACTGCTAGGGTTGCGTGGCAAGCATATTGTCACGATTGGCGGAGGCACCGGACCGTTCGCGCTGCTCTCTACGCTCAAACGACATGACTGCTCGATTACCGCGATTGTCACGATGGCGGATAGCGGCGGCAGTTCGCGCCGATTGATGGACGAGTTCGGCACGCTACCCGTCGGCGATCTGCGGCAGGCGTTGGTGGCGCTCTCTCGCAAGGGCGTGCTCTGGCGTGAGGTCTTCACCTATCGCTTCAAGCAGAACGGCAAGACGAACGGGAATCATGAACCCGCCTCGCTGAGTGGCCACAGCCTGGGCAATCTCATCATTGCGGCGCTCCAGGAGGTCAACCACGGCAACCTGTTGCACGCCATCGAAGATGCGCAGCAACTGCTGGATACGGCGGGCAATGTGCTGCCGGTCACGCTTTCGCCCGCCACGCTCTGCGCGGAACTGCAGGATGGCGAGATCATCGAAGGCGAGACAGAGATCGATACGCGTGGCGACCATTCGAGTGCGCCGCTCTCACCGATCAAGCGCATTTATCTGAAGGACAGCGTTCCAGCCTGTGAGGATGCGCTCCGGGCGATTCGCCGCGCTGATGTGATTGTCATTGGCCCAGGCAGCCTCTACACCAGCATCCTGGCGAACTTCGTGGTGGATGGCGTCGCCGAGGCTGTGCGCGCATCGGAGGCGCAAAAAGTCTACGTCTGCAACCTCATGACCAATCGCGGCGAGACCGATGGCTTGCGCGCCTCCGACTTTGTGCATGAAGTTCATACGTATCTCGGCGACCGGGTAGATCGCATCGTCGCGCATGACGGCGCCTTCCCTGAGCGATTGCTCGAACGCTACGCGCAGGACCACCAGCATCCCGTCGTCGCTGACATGGACAAACTGCGGCACATGGCGCCAGAGGTCGTGGTGGACTCGCTGCTCGCCGTGTACCAGGATCGCCTGGTGCGCCACGACGCCGAGCGGTTGCTACGCGCCATCTTCACTCCCGCCGAATACCTCAATTGAGTGTGGACGGCGCTGGCGCGTAGCAAAGGAGTAGTCATGGGGAGCCGCGAGGAACTGGCGAGGCAATTGCAGGATGTGTTGCATCACGAGATTCCGCTTAGCCAGCAGATTGGGCTCAGCGTCGACAGCTATGATGGCGCTCGCCTGGCCTTGCGGGCTCCGCTCGCGCCCAACATCAACCACAAAGCGACAGCATTCGCTGGCAGCCTGAATGCGGTGATGACGCTGGCGGGCTGGGGTCTCACCTGGCTGCTGCTGGCAGAACGCGAGATGCACGCTGTCATCGTCATCCAGCAGAGTGAGATACGCTATGCGTTGCCCGTCAATGGCGACTTCGTGGCGACCTGTCATACGCCCAGCGCGCAGTATGTCGAGCGGTTCGTCGACGGCCTGCGCCGACGAGGCAAGGCGCGGCTTGCGCTGACGGTGGAAATTCGTGACGCCGCCGAGCAGGTCGCTGTGGCCTTCTCTGGCCACTATGTCGCGTTTGTGAGCCCATCGCAGGATGACAATCATCAGGTAGTGTAGAGCGTGGAGAGATACACGAGATGGAATCCGATATCGAGCAGATCGTCATTCGCGACAATCCGGCGGCAAGTCGCTATGAGACGCGGATTGGCGATGAGGTAGCCGTGCTGGAGTATGAGTTCGACGGCGCCAAGCAGATCGCTCTCATCCACACCGAGGTTCCGTCCGCCCTCGAAGGACGTGGCATCGCTGGCAAGATTGTTCGCTTCGCGCTGGATGATGCGCGGGCGCGTGGGCTGGAGGTCATTCCTGTCTGTCCCTACGTCGTGAGCTATCTCAAGCGACATCCCGACGACATCGAGGTCGTCGCGCCAAACGCGCGCCATCGCGTGACCAGCCCTAAAGCATGAGCAAAGCGGGAGACAACGCGCGGCGCCCTTCGCTGGGAATCGCGCGTTGTCGACATTTCAGCTGGCGGGTTAGTAGCCGATGCCCTGCTTGAAGGTATTGGCGATTACTCCGTAGCCGGTCGTAGTGCTATGGATGTCTGCGTAGGCGCTGCAATACCACGTGTACGTGCAGGTGTTCGGGTTCGGCACGGTCGCTCCACCAAAGGCTGTGAACACATCCACGATCGGCACGCCAAACTTCGCCGCGTCGGCTGCCAGGTGCTGGTTCGCCTGCTGGACATACGGAACGGTGTTGGGGCACTTGTTTTGGTATGGGTCGTAGTAGTTCATCATGATTAGGTCGCCAGTCATGCGCCCAGACTGGTCTTTCATGGCGCTGGTCAGTTGTGGCAGGATGATGTTCGTCAGGTTCGAGTCGGCATTGGCCAGGTCGTTTGTCCAGTTGCTGCTGACGGTGCAGAACGTGGTGTTGATGTCAAAGAAGAAGTCGTTGGCGCCGATGTCCAGCGTCACTGGGCTCACCTGACCAGCGTGGGCGTGAAGGAAGTTCACCGCCGCATTCAACTGCGAACCAACGTAGTAGTTGTGAATCAGGCCAATCGGATAGCCCACGCAGCCACCGTAGATCATTGTTCCGGTTGTCTCGCCCGAGCAGCCATAATCGGTGAGCGATTCGCCACGTCCCTGGAGGTCGCTTCGGTACCACTGCTGTACGTAGCCATCGTTGTAATCGAGGTTGGGTTGCTGGCCAAATGCCAGCGAGTCACCCAGTGCGAGGTCATACTGTTTAGGCCCTACCACCGTGCTTTGCGCATGCGCCGCCTGTGGGATGATGGCGAAGACGAGCGTCGCGAGCAGGGCGATGAGTGTGCCGAACTCCATCCAGATGCGTGTGCGGCGTGTGGGCATCAGCGAGTGTGCGGTAGCGTGCGAGGTCTCCATGTGCGCGTGACCCTTTCACTACAACGTGAATTGGCTCGGGCGGCAAACAGTCTTGCCCGCCCGTTCGCGTAGGTCTATGCCTCGTGTGGGGACTGTGGCGGCAGCGTCCACTTGGGGGGCAAGGGTACCCGCCGCTCGCTTGCAAGTCAACGTAGCCAGCTATCGAGTGCTCGTGAACGCCTGTGCGACAGGCACGAAGAAGCGCCAGCGTAGCATCCCGATGGGTCGCTACGCTGGCGCTTGAAATCGTTCAGCTAGTCGTTCGCGCCGACGGAGGCCGGAGACTTCGCGGCGGTCGTGGGTTTCGCCACCACTGGAGCCGTCCACTTGACTACAGCCGCAGCCCACGTCAGGCCGGCGCCGAACGCGACCATGCCGACGTGTTGCCCCTGCTGGATGCGCCCCTGTTCGATCGCCTCACATAGCGCGATCGGTACGGCGGCGGCGGAGGTATTGCCGTACTCCTGAATGTTGACGAAGACTTTCTCCATCGGCAGGCCGAGGCGCTTCGTGGCGCTCTCGATGATACGCAGGTTCGCCTGGTGCGGGATGAACAGATCCATGTCGTCAACGGACATCCCTGCGTGGGCCAGAGCCTCTTCCATCGCAGTGCCCATGATGCGCGTCGCGAACTTGAAGACCTCAGAGCCTTGCATCTGCACCCACTGGCGCCCTTCACGCAGACCCTGCTCCGTTAGCGGCTCTTTGGAGCCACCGGCAGGGATGTAGAGCAGTTCAGGCTTCGCGCCGTCGCTGCCGAGCGTGAACCCGAGCAAGCCGCCCGGCTCGTCGCTGGCGCTCAGCACCACCGCTCCCGCGCCATCACCGAAGAGGATGCAGGTCGCGCGATCCTCATAGTTCACGACCCTCGAAAGCAGTTCGACACCGACGACCAGCACATGCTTCGCGGCGCCTGTCGTGATGAACTGATGCGCGACGGTCATGGCGTAGATGAATCCTGTGCAGGCCGCCTGCATGTCGAACGCGCCGCACTGCGCGCCGAGCGCGTGTTGCACCAGATTCGCGGTCGAGGGAAAGCGATAGTCATATGAGACCGTGGCGACAATGATGAGATCGAGGTCTTTTCCCTCGATGCCTGCTCGTTCGAGCGCCTCACGCGCAGCGTTGACAGAGAATGACGAGGCAGACTCGCTGGGCGCCGCAATGTGGCGTTTCTTGATCCCTGTGCGTGACGTGATCCACTCGTCCGACGTATCAACGATTTTCTCAAGGTCGGCGTTGGTCAGCGTCTTCTCAGGGACGTACTTCCCCCAACCAGTGATTGCACTGTAGCGGCTCATGTTGCTCCTCGCTGATTACACGCAGGCCCCGCACGCGCGAACAGAGGCGAAACGCGCCGCGCGCCTCTCTGCGCGTGGTGCGGCAGGGCATCTTGGCGGCCATTGTAACATACGCGCCCCATTTCCTGTATCCAGCTAACATTCGTACTGCTTGCCAATTGCGCCCTTTTCGCATGCGCTGGCGACATATTGACCACACGCGGCGCGGCGCGATATCGTGTCCTGGTTGATTGCCACCATACTCGCGCCGGGTGATCGCCGTCATACAGAGCGGAGCCGGCGTCTTCGTTCGATCAAAGGAGCCTCTATGCGTCACTGCGGCAATGGCGCCCTCACCCGACTGTTGCGCGATGCGGGCCTTTCCAGCCAGTCAGCGGAATCCACGACATTCGCGCTGCCCGGCGACAAGCCACGCTACGCCCCCGACCGACCGGTGGACGTGAGACACGTTGACATCGCCGTCACGCTCGACTTCGACAGCAAGCAGGTGCGCGGTTCCGTGACACATAGCTTCGCCGTGCTCTTCGACAAGGTCAGCTCCGTGACGCTCGACGCCGCCGAACTCCACGTCGAGCAGGTCACCCTCGCGCAGAGCGAAACCGCCCTCGACTGGTGGACTGAGGGGGAGAAGCTCCACATTCAACTCGACCGCGTGTATCCCTACAGCGAGGAGTTCGGCGTGAGCGTGCGCTACTGGGCGCAGCCACGCACGGGGCTGGTCTTTGTCGCGCCGGAGCCGGGGAATCCAGAGCTACCAGTCCAGGCATGGACGCAGGGTGAGACAGAATATCATCACTACTGGTTCCCCTGCCACGACTTCCCCAATGATCGCGCCACCACGAGCCTTGCCGCCACGGTTCCAGGCGCGTTCTTCGCGCTGTCGAATGGTAAACTGACCGAGACGCGCGACAACGCCGACGGCACAAAGACCTATCTCTGGCGGCAGGACATCGCCTTCCCGGCCTATCTCATCACGCTCGTCGCGGGCGAGTTCGTCGCGATCGAGGACCACTGGCGCGCGGTTCCGGTGACCTACTACGTTCG
>DASVZC010000063.1:0-4001 GCA_036391835.1 Ktedonobacterales bacterium | reverse complement strand
CCGCGCTCGAGACCGGGCCAGTCCGGCGCCACGGCCACCACCTTTTTGCCTTTCGGTCCGGTTTCGAGCGTCACCCGAAGCGTTTTCGTCATCTCTGCTCCCTTGCAATCAAGCGGTCATCGATCGTATGAGAGCGTCTGTGCGCCCTGACTCTGTGGTGGGCACGCCTCACTGAGTTCGGAGACGGTTGATGTGGCGAAAGTGGTCTGACACAACTCCTCGGTGATGCAGGCGACGTTGCGAGCCTACCAGCGAGGATGTGGAGTTGGGCAATGATGACTCGATGCCATAAGCTAGCATATGGGCAGCCACATCCATAAAGCCGACAAGAAAAGGCGAACCACCACCTATTCGGGAGTAGCCTTGCTCACTGACGCCAAGATGTTCACATACTCCTCAGCTACCGCCTTAGATCCAGTCGTCTCATCCCACTTTGGCCAGAGGAGGCGAATCACCGTTGGACTATATACCAGGTCAATGCGCCAATTCTCCGCCCAGGCCGCGCGCATACTCATTCGTACGTAGCGATGTGTGCCGCGATGTCGCCCCACGACCTCAATATCTGGCTCATCGTCGCGTGAATTGCGCCACCCCATGATGTGACGCAAGTATAACTTTGCGCCTGGGGCGAAGTGCTTGGTTCCTCGTCGTAGTTCATCTGTCGCAGAGTCTACCGAACGCAGCGCGCTCATCGTTGCCACTGGACACCACACTGGCCCCTCGCCCGTCCATTGATTTGGGCGTCCTGTCAACGCACGCGACTCGAACTCGTCGGCCATGACAATCCTCCACGTGCTCGTGGAAATCTAACGAAGACCGAGGGGACACTGCGACAGATGACTACCAGCGGGAGGTGATGACCTTGCTTTCGGTGTAGAAGTGGACCGCGTCGAGTCCGGTCGCGTGCAAGTCGCCGTAGAACGACTGCTTCCAGCCCGCGAAAGGGAACCATGCGACAGGCGCTGGCACGCCAACGTTCACACCGACCATGCCCGCCTCGATGCGCATCTGGAACTCACGAGCAGCCGCGCCACTGGAAGTGCAGATGACAGCAGCGTTGCCGAAGCGCGACCGATTCGCCGCCGTGATCGCGTCATCTAGCGTGGGAACGGCCATCATGCTCAGCACTGGGCCAAAGATTTCTTCCCGGGCCAAGCTCATCTCCGGCGCGACCTCCGTGAAGATGGATGGCCGCAAGAAGTAGCCCTCGCCGTTTACATCGCCGCCACGTCCATCCAGCGCGAGGCAGGCGCCCTCACTCACACCGCGTTCGATCGCGCCTTCCACTCGCGCGCGATGGTCTGAGCGAATCACTGGCCCCATCTCCGTCGCCGAATCAGTTCCGGAGCCTACGCGCATCGCTCGCGCTCGCTCGACAAGCAACGGCGTCAGATGCTCGCCCGCATCGCCGACCGTCACGACCACGCTGCTGGCGAGGCAGCGCTCCCCGGCATTGCCAAATGCTGAGGAGAGCACGATATCCGCCGCCTGGCTCATATTCGCGTCCGGCGTCACAATCACAAAGTTCTTGGCGCCTGCTAGCGCCTGCACCCGCTTTCCGTGCGCCGCAGCCGTCGCGTAGACATAGGACGCCACGGGCTGCGAGCCGACGAACGACACCGCCGCCACGCCTGGGTCGCTCAGTAGCGCGTCCACCACGCCCTTCGCGCCATGCGTCACGCTCATCACACCTTTCGGCAAACCGGCTTCCATCCATAGTTCCGCCAGCATATTGCCCGTCATCGGCGTGCGCTCGGAAGGCTTGTGAACGAAACAGTTGCCCGCCGCCAGCGCGATCGGAGCCATCCACAGCGGAATCATCGCGGGGAAGTTGAACGGCGTGATGCCCGCAACCACGCCAAGCGGGAAGCGCATCATCACCGTATCGATGCCCTTGCTGACATTGCCAAGGCTTGTTCCCTGCATGAGCGTGGGCATGCCACAGGCAAACTCCACCACCTCGATGCCGCGCCGCACCTCGCCGCGCGCCTCGCCCAGCGTCTTGCCATTTTCCGCCGTCACCGAGGCGGCCAGATCATCGATATGTTTGTCCAGCAGCGCTTTCATGCGGAAAAGAACCTGCACACGATCGGTCACCGGCGTATCGCGCCAGGCGGGCCACGCAGCCTGCGCATGCGCCACCGCATCGCGCACCTCAGCGGCGCCGGAAAGTGGCACGTGCGCAAGCGTCGCGCCCGTCGCGGGATTCGGTATCGGCTGTGTCTCACCGCTCGTCGAATCGGCCCAGACGCCATTCACCAGATTCTGCAGTACATGTGTCTCGCTCGCGGTAGCCATAGCGGATTCTTCTCCTTGTGATGGACGCATGGTGAGCGTGATCTGATGGAACAAACCGATGCTGACGCCTATCTACCAGGCGCACGACGTTTAGGCCGCATATCCTGGGCCAGACCAACCACAGCGGAATGGGCCGTCAGGTGAGCCATCCGTGCTGTAGAAAGAATATAGCAGGAAACGCCGGAGCACAGCGCCACTCCACCAGATGCATACATCGGTGTAGCTAAGCGGCGCGGGGGGAATCATATTGATGAGCGTTAGTTCGCGTGGGCAGCGCTCAGGCTCTCGATGCCAGCGCCGATGACGTCCAGCGCCTCATCCAGATCGGCGATTGAAATGACCAACGGCGGCTGAATACGTACGACGTTACCTTCGCTGCCGCCGACGCCCACCAGCACACCATGCTCACGGCAATAGCGCCGCACATCGCAAGCCAGGGAAGCGTCAGGCGTGCGTCGCTCACGATCACTGACCAGTTCGACGCCCATCATCAGGCCCAACCCGCGCGCCTCGCCAATCGCGGGGAGCCGCTCGGCCAGCGTATGCAGCCGGGCCAGCGCATGCTCGCCCTTGCGCGCCGCCTCGCCGGGTAGATCGTCGCGCAGCATCATATCGAGGTTCGCCAGTCCAGCCGCGCACGACACCGGATTGCCGCCGAACGTACTCAGATGCTCACCCGGCCTGAAGGAATCAGCGATTTCAGCGCGGGCAATCGTCGCGGAAAGTGGGAATCCATCGGCGATCCCTTTAGCCATCACCATGATATCGGGCTCGACACCGAAATGTTCGATAGCGAAGAGCTTACCGGTGCGTCCGAAACCGCATTGCACCTCGTCCGCGATCAGCAGGATGTTATGCTGGTCGAGCACAGCCTTCACACGTGGCAGGTAGGAGGCAGGAGGCACGATGATGCCACCCTCGCCCATGACTGGCTCGACAATCATCGCCGCCACATCGCCGCTCGTGTGGAAGCGGATGACCTCCTCCACTGCCTGCGCCGCGCGCTCAGCGACCCTCTCGGGGTCGGAGCCGAAGAGCGAGCGATAGGGATAGGGTGTCGGCGCGAAGGCGATACCGCTGGCGTAAGCTCCCCCGCGCGTCTTGCGCGAACTGTTGCCCGTGACGCTCAGCGTGCCGAGCGTGCGTCCATGAAAACTGCGCTCCAACGCGATGAACTCATGTTTGCCGGTGTAGACCTTCGCCAGACGCATCGCCGCTTCGATGCCCTCCGCGCCGCTATTGGCGAAGAACGTCTTTTGCAGGCGTCCCGGCGTCACGTCCGCCAGCCGCTCGGCCAGGTCAGCCACTGGCTGCGTGTAGTAGGTGTATGAACTGCAGTGGATGAGGCGATCGATCTGTTCTTTCGCGGCGCGGCGCACATCAGAAGCGCCGTGGCCCGCGTTCACCACGGAAATGCCCGCATAACAGTCGATGTACGAGCGGCCCGCCTCATCTACGACGCGGGCCCCCTCGGCGCTGGCGATCACCACAGGCTCCAGACCAGCGGTAAAACTCGTCATCACATAGCGATCGTATTTCGCCCGCGTATCCATAGCTCATGACCTCCCTACGCTGGGAGCACTGCGACTGACGCCAGCCGACGCTTGCTCTCTAGTGCGCTGCCTCACGTTCGGCGGGCGTCATCGCGGTGACCGCTGTGAGCGCCTGCTCCAGGATGTCCAGCCCGCGCGTCATCTCACTAT
>DASVZC010000062.1:0-5103 GCA_036391835.1 Ktedonobacterales bacterium | reverse complement strand
CCGACCAAACTAGTCGCGAACCGCAATTTCGTTCTTCTCATGATCGGACAGGCGGTGTCGTTCACTGGCGACATGATGTTCACTACCACGCTCGTCATCTGGATCGCTCTCAAGCTGGCGGCGCATCAGTCGTGGTCGCCTATCGCTGTGAGTGGTGTGATGCTCGGAGCCGCCGCGCCGACCCTGCTGGTAGGCCTGTTCGCGGGCGTCTTCGTTGACCGCGCCAACAAACGTCGCATGATGCTCTGGATGGACGGATTGCGGGTGGTCATCGTCGCGGCGCTGGCGCTCGTCTCGGGCGCTTTCCCGTTGCCGTTCCTGCCCGGCGGCGCGCTGCCGCTCTTCTGGACACTCGGCGCAATCTATGCCGTCCTCGTGCTGGTCAATATCGGTGAGCAATTCTTCCGCCCCAGCACAATGGCGCTGTTTCAGGAGATCGTGCCCGCTGAGCAGCAGGCGCAAGCGATGGGCGCGACTCAGGCTATCCTTAGCCTCGCGCTCGTCGCCGGGCCAGCGATTGGCGCGCCGCTCTATGCCGCGTTTGGCCCAGTGTGGGCGATAGTGATCGACGCCGGCAGTTTTGCCTTCTCCTATCTCATGATCTTGCTCATTCGCACTCAAATGGCAAGCGCCCCTGCGCCGAACACGCAGACCCAGCCGCGCGCTGGCTTCTTCCGCGAACTATCGGCAGGATTCCGCTTCTACTTCAGCAATCGCGTGCTGGTGACACTGCTCATCTCGATCATCATCGGTGTCACAGGCGCAAGCGCGCTGAATACGTTGGATGTATTCTTCGCCACGCAGAATCTGCATGCGACGACAGCGATGTATGGATTCATTGGCGGTGTATTCGGGCTCGGCTCGATTCTCGGAGCTATCGCCATCGGCGCGTTCGCCCAGCGCATCGGGCTGACACGCACGCTCTGGGTATCCATGTTCGCCTTCGGTCTGCTGGTCATGGCGCTTTCACGCATCACCAACTATGACCTCGCCCTTGGCATATTCCTGGTGTGCGGCGCACTCAATGCGGGACTGAATGTCGCCGCCTCGCCGATGATGATGCGCGAGACGCCGCCTGACATGATGGGCCGCATGATGTCGATCTTCCAGCCTATCATGAACCTGGCGATTCTGGTGGCGACCGGCGTCATCGGCTATCTCGCGGGCGTAACGCTGCGGGGATTCTCCGCCACCTGGCAGGGCATGTCCTTTGGCCCAGTCGATACCATCTGGCTAGCTGGTGGCGCACTGATGGCGCTCTCAGCCGTCGTCATTGTCGTCGGCCTGCGCGGTGTGGATGCGCGCTACAAACGGGAGGATCGCGCCAAGCTGGCCGCCGCTGAGGCATCGGCTGATGAGCCGCTTCCGATAGAAGCCACCGCCTAACCACCGGTACCTTCCCTGATTCCATTCAAGGCCATGCGAACGTCCGAGACGCGCGCATGGCCTTGTTTCGCATGGGCTTGTTAGGTACTTGAGAGCAGGTTCACAGCCCTATCTTATGTCTTCGTGCTACACTTCCTGAAATCAAGGTTAGGGGCTCAACTGGAGAGCAGGGGAGCAATACAACGGGTCTGAGGACGCCTGCCACGCGGTTCGTGGTCGTGCGTCGCCGCGACCCAGGAGCGCATAATGGCTTGGAGGTTTCGCCCTGACGGGCGTGCCAATGCGGCGCCGAGTGAGGCGGTAGGCGCGCCACGCTCATACGTGACACGTCCGTTGGCGGAGGATTCTTCCTCCGTGTGGACCACGAATGATGCGTTGGTCGCGCGTTTTTGGGGGGTGCGTGGCAGTTATCCAACGCCGCGCGTGGGGAACGGAGTCGTTGGCGGCGAAACCACCTGCCTGGAAATCACCTATGGATCCTCATCGCTTATCGTCGATGCGGGATCAGGCATCATCAATCTCGGTGAAGAGTTGATGCGTCGCGCCAACGCGAACCCAAATCAGCGGCGCGAGGTCACACTGATCTTCACCCATGCGCATCATGACCACCTCTGCGGACTTCCATTCTTCGCGCCACTCTACGATGCGCGATTCCACATCCGCTTCTTTGGGCCGGACCTCGCGGATATGCCCTTCGAAGAGATCATCGCGGGCTACATGCGGGCTCCCTATTTCCCGGTGGACTTCCGTTTTCTCCCCTCACAGCGCACACTCCAGACGCTGCACGACGGCGACCGATTGTTGCTGCCGCCGACGGGCGAGCCGCGCATCATTCGCGGCGGCTCGACATTCGAATCGGGCGAGGATCTCCAGGTGGACACGCTCTTCAGCCGCCAGCATCCCTCCGATGGCACGATGCTCTATCGCATCTCCGCTGGTGGCGCGCGGCTCATCTTCGCGACGGATGTGGAGATTGGCTCGGGAGGCCCTTACGCCGATCAGCGGCTCATCGAATTCGCGCGCAACGCCGATGCGCTCATCCACGACGCGCAATACAGCGAGGAAGATTACGACGGCGCTGATCCCAAGCGCGGTTTTGGCCACAGTACTCCTATCATGGCTGCACGCATCGCTCGCGACGCCAACGTTGGCCGGCTGGTGCTGTTCCATCACGACCCGCACTATTGCGACGAAGCAGTGTTAGCCCTGCGTCAACGCGCACGCGATGGATTCCCCGAGGTCATGACCGCAACCGAGGGGTTGGAATTGCGTCTGGACGGCGACAGGCGGCGTCTCGTATAATTGCGCCTGCGGGGCCCGTTCTGGCCTCGTCGGCGCAGCGCACACAAAACGGCCCGCGGGGCCGCTTCCTCAGCTTGCGCCGCACAGCAGACGAGGAGGCGCCTTATGGGTGGCAAGAATCCGACGCCGAAAGAAAAGAAGAAGCCGAAGAAGGCGAAGACGGCAAAGGCCTAACCCATGAACACGCTCGTCATCGTCGAGACGTTTCTCGCATTCGTCATCGCAATCAGTCTACACGAATCGGCGCATGCCGCAACTGCGGCCCTGCTGGGCGATGGCTCAGCGTGGGACTCGGGCCGTCTCAGCATGAACCCGCGCCGCCACCTGGCTGCTGTTGGCTCCATCGTCGCCATCGCGCTCTCGTTCGGCATACCGCTGGGGGGAGTTCCGGTTGGTCTGGGATGGGGCAAACCAGTTGACGTAGACACGCGACGTATGCGCGTAGGCCCGGATGCGGGCGTGTTCTTGGTGGCATTCGCTGGGCCAGTGTTCAGCTTGCTGATGGGACTTCTCTTCGCGATTATTTTGCGCTTCATGCCGGGCTACCAGCCGCTGACCTGGTTCACAGGTCGCTGCGTTGGCGAGGGCGCTATCTTGCAACAGTGCCTGAGCCATGCGCAGCCTGTCTGGCAGCTTCGGCTGGAGCAGTTCCTGTATATCCTCGCCGCCACGAACATCCTGATAGCCATCATCAACCTCATTCCACTGCATCCGCTTGATGGATACGACATGCTTTTTGCGCTCCTGCCAAACGGCCCCGCCGTGCGCTATCGTGACTTCAAGCCCTACATGGAACTGATGTTGCTGATCATCTTCTTCCTCATCCCGCTGGTGCTGGGCGCGATTAATCTCGGCGTGCTCAATCCGGGCCTATGGCTCTCGATACTTGCGCAACTGCTGACAGGCGCCATCGCTGGGCCGAGTTATACCCAGTTCGTCTACCATCTGTAGTTCGCCATGCCCGCCAACACCCGCATAGCTAGTTCGCCACTCGCCGCCGTGCGTTACCGTGTTTATCAAGTCTGGCGTTCCCTTGCCGCGCGTCCACTCGATGCGGACGATCATGCCATCCTTGATGCGACCCTTCCGCCGCCTGGCCGGGCGCTCTTCGCCACGATGACCATCAACGACCAGCGCCACAGCCTGACCGTCTACCGCGCGCTCCGCGAGCGTGGATGCGATAACACTGAGATGCTGGCAGCGGCGCTGCTGCATGATAGCGGCAAAGGCTCCGGACGGGTGCCGTTCGTGGTGCGGCCAGTCGTCGTGCTGCTACGCGCCTTCGCTCCCGGTCTCCTAGGCTGGCTTGCGCGCTCACCGCGCCCGTGGTTTCGCCGCCCATTCTACAATGCCTGGCGTCACGCCGATATCGGCGCCGACCTCGCGGCCCAAGCAGGGCTCTCTCCGCGCGTCGTCACCCTCATCCGCACGCACCACCAGCCGCATGGCCCTGCCGCCGAACTTCACGCAGTCGACGACGAAGTGTGAGAGCCACCTCCTGAGCGCCAATCCTTAGCGCCGGTGCAGGAAGCCAAGGGTCGCTGCTCATCGAGCATGCGATAATGCGCTTGCATAGCTGTGTGAGGCGCTTGTGAGACGATTCACGCAAATACTGACGCCATTGCGACGTAACGGCGCCACAGTCTGACTTAGAGCGCCCACGGAGAGGCGCGACGATGAGTCCATGTCAGGCGAACAAGGGAACACCCACCAGAGGAACATCCGCGAACGCCAAGAGACGAAAGTGAAGGTTACTGCTCTATGGGCGAGATCATGACCGCGAGAGCGCAGCTAGTGAAAGATATGGAGTTCGATGTCGAGGCAAGCTCTGGCCATCACGTCATGCTTGACGCCGCTGAGCACGGTGGAGGTCATGATCGCGGCTTCCGGCCAATGGAGATGCTCCTGGTAGGTCTGGCGGGCTGCACGGCGATGGATGTGATCTCGATCCTGCGGAAGAAGCGCCAGCAGGTGACGAGCTATGAAATCCAGGTACGCGGCGAGCGGGCGGAAGATCATCCGATGGTATACGTCGATGTCACAGTCGAGCACATCATCACGGGGCATGGTGTTGATTCGGCGGCGGTCGCGCGCGCTATCGAGCTTTCGGAAACGAAGTACTGCGGAGCAGGCGCGACGATCAGCAAGACGGCCAAACTCAAGCATACCTTCCGTGTGCTCGAAGCCGCGCCAGAAGCCGTCGAAGTATAAGCTCCACATACAACTAGACACGTCCACACACACGAAGAAACCCGCCGATTCCGGCGGGTTTTGGGCGGAAGGGGTGGGATTCGAACCCACGGAGCGGGAAACCCCGCTCAGCGGTTTAGCAAACCGCCGCACTAGACCTACTATGCGACCCTTCCAGAAGGCGCCCGCATTGCTGCGAGCGCCTGGTGCCAAAGGGGGGACTCG
>DASVZC010000061.1:0-23786 GCA_036391835.1 Ktedonobacterales bacterium | reverse complement strand
CGCTTGCCAGAACGTATCCACGGAGCAGTACAGGTCGAGTATACTCATCTGCGATGCCTCCAGATCAGGACTGATGGGTTGTTTGGTAAACCGCATCATATCCTGACTGAAGGCATTTCGCTTATCCAAGACTCACGTTGTGTTACATACCCGTATTGATGAGTTACGAAGCGCGCAACTAAGCGTTGAATACACATTATGGCAGGTTGCCAAGTGTCGTCGGGTGTAGCGCTGGGATTGGCGTCCACAGCCTCTTGCCAGCGAGCAGGACGGTCTTCCTGAATTGCGCCTCGGCGCCTGCTGATGCCTCTAGCATTCTCGCTTTATGAACGCTGACGCTGCACGAGCGCCAGAAGCGAGATGGATTGTGGATCTTCAAGGTGAAGGCCACAATAGCCTCTCATATGTGCCGCGTTCATCACACCCCCTGAAATGTTGAAGGGGGAAAGCCATGGACTGTCGTTGTTAGCTGCACAATGCTGGAAGGTGTTTTCATCTCCATGAGGAGCAAGAAACGTGTCGCGCTCATTGGCGCGTCAGGCCTCGGCGTACTCGCGCTACTCGTCGGCCTTTTCGCTGCGCACAGCGGTGGCGCCGCTGCCTCCGCTTCGGCGAGCACATCCTCGCAAGCCTCGTTCGTAGGCCAGGGCTCACTGAATGCGCAGGCAGGCTCGGCGACGGGCGCTGCCTCAACCTCGCAGGAGTTCGGGACCTCGATTGACGAGCAACTTCCTCGCTCGTCCACAATCGTGCACGTCGCCGCGAGTGGGGTTCCAAACCCGGCGGGGCAGAATGTCGTCACAGACTCCGCGACTGGCTTCGCTGGCCTGAATCACTTCCAGCAGCGCTACGCGGGAACGGGCTCGTATGCTGGTACACAGTTCAGCCTGGAGCCACCCGACCAGGCGCTATGCGTTGGAAACGGCTATGTCGTCGAGAGCATCAACACTGCTGTGGCTGTCTACAGCCCGAGCGGGTCTGTCCTCTCGCCAGCGACTCCGCTCAACCAGTTCTTCGGACTGAAGCCGGAGATCATCCGCGGCGCAAACCCGGTTTACGGCGACTTTACCAGTGATCCGAAGTGCTATTACGATAGCGATACGGGTCACTTCTTCCTGACGATCCTCCAGATCGATGTCAACCCGACGACCGGAGCGTTCGGCTCCCACACGCACGTCTACGTCGCGGTGAGTCAGACGAGCGACCCAACCGGGAAGTGGAATGACTTCGTTATCGACACGACAGATGATGGCTCTAACGGTACTCAGAATCACGCCGGTTGCCCATGTCTGGGTGACCAGCCGCTGATCGGCGCTGACCAGTACGGCTTCTACGTCTCGACCAACGAATTCCCGCTCGCGACTAATGGCTTCAATGGCGCCCAACTGTACGCATTCTCCAAGACGGCGCTGGAAAAAGGCTCCAACTCGCAGGGTGTCCACATCGACATTGGTGGCACGGTCGCCACGCCGGACGCTGGACAACGCTGGTATTCCGTGCAGCCGGCGACCTCTCCCGCCGGGAAATATGAGACGGCCAACAATGGCACAGAGTATTTCCTGAGCGCGCTCGACTTCAGCGCTTCACTGGATAACCGTGTTGCAGCCTGGTCGCTCTCAAATACCGCCTCACTCGCTAGCAAGACTCCGGCAGTAAGCCTGTCTCATACGGTCATCGGTAGCGAGGTGTACGGTACTGGGCCAAGCGCACAACAGCGAAATGGCCTGACTCCACTGGGCGATTCCGTCAATAATCCGATGGAACTTGTACAGAGCAACGACGACCGCATGAATCAGGTTGTCTTCGCTAATGGCAAGCTGTGGTCGGGTGTGAACAGCGTCGTGCAGACGCCCAATGGCCCAACTCGCGTCGGCGCCGCCTACTTCGAGGTCGCTCCGTCGACTAGTGGCGCGTTCTCCGCGACGATGGCGAATCAGGGCTATGTGTCAGTAAACCAGAACAATGTGTTGTACCCATCCATCGGCGTCAATGCCAATGGCGGCGCGGTGATGGTCTTCACAGTGCTCGGTCCTGACTACTACCCGAGCGCAGGCTACTACGACCTGACCGGTGGCGACGGCAACATCCACCTCTCCGGCGCTGGCAAGGGCCCGCAGGATGGCTTCACTGGCTATCGCGCCTTCGGTGGCGGTGGCGCCTCACGCTGGGGCGACTACACCGCGGCGGTAGCTGGCCCGGATGGCTCCATTTGGATGTCCACTGAGTACATTGGCCAGAGTTGCACTGATGCGCAGTTCAACTCCGACCACACCTGCGGTGGCACGCGCAGCTACTACGCGAACTGGGGTACCTATATCACGAACGTGCAGCCCTAGTTCGAGGCGCTGATCCCCTTTCCGCAAGCCCACGCTGTCCCAATCGGGGAGAGTGTGGGCTTGCCCTATTCTGGCTACTCGCAATGGCCGGAGGTCACAGTCTCCTGCTCATTGGCAGCCCGCTCCGGTATACTGAAGAACACAAAGGATGTAGACGCGCCCGCCCCCTCGGCAAGGCGCCTAGCGAACACAGCGGCGGGGCATCGCGGATGTGGGTTGTAGACTGTTCGGATTATCTCGCTCAGCGCGTCGCCGCGAATGAGTGGGCGGCGCGACAGGCGCTGAGTGAAGCGCCCAACGGCCCAAAGGGATTCTGGCGCAATCTGTGGTGGCGGCTGTCAGGTGGACCTCGGCGCGCCCGAGCGCAACGCGTAGAGAAAAGCGAAGCCGCCGAACGAGAAGCCGAAATCTATCGCCGCGGGCTCCAGGGTGAAGAAGCGCTGATCTGGTTTCTCTCGCAGCGCCTCGACCATCGCTATCTGCTGCTGCGCAACTACACCCCGCCCGCGCCGTGGCGCACTGGCGGAGACATCGATGGCGTGCTTTTGGGGCCGCACGGAGTAACGGTCTTCGAGGTCAAAGCCTGGCGCGGCGTCTACCGCTGCGAAGGTGAGGACTGGCTGTTCTTGCCACGCGATCGCTCCGCCTGGGAACCCGCGCGCAAGAATCCGACACAACAGGCGCGGTTCAGCCTCGAACGGGTGCGCGGGACGCTGATTCTCGCTGGCCTGCGCGACGTGCCGACCGAGGCGATCATCGTCGCGGCGGAAGCGCGTATGCGTGTGGAGATAGTGGGCGAGCCAGCGATTCCGCTCTATCAGCCGTTCAAAGACCCTAACACCCTCGACCTCAGGCCACGCGGCCACCTCTACAGCTACCAGGAACTCGACCGCATCTACAAGGCGTTGATCGCCCAGCAGCCGGCCACGCGGTAGCCGCATGGTAGAGGTAGGCTCATTGCGGGCCTACACCTACATCTCGTCTTCGTCGCCGTCGCCATCCTCGTCGCCAATCTCAGCTAGCGCCACGCCCATGCCCTGGGCATTCGTGTCGAGATGGTAGACCATGCCTTCCTGCGTGTAGCCGCCGATGAACGGATCAGACGCCAGCAGCATCGGCGTATCGAGGTCCACATAGCGGAAGCCGCCAATACCCGCGACCAAGCTTGCCGATGCCATGATGCCCAGCCGCGACTCCATCATCGCGCCTATCATCAGATCGATGTGGGCGGCGCGACAGACCGCCGCGATGTCGAGCGCCTCCGCGAATCCCGATTTCATCAATTTGATGTTGATGACATTCGCGGCGCCCATCTTCGCGACGCGTAGCGCGTCTGCCGCTGTGTGGACGGACTCATCAGCCGCGACGGGGATGCCCGCGCGCTCGGTGACGAACTTCAGCCCATCGAGGTCGTGCCGGTGGGTCGGCTGCTCGAAGAGAATCGGCGCAACATCCTCCTGGGCCAACGACCGCAGCAAGTCGAGCGCCTCCGATGGGGTGTAGCCCTGGTTGCCGTCAAGCATGATATCGCAGTCAGGTGCGCCTTCGACGACGGCCAGCACGCGGTCGAGGTCGTCGTCCACATCGGCGCCTACTTTGATCTTGAGGGTGGAGACCCCCTGCTCTGCGTAGCGCCGCGCCAGATCGCGCATGTGCTCTGGCGTCTCGATCGGAATAGTAATGTCGGTTTCGACAGAGCTGATGGCGTCGCCAAGCGCGCGATAGAGCGGAATCCCCCACGAGCGGGCCAGCGCGTCGAGCATGGCCACCTCAACCCCCGCACGCGCCGACGCCTGATGCTCGAAACTCGCCGTCATACGGCGCGCCAGCGTGCGCCACTGAGTGACGTCATGCCCTTCGAGCAGCGGCAGCATCCCCGCAATGGCGGCGAGCGCTGTCTCCTGTGTCTCGCCGCCACTCGGCGGGAAAGGAGCCGCCTCGCCAATGCCTTCGACGCCATTCGAGAGGCGCACGCGAACGAGCGCATTGCGCGCGGAGGTGCTGCGTCCGGTCGCTATGGTGAACGGCTCCAGCAGAGGGACATCCAGCGGTTCGGCGCTCAGCGCGACGATGGTCGTTGGAGTGTGTCGAAAGTTCGCCATACGGGGCCTCCCTCGGCAGTGAGCCATGTGTCTCGCGGCCAACGCCACGGACTACTTGTGACCGTCCCACTCAGCATAGAACTGGTCAAGAAACGCCAGCATGAACTGATGGCGTTGTTCCGCCATCGCGCGAGCATAGGACGTGTTCATGCGATCTTTGAGCAGCAGCAACTTCTCATAGAAATGATTGATGGTTGGCGCGGGTTGTGAGCGATACTCCTCGACGCTCATCTGCTCGCGGGCGCCCTGCGTCGGGTCATACATTGGTCGACCTTTCGAGCCGCCATAGGCGAAAGCGCGTGCGACACCCACAGCGCCAATGGCGTCGAGCCGATCGGCGTCCTGTACGACCTGGCCTTCCAGCGTCGTCATCGGTGGACGCGCGCCGCCAGCAAAGGACATCGTCGAGATGATATCCATGACGCGTTCGGTCGTCTGCGGCTCGGCGTGATGGGCCTCCAGCCAGCCACGCACGCGCGCCAGCCCGGTCTCTTCATCACCCGCGATTTTGTAGTCGGCGACGTCATGCAGCAAGGCGGCTAGCTCACAGATGAACGCATCGGCACGCTCCTCGCGGGCGATGGTCTGCGCGACCCGGCGCACGCGCTCGACATGGCTCCAGTCATGGCCGCTGCTGTCGTGCGCCAGCGCCTCGCGGGCGAACGCCTCCGCCTGAGCAAGCAGTTCGCGCCGCTGGGCCTCGCTGTCGTGCGTCTGTATCGTCTCGTCTGTCGCTCCGGTCATTGCCGCATCTCCGCTCGTTTTTCCGCCTCTAGCGCCTCGGCGCGTTCCATCTCGCGTGGCGTCGGCGCTCCCGGCGTCAGAGTAACATTGAGCGCCTGGGCGAAGCCGCGCCGCATCGCATCCGCAGCCTCCGCGAACGAGACATTGCGGCCAGCGACCTCGGCCAGTGTCGCCGCGCGCTCGCGCAGATGGCTCGCCAATGCCTCGCGCTCCGCCTCGTCGCTGAAGGTGAGATAGCGAGTCACCCGCCCGATGTCGCCCGTGAGCGGCAGCGAGCCATGCTGGAGCACGCGCCCATTGGGTCGGGCCTGGGCGCTGCCAATCAGCTTACGGTCGTTCGCCGTGATCTCATAGGCGGATGGCACTTCGAAGCAGGCGGCGGTAATATTATGCGTGCCGCTGGCCGTCGCAGGCTTCATCACCGCATGCACGCCGAGCAGCTCGAGGCCAGCCACCAGTCCCGCGCTCAGCTTGCGATATGCGTCTAGAATGGGGCCGTTGGCGCGAGGATCGTCGGGCGCCAGTGTGACGCTATAGGTCAACTCATCTGTATGCAAGATTGACCAGCCACCGGTTGCGCGGCGCACCGCCTCGCAGCCATCGTCGACGAGTCGGGCGAGGTCCACGCCCTGCAACGGCTGGCGGCGTCCCAGCGAGAGACATGGCGGCGCCCATTGATAGAGACGCAATGTCGGCGGCGCGGCTCTTTCAGCCACGGCGTCCATAATCGCCTCATCCAGCGCCATATTCCACGCGCCCGTGCGCGGCCCCTCGTCTAGCAGCAGGCGCCACTCGGCGTGCGGATATTCCTCGCTCGTGACATCGCTGATCTGTATGTTCTGCGGTTCCATCGCGGGTCCTCTGGTCGTTTGCTGAGCCTGCCGAGAGCACGACGCGCCCCGGTCAGTGTAGTGGGCGTAAAGATAGTATCGCACGTTCGCCAGCTAACGTGGGCGTCAAGCGCGATGAGTCGCAGAAAGTGGAAACAATGTTCGATCTATGCTAGCATGCGGGCGTGGCTAGAACGGAGCCATGTGGTGTGGTGAGCGCAAAAAGGAGCTCGACTGGCTATGGTTAACATGACAAAAGCCGAAGTAATGCGACTCATCGACAGCAGTCACGAAACATTCGACGCGAAAGTGAATTCGCTAAGCCCAGAACAAATGGCGAAGCCCATCGGCGACAGCGAGTGGACCCCGAAAGATGTCGTGGCGCATGTGACCTGGAGTCAGCGCGAGATGCTCAGCGTGCTGCGTCATCGGGCGATGATCGGCTCCGATCTCTGGAACCTCTCGCAAGACGAACGGAACGCAGCGGTCTTCGCGGAATATCGCGCACGCCCGCTCGACGAGGTGTCGCAAGACGCACGCGAGGTATTCGCGCAGTTGCGGTCGGAAATCGAGCGGCTCAGTGAAGAGCAGTTGAACGATCCGGCGTATATCAAAGATATTCCCGGCGGCATCACTCCGTGGCAGTTGCTCTCGGGTAGCACTTGGCGACACTACGAGGAACATACCAACATGCTCTCAGAGTTGGCGTAGGGGCGAGACGATCACGCCTCGTCGGGCGCGCGGGTCGCTGTGATGACCTTCGCGCCCGTCACAGCCAGCAGGTCGGCCACGCGCAATTTCACGTTGACGCCGCGCTGGCCGCCGTTGAGGTAGAGGTCGGCAAGTTCCGCGCCCGGAGCGTCCAGATAGACTTCGAAGCGCTTGTTGAGCAGCGCCAGCGGTGAGATGCCGCCGACCTTCAACCCCGTCAGCCGCTCAGCATCGCGTTGCAGCGCCATATGCGCGGATTTCGCGCCGACGCCGCGCGCTACCAGCCGCATGTCGAGTTCGCGGTCCCCCGGCGTGACGATGAGCAACTGGCGGCCATCGTCGGTGAGCGCCACCAGCGACTTGAAGACATGGCCTGGCTCCACGCCCAGCAACTGCGCCACCTCCGTCGCCGAGTGGATGGTGTCGCTGTAGTAGAAAGGCGTGTAAGTGATGCGCCGCTGGTCGAGCGCTCGCATCGCGTTCGTCTTGGGATGCTCTTCATACTTCGGCATACACGCATTGTATCGCGTGGCCACCCTCTAGCAACCCATCCCACAGGCTAGCGAGTGATGCTCACGACCTCAACCTCATTATCAACGGAATTGACGACTGCCAATTGTTTGCTGGTTGGTGCCCACGAGAAATAGGGCCAGCGTGTCATTCCAATATTGCCTGGGGAGGATTTGAAGGTAACCGCGGCAGTTCCTATAGCTGCTCCCGTGGTTGTGCTGATCAGCGTGATGGTCATCACGCGGTCAAATCGCGAGCCGTCATCGCCAGGCAGCACCGTGGCAAGCAGCGCGCCATCCGGGCTCCATGCCACAGGCGCATCATTGGGGTAGAAATGTGAGCTTTCTGCGAGCGCTTCCATTTTCGCCTCGACCGTCTTGAATGCCGCGTCTGGGGGTGGGATGGGAAGGTCGTTGCACGGCTGTGGCCAAAACTCGGCTCGACACAGGAGCGGCTGAATTGTCGTTGGAGCCCCGGTCGTAGCCCCTGCGAGATTCATCGTCATTAGATCGGTTGCTACATACTGGCTGTCGGGTGACCAACGGGTAAAGGTAGCCGCAGAGTACAGCCACGCGGGATATCCAGCCGCCTCGGAAGCCGTAGGGACTGCCGCGACGAAACCAGGCTGCCAATAGGAGAATTGCGCGTTTCCCGCTGGGATCGAGGGCGACGGAGCGACGGATGCGGAGACTGGTGTGATATTCCCGTCTACGGACCACTGATAGCGTTCAGCGGCAGGCAATGGGATAGCGATAGTCGCCGCTGGCGCGCCCGATTGGACATTCCATACGGTCGCCGCACTGAATCGCGACTGACCAGTTGGGTCAGGTCCATAGTGGGAAGGGCCAATCAGTGCGCGAACCGTACTGTTCTGAACGGAGACGATGAGCACGCCAGTCGTCGCTGGAGCATATGGCTCGATCGCCACCGCGAGTTTCGAGCCGTCGGGCGACCATCTCAGGCCACTGAAACCGTCTTTTGGGTGAATCACTATGTCTGCTCTCACCTGTGCGAGTGTAGCCGCGAGACTGATCTGTCGCACAATGGCGCCTGAGTGCGCATCGTAGATGATGATGAGGTCGGGCAGTTTTGTGGTTGGGCGAGCCGCGCAGGTGTCGCCGCGTATCGCCAAAACAGCGATTTGGCCACCCGAGGACGCCCACGCCGCATCAAATGGACAGACTGCCGGCGCATCGGCCAGGCGCAACATGCGCGTGATAGCGCCAACGGAGGGAAGCGCGCCTGTTGTCGTTGCGCGAGCCGTAGCCGTGGGACGCGCTGGAGTATGATGCGAGGTACTTGCAGCCGGAGCGCATGCGGCAAGCTGTAGCGCCAACGCCAGAACGACCACCCAGTACGTGAATCGACCTCGATAACGCACGCTCTATCGCCACCTTGCTACCTCAGCCATTTCCGGCTGGCTCCCTGGTTTATCCCGCCCGCGTGACGGAACTCGTCGCTCCTGACTTGCGTCATACTAACAAAGTTAGCGGGCGGCGGCAATCATGTTGATGACCTCGCGCGGTATACTCACAGCGCGAGGATGCGCCCGCCGCCAGTGCGGCGAGAGCCTGACCAGAGAGGATCGCCCGCTATGTCCGCTCCCTCCCCCGCTCAACACGCCGACCCACGCGCCGCGCTGTTCGCCGCCGAGGATGCGCTGCTCCGCACGGCAGGCGTTCCGGTGGAGCGCGGCGAGGCGCCGGGACCCAACGGCGCGCGGCTCCACTATCTGACATGTGGCGAGGGCGAGCCATTGGTATTACTGCATGGTCGTGGTTCCGCTGGCGCCCTCTTTACCCCCATCTTCGCCAGTCTCGCGGCCCAGCGACGCGTCATCGCACTCGATCTACCTGGCTGGGGACTCTCCGACAAGCCGCCATTCACCGGGCACACCGCGCAAGACGCGCTACAGGTGTGGGTCGATGGCGTCGTCGCGCTGCTCGATCACCTCGGCCTCGAATCGGTGGACCTGTTGGGGCATTCGATGGGTGGATTCACCGCGCTGGGCGTCGCGCTGCAGCATCCCACGCTGGTGCGGCGACTGGCGCTGGCCGACTCTGGCGGGCTGGGGCGCGATGTCGCGCTGGACGTGCGCCTCTACTACTGGCTGAAGCCGGAGCGTCTACACCGCTGGTGGGGACGCGACATCACGGCGCGGGTGATAGCGCTCGATGGCTCGAAGCGCCAAGTTCCGCGTGATGAGGCCTTCGAGTTCACCTGGGCAGTGACGACACAGCGCGATGTCATTCCCTCCGGCGCCAGGGCGTTTGACCACTGGATTAGCCTGATGGGCGTACATCTCGATCTGCTCAACCGCCTGCGCGAGATCGAGGTCCCGACGCTGCTGCTGTGGGGTGAGCGCGACCACCTGACGCCCTATGCCAACGCGTTGCGGGCGCGCAAGCTGCTGCGCTATGGACGGCTGGTGGCGTTCACCAAATGCGGCCATTCGCCATTCGCCGAGCGGCCAGAGGATTTCGCGCGCGTCGTCAACGTGTGGCTTAATGGTGGTGGCGCCCCATCGCGTGTCTGAGCGGATGCGGGCGCCATCTGAGATGTTGCGAGTCGGAAGAATCGGAAAAGACGAACGAGGGGAAGACATGGCTGCCCAGATAGTGACCACCACGGACCTGCCATTGCCAAAGTTTAGCGTGGGCAAGGTGCGCGACACCTATGATCTGGGCGACCGCCTGCTGATGGTGGCGACCGACCGCCTCTCCGCGTTCGACTGCATCCTGCCCAATGGCATCCCCGACAAGGGCCGCGTGCTGACGCAACTCTCCGCCTTCTGGTTCACTCGCCTCTCCAACATCATCGCCAACCACCTCATCAGTGTGGATGTCGCAGACCTGCCCGACGAAGTGCGCAACGACCCCGCCTTGCGCGAGATGCTGGCGGGCCGCTTCATGCTGATCAAGAAGGCTAAGCGCTTCGACTTCGAGTGTGTGGTGCGCGGCTATCTGGCGGGCAGCGGCTGGGTAGATTATCAGGCGACGGGCGCCGTCTGCGGCGTGACGCTGCCGCAGGGGCTGCGACAGGGTGACCGCTTGCCCGAGCCGATCTTCACCCCCGCGACCAAAGCCGACGAGGGCCACGACATCAACGTCTCACTCGATGAGATGAAGCAGGCGCTTGGCGAAGATATGGGCCAGATGATCGCCGACGCCAGCATCGCGATCTACAAAGAGGCGGCGGCCTACGCGCTCGACCGTGGCATCATCATCGCCGATACGAAGATGGAGTTCGGCCTGCTCGATGGCGAACTGATCCTAATCGACGAACTGCTGACCCCCGACTCGTCGCGCTACTGGCCAGTCGCCGACTATCGCCCCGGTGGCTCGCCCCCCAGCTTCGACAAGCAGTATGTCCGCGACTGGCTCGAACAGAGCGGCTGGAACAAGCAGCCACCCGCACCGGAACTGCCTGCCGAAGTCGTGGAGGGCGTCGCCTCGCGCTACCGCGAAGCCTACGAATGGCTGACCGGCTCACCCCTGCCGGAAGCCTAACGCAGTTCATTCGACGCACACAACACCTCTACCCCTGAGTTGAACTGGCTCAGGGGTAGCTCGCAATCGTCGGCGCGCCAGATGGATCGGTCCAGAGGATACCGCTTCCCGGCGATGGTATATAGCTGGTGTCGAACGACGCAGACGCCTCCCCCAGCGATTGCCACTGACTGGCGCCATCGGATAGGCGATAGAGTGTATCCGGCGTGTTCGGCGTGGAACTTGAAACGGTGGCGAGCAGCGCGCCGTCGCTGGCGATGGCAAACACCCAGGCGACTGGATTGGGTTTGCCACTAGCGCTGGGCGCTGGGGTAATGTTGGGACGTGCCTGCCACGATATGCCGCCGTCGAAGCTGCACGACAGCGTAACTTGCAGATTGTTACCAGTCACGCCAACGGCCTTGTCGCAGATTGTCCACGGCTTGTTCGGGCCTGGTGACCACGCAACGTGCTCCGCGCTGCTGGGGAAGGTCGATGCGGGCGTTATCTCGAAGATCTGTTTCCAGTGTGCGCCGCCATCGGACGTTTCCCACAATGTTTTCGGTTGCTCGGGTTCGCCATATGCCGCCAGGATATCTCCTGAGGTAGGCGCCATCCAGAAGGTCGCGGCGTCGGCCACGCCAACTCCAGGGGGATCAATGAGTCGCCAGGTTGTCATTTGGTCGCTACTGGCCCAGAGGCCACTGCGTCCAGCGTTTCCACTCAAGACATTGCGAATGTCATAGATCGTCCCGTTCCAGGTGGCGCTGCCACTACGACCGCACATCATGAACGGATGTGTGTCAGTCAGTTTACGCCAACTCATCCCGCTATCAAACGTGACGTAGTTGGTCATATCGGCAATGTTGGCATTTCCTGCGCCCGGCGGCATCCATGTGAGGATGGCGACGGCTGTTGCGGGATTGCGCTGATCTACCTCGATGGTGCAGCCATTGTTGAGATGGTCAGCAGGAATATTCGAGACACGCGTCCAGCGCGCCGCAGTGGAGTGAGTAACCCAGACACGCGGTTGATTAATCGAGGTCACCTCAAAGGCGCCACCGGGCGCGACGCACGCATACGCGGTCGAGCCGTCACTTGGGGCAACCGCATAGCTGGGGTTATCGCCCGAAGGCTGCGTTGCGGTATGCCATGTGAGAGGAGCCACAGGCAGCGGCGTCGGACTTGGCGACTGCGTAGTAACTGGAGTCACTCGCGGGCGCACAGTGGCCGTAGCCGATGACGCGCAGCCCGTGAGCAAGAGCAGCGCGGCCAGGGGAGCGCTGCTGCCTCAATGTGGGCGCGATGCGCGAGAAGCCTGGACATGCCAATGTGAGCGCCATCTGTACGAACTCCATTTCCACAAGGGCCACTCGAAGCGCTAAACCTGGCGCACAGTATAAGTCTGCGCCCGTGCGGTGTCTACAGCGGGAATGCCGAGCTACTGGCTGTAACGTTCCGCGTACTGTCCTATGAGTGGCGGGTTGTGGGCTCCGCAGTGCGCTAGGCGAAGGATGAGGCGAGCATGGGGCGAAGTTCAGGATTCAATGTGGTTGATCGCTGGTTGGCATTGGTGGCGGCTCCTGCCCCGCGTGTGGGCGCGAGCTTTGTAGAGCGCGAGCAGGCACGGCGTGGACGGCTGGTCGGCGGTTTACTCTTGGCGCTGGCGCTGATCGAACTTGGCGCGCTGTTCCAGTTCGTTGTGGTGGATGACGATCACCCGGTGATGGTTCGGGCGCTGCTCATCACGCTGGTGTTGACAGTGGTCGCTGGTTTCCTGAATCGATTAGGGCATGTAGGCTGGTCCGGACTACTCCTTGTAGCGTTGGCCGATTTGCCTCTGGTGAGCATTCCTGCCACTGCCGTAGGCGGCCAATTCGACATTGTCGATCTTGGCGCACTCTATCTGCTTGCTGGTTCGCTGCTCGTGGCGGCATCGGCGCTAGCGCCCTGGAGCGTATTCGTCGTGGCCGTCATCAACGGCGCCCTCATCGTTGCGCTGATTGCACTGATGCCTCACACCTCAGCGTTTGCGCTCTTGATTGCATCAAACAACGCGCAACAGGCGCTGGCCGGCCCCCTGCTGATGCAAGCTGTCGTGGCGCTGGTCGCATTCTTCTGGGCGCAGAGTGTGCTCACCGCGCTCAAACGCGCCGACCGCGCCGAGGAAATCGCCGAACTCGAACGCCGCGAAGCCGAGCGCACCCACGAATTGGAGCAAGGGGTACGCGACCTGCTCGATGTCCATGTCCAGTTAGCCAATGGCAATTTTCACGCGCGCAGCCAGGGTATTCGCAGCCCACAACTCTGGCAGATTGGGAATAGCCTCAATACGCTGGCGGCGCGGTTGGCGCGGCTCGGACAGGCTGACGCCATCATGCGTCATGCCGAACAGAATGCGCGCCAGCTTGCCGATGCGATCCGAGCGAAACGCGCTGGGCTCCAACCAAATTGGCCAGCGCCCAGCGGTACTCCACTCGATAGCGTCATCGCCGCGCTGACAGACATCGCCGAGGCTCCGCCGTCTCCCCCACCCGTGACGAGAGAATCATTGGAGCCCTGGCCATTCGAACGTGGCCAACGCCCATAACGCGAAGAGACACTACGGAATCGGTGTAACTGTGGGTGTATGCGTGGCATGGCGGGCGCGCAGGCTGAGCCATGTCGCCAGGCCCATCAGCGCGAGCGCGACCACGGCGATGACCAGCGGTATCGGCAGGTTCTGCTGAACGGCGATGATCGCGCCGCGAATCGCCGCCACACCCACGAACGCCGCTCCCGTCATCGCCAGCACGCGGTTCCGCAGGCCCACTGCCGCCAACGTCAGTATCAGCGCCTCCAACGCTAGCAGCAGAGCGTATAACCACTGCCATTCCAGTGGCTCCGTCACCGACTGGCCCAATGTCGGAAGCAGCAAAATCAGCGCGCCCGCCACCGAGAAGACCTGCGAGACCCACGCAGACGCCCGCAGTCGAGTGTCTGCGGGCAGGAACGCGCCGATGATCAGTTGCGCGCTGCCAGGCGCCAGAATCCATGCCTGCACATTCGTCGCGCCCAACCAGCGCAATTGCCAGGTCACTGCGAGCGCGAACGCCTCGCCAGCCAGATAGAGCGCCGGGCGCCAGCCATGCTCACCCCAGCCGATGCGCACGAGCAGCGCCACGAGCGAGAGCAGCGCCACCGTCACGGCTTCGGTCTGCGCTGCATGGGTCGCGAATGACTGATCAGCGAAGTATCCGCCTATCACCGCGCCGCCGCCCGCCAGAATGGCCGCGCCCCGCGAGACAATCTGCCCCGCGCGCCGTGGATCACGCCAGGCCACCGCTATCTCCTCAGGGAGATGGAGCGCGTCGGGCCATGGGGTAGCGCGTTCACTCAGCCAGTGGAGGTGTACCCAGCCGATACGCGCGCCTTCATAGACCCACGCCAATGCCGCGAAGGTCAGCGTCGCCTGCCAGGTATTCCAGTTGAACGCATGCGCCGCCGACGAGACAGCCAGCGCAGCGAAGACGAACGCCACGGGCAGCGCCTCGGCGCGCGATTCCAATGCAGCAAGCGCCCAGGCCGCCAGCGCGAGCGTCACCAGCGTAACGAGTTCGAAGCCCGCCGACTGATTTTGCCCCTGCCAGGCTGCTAATACCGCCGCGATCATCGTCGTGGCGTACAACGGCAATGACCAGAGCGCGCCCCGTGTACGTGAGATGGCATATGCGAAGGCTGCGAAGGCGAGCGCTAGCGGCAAGAGCGCTCGCCCGTCCGGCTGCACGAATGCGGCAGCCGCCGCGAGCGTCGCTGGAGCAATGACCGCCCACGGGGTTTCCTCGATCAGCGCGGCGAAGAAGGCGAGCGCCGCGAATCCAAGCAGAATCGCTTCGAGCAGGCCAGCGTGCGCTGGATATGGCGTGACACGCAAGGCCGTTATCAGCACACCAACGAACGCCACGCCGTAGAGCGTAGGCGACCACGAGCGGCCCAGCCACTTGCGCGCTGCCATGCCGCCAAGTGTGTAGGCCAGCGTGATAGCGCCGGTAATGCCCAACACCCAGTCATTGTTGAGCGGGAGATTGCCCACCGAACAGAGCGCCACCAGCGCATAAGGAGCGGCGACCAGCGTAAGCCACGAACCCCGATGCTGCAATGCGATCAGATAGGCTGCGATGGAGAACGCCAGCGCCACCACCACCGTGCGCCAGGCAGCGCCCTGCGTGATTTCCGTCGGCCAGGCGAGGGCAGCGACCGAGGCGACAGCGGCAGCGATGCTCCAGACGCCACCCCACCACACACCGCGCATCCAGTGGAGGAGCAAGCCCACGCCCGCCAGCGCGAACGTCAACCCTACCAACATCCATGGGTCTCGCGCGTCAAAGACACAGAGCAAGGTCACCGCGGCTGGGCCTACCATCCAGCCGGGACTGCGCCGGAACGCGTCGACTGTGAGCAAGAGCGCGACGACGATGACCATCCAGCCGGCGACGCCAAAGCCGAATGACGGCAACTCTTCTGTGGAACCAAACGAAACCCCGATCCCGTGCACCACGACCACTTCAACGAACGCAAGCGGGGTCGCGATGAGCGTCACAATGTAGATCGGCAGAGCATATGCGCGCTCCAGCAGCCAACCTAGCGCAACCGTCACGATCGCCACCGCGACAGGAATAGCGACGACTACCCAACTGTCGGCATTGAGGGCGATGGCGACCACAGTAGCCACCGCGCCGAACAGCCCAACGAGCACACCAATCCGTGGCTGCCGCTCGACGCGTGCGAGCAGGAGCCACGCGAACGCAATCACGCCAAGCAGCAGCGCTGCGTAGTAGCGCGTGTGGCCGAAGAGCGCGGCGGCGGTGAGCAGGGCGCTTACCACTGCAGTGACCTGCACGGGAACCCTCAGCCTGAAGAGCCGCGACTCGTCGGTGGCCCAGCGAAGTCCCATGCCCAGGGCGATCAGCGCCAGCGTCACAGCGCAGAGCAGTGACGGCCGCTCAGTCAGCGCCACGACATGGACATCAGCCGTGGAGTCAAGCAGGTTTCCTGGAACCATCGCGCGGAATGCGGCGACCATCTCAGCCAGGAAGAATGCGCCCGCCACCAGTCCCCACGGCAGCACATTCGCCAAATCACCACGCATCGCGAAGAGTAAACCCAGCGCCACACCTACCAGGCAGGCTATCATTAGTGGCGCATCAGGCAGCGACAGCGGCGCCGCGATGAGGGTGGCGATGCCTACCAGCACGATCGCCAGAATCTGCACGCCGCGGTACATGCCTGCGCGTCTCCTGTCGATCTGCGGCAGAAGTTCGATCGCCAGACCCTCGACAAGCGCCGTGGCGAGCAGCGTATAGACCTCCACGGTATCTGAGGCATGCAGCCAGGTTGCGACAGCAGTCGTCGCCAGCGCAACAGTTCCCGCGACGGACCAATCGATCGCCTGCAGAAGTTCGTCGTTGACCCTCTCCCCGAAGGTGCGCGCCGCCCAGGCCCAGCCGAGAGAGACGAGCACGAGCACGGAGGTGGAAGCCGCAACGGCTGCCCGCTGCGTATCAGTAACGGTGTCGGGTAAACCGATGACCTGCGCGCCAAAGGTGACCGTGGCGAGCGTCGAACCAACTGCGGCAGCAATGGCGATCTGCAACGCTGGCAGCGAGAGGGCGCCGAGCCATTCCGGCGGCCGGGTGAGGCGATGTTTCAGCGCGTGTGGAGCGAGCAACACCAGCGACATCGCGCCGCTGATGAACATCTCCCACCAAAGATCAATAGCCGCGAATGGCGGGATCGCGAGCGCGCCAAGCATCGCGGCCACCCAGCCGAGATACGCATAGGTCACGAAGCGGGTACGCGCCGCCAACGCGAGATACACCACGGCCGCGTAAAACGCCGAGATGCAGACCATTCCTGATGGAGAGAAACCTTGCGCCTGCAACTCGAAACGATAGATGGCGAGCGCCGCCAGTGGTGTCATCAGGGCGAACACACCTAGATAGACGCGGCTCACCGTGCGCAGGCTGCTCGCGCGGCGCAACGCGAAACCCAACACGCCAAAGACAAAATAGACGATGAGCACACCCGCCAGCTTGATGAGGTCGGGAAGCGCCTGCCAGCCGCCAACCTCGAAAGTCAGCGTGGCAATCAACAACAGGAAGCCGCCGAGATAGGCCATCACTGCGATGGCCTGCTCCGCGATGAATGCGCGCCATGAGAAGACGGGGCCATGTGGTTGCGCTGGCGTAGGAGCCACCACGGGGCTGGGCGCGAGTGTAGCGACAGGCGCCGCTGCGGGTTGCGCGAGCGGAGTCGTCTGTGGCGCTGGAACACCGATCGTCGCCATGCTGGGCGCATTGGCGGCTGGCCGAGGTTCACGCAGGGCGAGGTATCTCTCGCGCACGGTATTGCGCAATCCCTCCACCGTTTCAGCGCCGTGACCAGCGGCTATCTGTTCGTCGAGCTCTAACAGAGTCGAGTACATGCGGCTCAGGTCGACCCGTAACTTCGGGCTGATAGGTTCACCACAGTTGGCGCAATAGATAGCGCCCGGGGCATTTGCTCTGTGGCAGCGCGTACAGATGAGTGTTCCCGGTTGATTCGGCATCCTGCACAACTCCCCTCACACGATAGACCCCATGCGACTGAGAACATTTATCCATGATCAAATACAGCATACTCGCATCACCAAGGAATCACTATGCGCTATTTCACTCATCACAAACATGGGCGCCAGCGACACAATATGGTCAAAATCGACTTGGCGCCTGTGTTGCTTTCAACGTTTGCATGTCTAATACCTGATTCACAAGTGTCGCGCATGAGGGCGCCTCAGCTTGGACGGGTCGCATCCGTACTGCGGCAGATACACGATGTCGTGTGCGGAAAAGGAGTGATAACACGATGAGTGATTCCCCACGACGCGGATTCGCTTCGATGGATGAGCAGCGCCGTCGCGAGATTGCCAGCCGAGGTGGTCGAGCATCACATGAGCGCGGCGCAGCGCATGAATTTAGCCGCGAAGAGGCGCGCATGGCTGGCCGCAAAGGCGGTCAGGTTGCCCATGAGCGCGGCACAGCGCACGTGTTCAACGCCGATGAGGCGCGAGCGGCTGGGCGCAAGGGCGGCGCTGAGGTGAGCAAGAACCGCGCGCACATGGCGAAGATTGGCCGGCGCGGTGGTCGCCAAACGCGGGCCGAAGCGTAGCAACAGCAAGGCAGGAAGAGGCCCAGGCGACAAGCATACGTGGCGCCTGGGCCTTTCTTGTGGCGCCCGCTACGCGGCAAGTGGCTGGCGCGAACTGCGCAGGCGTCGGACGAACTTGAGGACCTCGAACCAGAGAATACTGGCGACTCCCGCTGCGACCGTCAAGAGAAGGTCTTGGACATGGAGCGGCGCGAACTGGAAGAGTGTGCGCAGGAAAGGCACGAAGAGCGCAAGAGCGAGCACGGTCACTGCGCCGCCCACCATCCACCACAACGTCGGATTCGGCATACGCAGCGTCGCGAAGATGGTGCGTGTCCAGGAGCGATTGGCAAAGATCAGAGCGAGATTGGCGACGACCAATGTCGTAAATGCCAATGCTCGCGCCTCAGCGGGGTTGTGGTACACGTTGAGGTCAATGGCGAAGATCGTGAATACGATCGCCAACACGCTCACCCCCTGCGCCACACTGATCAAGATCAGACGCCAATTGAGTCCCGGCGCATTGGGATTACGCGGAGGATGCCGCATGATGTCCTCCGCCTCAGATTCTGCCTCGAACACGACAGAGCAGGCAGGGTCGATGATGAACTCCAGAAAGACAATATGCACAGGGAGCAGCGCCAGCGGCCAGCCGAAGAGGACAGGCAGCAGTGACATGCCAGCGATAGGCACGTGCACGGCGAGCAGATAGGCGATAGCGTCGCGCAGATTGGCGAACACACGACGACCTAGCCGCACGGCGTGTACGATGGACGTGAAATCGTCGTCGAGCAACACCAACGAGGCCGCTTCACGCGCCACATCTGTGCCGCGACTCCCCATCGCTATACCGATATCGGCTGCCTTCAGCGCGGGCGCGTCATTCACGCCATCGCCGGTCATCGCCACGACCTCGCCGTCTGCCTTGAGCGCCTGAACCAGGCGCAGTTTCTGGGCGGGCACGACGCGCGCGAAGATGGACGTCTCCTTCACGCGCTCGCGAATGTCAGCGTCAGTCATCACGTCGAGTTCCATCCCAGTAATGGCGATGTCTGGCTGATGAATGCCTATCTGGCGGGCGATGGCGCGTGCAGTCTCTGGATAATCACCAGTGATCATGACGACGCGAATGCCCGCTGTGTAGCACTCCTGAATGGCCTCAGGGACAGCCGGGCGAATCGGATCAGCCAGGCCCAGCAGCCCAACAAACTGGAAGTCGAAGGCGCGTGGGTCGTCGGGAAGATCTTCGCCAGCAGAAGTGGCGCGAGCGACGCCAAGGACACGCAGACCCTCGCGCGCCATCACACTGACCTGCTCGTGCAGTTCGCTTCGTTGCGTCTCGTCGAAATGACACAGGTGAGCGATGGCCTCGGGCGCGCCTTTTGAAGCGACGATATAGGCGCCACTTTGCTCCGAGCGCCCAACGCGAGTGACTGCCAGGAGATCAGGGGTCAGCGGATACTCTTTCTCGAACGTCCAACTGCCTGTGACAGGCTCGGAGAAGGCGCGCTCACCATGCGTGAGTAGCGCGCGCTCCATCGGATCGAACGGCTCGGCCTGGCTTGCGAGGATGGCGTAACGCAGCGTTTCCAGGGGAGCCTCGGGCAGGGGTCGCTCAGGATCGATAGCGACATCGTAGAGAGCGCCTTGAGCGAAGAATGCGCTGACAGCCATGCGGTTGAGCGTAAGCGTGCCCGTCTTGTCCACGCAGAGCACTGTGGCGGCTCCAAGTGCCTCGATGGCCGGCATACGGCGTGTGAGCACATGGCGCTGCGCGATGCGCCAGGCTCCCAGCGCAAGAAAGACGGCGAGCACGACCGGAAACTCTTCGGGGATGAGCGCCATCGCGAGCGTAATCCCCGAGAGGATGCCTTCTATCCAGTCGTGGCGCAGAAGCGCGTAGATGAGGATCACCACGGCGCATAGGCTGAACGCCGCAACCGCGAGTAACCCCACGAGGCGCTTGACCTCACGCTGGAGCGGCGTTTCCTCTGGGCGAACGGTGACCAGCGCCTTACCGATGCGGCCAATCTCAGTACGCAGACCAGTAGCGAAGACCTCTGCGGTCCCCTGCCCACCGACTACAAGAGTGCTCGAATAGACAACTGGCTGGTCGTCCCCACCAGGCCGGACGGACTCCAGCCCTTCTGGCGCTCCAGCGCTGGTCTGGGACAACTTGCGAACGGGGACCGATTCTCCGGTGAGTAACGATTCATCCACGGCGAGGCTGGTGCATTCGCGAAGAACCGCGTCAGCCGGTACCCGGTCGCCCTCCGCCAGCCGAATCAGATCACCCCGCGCGACCTCGCGGCCCGCGATGCGCTGGAGTTGTCCATCCCGGATGACAAGAGCGCGGGGGCTGGAAAGGTCGCGTAAAGCGTCGAGCGCGCGTTCGGTCTTGTGCTCCTGATAGAGGGTGATCGAGATGACGACGATAATCGAGGCCAGCAAGACGATGGCTTCCTGGAGATCGCCGAGAAAGAGGTAGACGATTCCCGCTGCGACCAGCAGAAGCAGCATCGGCTCGCGTAGGACGGCGAACGCAATAGCGAAGATGTTTCGACGTCGCTCGCGGGGCAATTCGTTATAGCCTTCCTGCCGAAGGCGCGCCTCTGCTTCAGCGCTGGTGAGGCCACTGGAAGGAGTGCCGCGCTGCTGCAGAGCATCAGGAGCGAACTGCGCCATAAGTAGCCCTTTCGGAGACGTCGAGAAACACCAGCATGCCGTCGTATCTACTACTATCGTGCTGGCGCATACCTCTCGGCAGGGTCAACACAAGCGCCGTAGGTAGCACATCGGCATCACAGAGGGTTGCATACATAAGTATAACTGTGAGGCGCGCGTGAGTTTCTGCCGGAAGGAATCGATGGTCTTGAGATGCGAAAGCGCCACACTTACCAATGGAGACATAGGGACACTCGATGAGAGTGTCACCGAAAGCTTCAAGAGTGGGGAAGGAAGGTAGCACAATGTTGACCTATTGGTTCACACCAGTGGCTGCCTGGTTGCCTCTGACGCTGGCGATCGGTTTCGCGTTCCTTGCGGTATTTGCTGTTGTGATGACCCTTGCACGACGGCAAGAGGAGCGAGATGCGAATCGAATCGCGGCGATGTATGGAATCGGCCTCGGACTGGTTGCAGTAAGTGAGTTCATGATGTACATCGATCTCGCATTCGGCGCGTCGATTGCCACGTACTTTGCGATGTCGACGGGCGTTGTGATCTTCTTTGCCATCGCTGCGGCGGTGATCGCCATTGGCGCACTCGCTGTTGCGGTAGCTCTGCAGTACCGGGAAGAGAGTTCCTATCGCACGACCCATAGCTTCGCCCACTGACGAGCGCTACGTGGTACGTCGACCGGAAGGGCCAGCGTAGATGTGCTGGCCCTTCCGGCTGCCAGAGCGGATTGACCGTTTTGCCGTTTACCGGTGGAAAGAAGAAACCCAGGCGACAAGCATGCTTGCGACCTGGGTTCTTTGTTGCGTTTGGGCTCCTCGGATAGGATTCGAACCTATAACCTTGCGGGTTGGGGAAGGTATAAGCGCTGAATTCAAGCGACTTCACAGCAACCGACCGTCGCTTGCACCTAGCTACCTTATTACCTGATACTCTTCACGATTCCCTTGCGATGGTAACAACGTTCCGGCGCCAAGAGCTGGACATCGAAAGGGAACAAACGCTATGTCCTACATCGAAATCACTGGCAAGTGCGAAGAGGTTGACGAGAACTCCTATACCAACCCTTCCACAGGTGAGATCGTGACACGCATCCGTCTCAGCCTCGTCCTCCCCACCATGCGTGACCGCATCTCCTGTGAACTTCCGCTCGACAAGGCCCCCAAGCCGGATCTGCTCGACCGCTGGGAGCTGGATGAGGCTTGGGTGGTGGTCAGTGCGGAGAGCATGCGCGCACTCGCCTTCGAGCGCCTGAACGCCCGCGCCGGTGAAAAACCGGTCGGCGCGATGGTGGTCTTCTCAGCGGTCGACGTCCGCGAGGCCTCAGCTGATGAACGCAAGCGACTTCAGGAGGAGCGCAAGGCGCAGAAGCTCCTGGCCAAACAGCGCCGTGCGGCTCGCCAGGCCGAGAAGGCCGCTGCGAAACGGACTGCGGCGGAGCCAGCGGCTGAGACGGCGTCGAAGAAACAGCCAGCATAGAGACATCTTCAGGGAGGCCACGCCATCGCCTGGCTTCCCTGGGGCACGTGTTCGAGTTCAAAGGGAAACATTCATGGATGAACAGATGCACCTCCCGGTGCTAGGAGCCATCAGTGGCTTTCTGCGCTGGATCGAAGAGTTGATCGTATTGCTGAGCGGTCCGATGCTGACGGCGGGGCTCCTGATCGGGCTGGTCTCGCTCTTGAGTGATGGGCGCCTACTGCTGACGATGCCCTGGCTGCTCTACGCCTGGGCGATCTCCCAAGCGGTCGGCGTCGATGGGCAGCTCGTTGGGGCGTGGTTCCGCGTCAGCGTCGTTCTGAGCTCCTCCACCCTCTCCTGGGGACGCAAGCTGCTCGCCGTCGCGGCGTTGGTCACCTTAGGGCTGACACTGGCCTATGTCGCCTATGTGGCGGCGCTGATCTTCTCGATGCAGCAAGGCTACGGTTTGACGGTGGCGCAGGCGTTGGCCCGGCTGGGGATGGACAGCGCGACCTGGCTCTGGCAGCGGGCGGCGATCTCGGTCTTCCTGGTCTGCCTCTCAGGCGCGTCGCGCTACCGCAAGAAGCCGGTCGACCGTCGCAACCTGGCGGAAAAAACGCGCGCGATCGAGGAGCAGATGGCGCTCGATGCGCTCAAGCAGCGCCAGCAGGCGCAGCGGCTGCGGGGCATGGTCGGCGCGGTGCGTGGGGCGGTGACGGCTGCGACGGCTAGTGACTCCGCGGAGAGCTCGGACGAAACCGATGTCGCCTCGGGGCTTGTGCCAGCGCCAGCCGGCGTACTGGTAGTGGAAGGCGCGGATGCGCCGCCGCTGTCTCGAGGCCGGACCTGGACGAGCGAGGAGTATTCGCGACGGGATGCGCAGATGCAGGCGCTCGGCATGACGCCATCTCCCGCACGCACGCGCTAGGTGAGCGGTCGCACGCGCACTGTCGAGGCCGTCACCACGGTGAAACTCTTCGAAAGTTCGGGCGCGTGCGCGGCGATGCTGTGGGCGACATAGTCCGGTTGAGCCGCTCGCGCCATCCCCGAGAGGCGGAGCAGGATGACACCGACCGCGGGCTGGTGAAGCCGCATCACCAGTTCGCCAAAGTCTGTGTCCTCGGTAACGACGACAGCGCCGACCGATTGCGCCAGCGCTAAGATGTCCGTATCGGGTTGGCCAAGGGCGACATCCTGGACGCGGACAATCGTGTGGCCATCCTTCGCCAATCGCTCGGCGATGCGGCGCGACACATTCTCGTCGATGAGGAATTTCACAGCTACGCCGATGCGCCCAGGTGTTCTGCGGCGTAGTCGAGGGCGGCGACGACTTGCTCCCGCGTGAGGTGGGTGTAAGCGTCGAGCAGGTCGTCAATAGTCCAGCCGTCGCGCAGCTTTTCGAGAATGAGCTGCACCGAAATGCGGGTACCAGCGATGACCGGCTTTCCGGCGAGTATTGTGGGATCCGAGATGATCTGGCCCGACGAGGTGTGGTTGGTCACTGCAGCCTCCCTCATGTCCAATGGTGTGCTGTACATCAGTATGCCACACCGACACTGGTGCGCGCGTCTCCCAATCGTCCCGCATACTCTGGAGTGCAGTCGGTCGGCGAGTCTGGGCCTCCTGCGCGGTGCGGTCAGCCCGGCAGGCTCGCGGCCCTGAGAGCACAGGCCGGGGGGACCCGGTCAAGACTGGCGCGCCCGGAACAAGGTGCAGGGCGCGCCACCCGCAGGGCCTGGTCTTGACCGGGTCCCGGCCTGTGCC
>DASVZC010000060.1:0-20523 GCA_036391835.1 Ktedonobacterales bacterium | reverse complement strand
AACACTAAGGCGCGACGGCTCGATCATTGTGAGGCTACGAAACATCTGCGGTCTGGAAGCGCAGGCGATCACCGCAAATGGCGCTGAGCGACCCGAAGCGACGACATGCGCTGGCTGGTCAGTCGCGCCCACCACCTGCCGCAAGAAATCCTCGATCAACGCCACATAGAGTTCAGGGGTGTAGTGTGTGCTCGGGCGACCGGAGAGGCCGAAGCCCAAGAGATCGGGCGCGAACACTCGATAGCGCGCGGAGAGGCGATCAAATACCGCGCGAAACTCAAACGACGAGGAGCCGGGCAGCAAGTCGTGCAGCAGGAGCATCGGCTCCCCGCGCCCGCGCACAGTGTAGTGGATGCTACCCTCTGTCCACGGGTAGAGCGCTTCTCCGCCGTTCAGAGCATTCTCAGGCTCGCGCCGCCCGACCTGAGTGAGCCAATTGGCCACGGCCACGGAGCCGACAGCGCCTGCCGCCGACAACGTCGCCACCTGCCAACCTGAAAGCCATCGCCGACGACTCATCTCACTCCACTCCTTTGAACTTCGGATGCACCTCTATTACACAGACTACAACGCCCATAAAATCGCTGCGGTCGCGTAGGACACCCCCTACCGTCCAGCCGCCCCAAGCATGGGTGCGCCACACTGCGGGCAGTACGCCGCGTCCGCCTCGTACACCGCGTGCCCATTAGGACACATACGTGGGGCCACATGCGCAGGCGCTACGACAGGCGCAGGTGTGGCAATGCGCTGGGCAGGAGGCGCTTGCATGGTCTGCGCGACTGTGCGGCGCTGCGGAGCGGCCCGACGGCGAATCCCGCGCGCCACCGCGATGATCATGATGATCACGATCAGAATCATCACGATCAGCGCGACGATACAGCCGCCGATGATCAGAAAGCCCGACGTCACATTGCCTGTCACTGACGAGGTCGAGGCGCCGCCAGTGGCGCAAGTTTCGTTCGCAGCCTGAGACTTCGCCTGGGCGAGGTAGCGATTCACCGCTCCGAAGGTGGGATATTGCTGCTTAAGTGTCGTCAGATCGTTGCTGGCGCTCGTCCAATGACACGTCCCGGTAGCGATGTACTCGTTGAATGCCTTTGTCCAGAGCGTCATGAAGCGACCCGAGGAGGTTGGCGAAACGCCCGCCTGCGTCATGTATTTCGCCGCCACCGCGCTGGGAATGATGAACGTCAGGCGATCAGTGGCTGGGCCAGCGTCTACGAAGCCAATCACCTGCCCCTGGTTATTGATCACCGGACCGCCGCTTGAGCCATTCGACGCGATACTGCTGGCCTCATAGACCTGCGTTCCGTCGGGCCGAATTTCGTTCGCTTTTGTGATGGCTCCTGAATTGACCGATGGACTCAGCAAGCTGTTGATCGTGTTGATATCATTGCCGCTCGCGTCGACCAGCGCTGTGAAGTCGGCATTGTTGAGTGCGAGATCAGCGTCAGCCGGAAACGCGATGGCCGTCACATTATCCAGCGCATTCACCTGGCTATCGGCGAGTGTCAGATACGGAAAGTCGGGCGCAGGCTTGATGCCGTTCGTGTCGATCCGCACGATCGCCGTATCCTGCTTATCTACCGGCGAACTCGCCACAATCGACGTGATCGCAAACGCATACAGATGCGCGGTATCTGGCAGATTGTCGGTATATGCGGTCGAGAGAAATGCCTTCTGAAAGACAATCTTGAAGTCAATCGAGACGTGCGAAGGATGGTTCTGAAAATAGGTCTGGACCTGATCGGACGTCGAGTGGTAGCGCTGCGCGACGTCTTGCGCGGCCTGCTGCTCGACAAACGCCATATCCTCAGAGTTGTTCATTGAATGATCGACCACGTGGTCAGCAGTGAGTATCGCGCCGTCAGCGGAAATGAATACTCCCGACCCGCTCGAATAGAACGTGAATGCCGTACCGTTAGCGGGTGAGTGAATGTCTGAGCCATCCGTGGCGCAACCCGTACACGTCAGCCGAGCGTCAACGACTGAGACGATGCGTGTCACCGCTGGGCTATCCAGTTGCACCGCTTGCTGGGCGACGCTATCCGCACTTCCGGCAGGCGACGCGGCCCGCGCAGGGACGACGACCACAGCCGACCAGATGAACGCCAGGGCAAGCGCGACCGCCGCGCCAAAGCCGAGCGTAGATTGACGGCGCGCGAGACGGCGAGGAAGCAGAGACATTCGTTGCGGCTCCTTTTGAGCGTCGCCCGTTTCCCTATGCGGCAGGGAGTGACGGAATAAGTACGTAACCAGTGTATCGAATAGTGTACGAAACAGGAATCGTGCGGTAAAAGTCAAAGTGTGCGCACGCGCGAGCCAGTCCTACACCTAACGCTGAGTGAATGGCTGGCGAGCGGTCGGCAAGGCGTGGTAAAATTGTACGATAGCCTCCGCACGAATCTATAACGAATGACGACGGCCCGGCGGAGGGGCGCCGAGGAGGCCGAGCAGGATATTCCTCTACAAGGCAGTGTGTGAACGATATCGCAGTGTACTCTTGCAACGTGGTGCTATGCTGTGTGGCATGTCACTGGCTGGGATGGTGAGGGCGGCGACTCCAAGCGGACGCCATTGATCTGACATCGCGGAACCCGACTCCGCAGCGAACCGTACACGCTCAGTGACGAACAATGCATTGCGACTGTATGACCGATACCCTCGGCGCCCTCGCGCCAGGTGAACGATAGAAGCGATTGAGGTGAGTCGAAGGATGGCGAAGAATCTGGTGATCGTGGAATCACCGGCGAAAGCCAAAACCATCGAGAAGTTTCTCGGCAGTGATTTCGAAGTGCGCGCCTCGATGGGCCATGTCATGGACTTGCCCAAGAAGGGGCTCGGCGTCGATGTCCGCAAGGAATTTGCTCCAAACTATGTCGTGATCGAGAAGAAGGATCGCCTGATCGCTGACCTGAAATCCGCCAGCAAGAAGGCTGAAACGGTCTACCTCGCGCCCGACCCTGACCGTGAGGGCGAATTCATAGCGTGGTCGCTGAAGCATCTGCTTGGACTGAAGAAGCCGAAGCGCGCCGTCTTCAACGAGATCACCAGCCGCGCCGTACAGGATGCGATTTCACATCCGCGTGAGATCGATGAGAATCTGTTCAACGCACAGCAGGCCCGCCGTGTGCTCGACCGCCTGGTCGGCTACAAGATCAGCCCGCTGCTCTGGCGGCGCGTGCAATCTGGCACCAGCGCCGGGCGTGTGCAGTCGGTCGCCGTGCGGCTCATCTGCGACCGCGAAAATGAGATTCGCGCCTTCACACCTGAGGAATATTGGACCATCGAGGCGCTGCTCAGTCAGTTGCAGACACCCAAGACGTTTACGGCGCAGTTGATTGGTCGGCAGAACTCACCCGAGGCCAAAGAGGATGCGGCGAGCGAGGGCGAGACGAACGCCCCCAATGCCGCCAGCGATGATGCGAACCAGCAGCGCAGCGACCGCGGCCGTATCCGCATCACGTCCGAGGCGGAGGCGAAGGCGATCCTGGCCGAACTGACAGGCGCCGCGTATCGCGTGGTGAGGGTTGACCAGCGCGATGTGCGCCGTCAGCCATTCCTGCCCTACACCACCAGCACGCTCCAGCAGGACGCGTCGGTGCGGCTGCGCTTCAAGCCGAAGCGCACGATGAGCCTCGCCCAGCACCTGTACGAAGGCATCGAACTGGGAGACGCTGGCCACCAGGGTCTCATCACCTACATGCGTACCGACTCGACCCGCATCTCAGACGAGGCGCAGGTGGCAGTCAAAGACTACATCCGCGCGAACTTCTCGAAGGATCACGTCGGACCCGGTCGCACCGCACGCGGCAAGGCTAAAACCAACGTGCAGGACGCGCACGAAGCGATCCGACCGACTGACGTGAAGATCACGCCCGAACGCGCCAAGCCCTATCTGACGCCAGAGTTGTTCAAGCTCTACCAACTGATCTGGCGGCGCTTCGTCGCGTCGTTCATGGCGCCTGCGGTCTTCGACACGCTGCGCATCGATATCGGCGCGGGTGAGTTCCTGTTCCGCGCCAGTGGCTCGACCCTGAAGTTCAATGGCTTCTATGCTGTCTGGCCGCGCGAGGATGATGGAGACACGCTGCCGTCACTCACCGTCGGTGAGGCGCTCAATCTGCACAAACTCTCGCCTTCGCAGCACTTCACGCAGCCGCCGCCACGCTTCACCGAGGCCAGCCTCATCAAGGAACTAGAAGAACGTGGCATCGGGCGACCAAGTACCTTCGTGCCGATCGTCAGCGCCATCCAGGATCGCGGCTATGTGGAGCAGCAGGAGCGTCGCTTCACACCGACCTGGCTCGGTGAGACGGTCAACGAGTTGATGCAGAAGCACTTCGGCGAAATCGTCGACATCAACTTCACCGCGGACATGGAGCGCAAGCTCGACTCGGTGGAAGAAGGCAAGCAAGGCTGGACGGACTTCCTGGCCGACTTCTACTCCGAGTTGCGCACACAACTGGAGAAGGCCGAGGAGGAGATGGGCAAGGTCCAGAAGCCCGTCGAGGAGCTTGAAGAAGCCTGCCCACAGTGTGGGAAGCCGCTGTTACTGCGCACGAGCCGCTTCGGCAAGTTCATCTCCTGCTCGGGCTATCCAGAGTGCTCATACAAGCGAGCATTCGTGAATAAGACCGGAGCGCTCTGCCCGAAGTGTGGCAGCGACATCGTTGAGCGCCGTGGCCGCAAGACAGGCAAAGTCTTCTATGGCTGCTCGAACTATCCCACCTGCGATTTTGTCGCATGGGATCGCCCGCTGACGGCGCCATGCCCAGAGTGTCAGGGCTTGCTGACGCAGGCGAACGGCAAAGATGAAGCGGTGTGCGTGCAGTGCCGCGCCATCGTGAAGGGCGCGCTCGAAGGCAATCCTGTCGTGATTGGCCATCGCCCGCCGGAGGCTGAGCGTCCACGCCGCGCACGTAAGACGGCTGCCAGTGACGAGGGCGCAAGCGTCGCGGCAGGTCGCAGGGCGGGAGCCAGTCGCACGACGACGCGCAAGACAACGACGGCCCGCAAGACAACGGCTGCGCGAAAGACGGCGAAGTCTACAGCGGCCAAAGCCACGACGGTAAAGAAGCCCGCTGTAAAGAAATCTGCGACGACGCGAACGACCCGCGCAAAGTCGGTTCGGCCGGCGGCGTTCACGGCAGTCGCCTCCAGCGAACAATAGACGACCTATATTAAGAAAAGAAGTACGATTTCCATGACTCAACGAGTGACAGGCGAGATGCACGCCACAACCATCGTTGCGGTGCGTCGCGGCTCTGACGTCGCGATGGCGGGTGATGGACAGGTCACAGTGGGCGATGTGGTGATGAAGCACACCGCCCGCAAGATTCGGCGACTGGCTGGCGGGCGAGCGCTCGCTGGCTTCGCCGGTTCCACTGCCGACGCGCTGACGCTCTTCGACAAGTTCGAGGCGATGATGGAGCGCTACCAGGGCAACCTGCGCCGCGCCGCCGTCGAACTCACGAAGGAGTGGCGCACGGATAAATACCTGCGCCGACTGGAGGCGATGCTCCTGGTGGCCAGCGCCGACGAACTGCTGGTGCTGACCGGCGACGGCGACGTGATCGAGCCAGATGACGGCGTCGCCGCGATTGGCTCCGGTGGTGTCTATGCGCAGGCAGCGGCGCGAGCGTTGATTCGCCATACCGACCTCAGCGCGCAGGAGATTGCGCGTTCCGCGATGGACATAGCCGCCTCGATGTGCATCTACACCAACGACCGCATCCTGCTCTTCACGCTAGGCGATGATGCCGCGAAATCTGAATCTGGCGCAGATGCGAAAGACGCGAGCGACGCCGCCGCAACGAAAGACACCACTGCGGTTGGCGCATCCCGCCGCACGCATACCTCGGAGTGAGCGATGAATCTCGACGCCGCGCCGAAGCTTCACATTGGAAACGAGAAGTTGGACGCTCAGAACGTATATAATGAAGAAGTGAAAACGACACCTGATCATCTCGGCGGTGAGCCAAAAGGCTCCCTGTTCAGCGTGTCCACAGGCAGGAGCGTCACTATGAAAGATTTGACTCCCCAACAAATCGTCAGGGAGTTGGATCGCTATATCGTCGGACAAGCGAGCGCCAAACGCGCAGTCGCCATCGCGCTGCGTAATCGCTACCGACGCCTCGCGCTGCCAACGGAACTGCAAGCCGAGATTACACCCAAGAACATCTTGATGATCGGTCCAACCGGCGTCGGCAAGACGGAAATCGCGCGGCGGCTGGCCAAGCTCGCTGATGCGCCTTTCGTCAAAGTCGAGGCGACCAAGTTCACGCAGGTAGGCTACGTGGGCCGCGATGTCGAGAGCATCATCCGCGACCTGATGGACGCCTCCGTGGCCATGGCGCACGACCAGCGCGTCAACGAGGTCGCCGAGCGGGCATCGAAATCCGCCGAAGACCGCATCATCGACATCCTGACGGAGAAAGTCGTCGCGGAAGAGGTCGCGAAGTCTGAGAAGGCGGAAAAGGCGGAGCCGGCGACTGCGCGCGCCGCTAGCCGTAATGCGCGCTCGAAGTCCGTGGCCGCCGCCTCGAATATCACGACCATCGCGGGTACGAAGTCCACGAGCATACGGCCGACGCGCCGCGCTAAGGCGCAGACGCGCAAGCAAGTGGCCGAGCGCCTGGCTCGCAACGAACTGGACGACCAGATCATCGAGATCGAGCTGGAAGCAGAGGAAGGATATCCTTCCGTCTTCGAGTTCGTCGCAGGCATCGGTCGCGACGACGTCGGCGATGACCTTCAGGACTTCCTGAGCGCCGCGCCTGGCGCACGCCGCCGCACCCGTAGCGTCTCTGTAAAAGAGGCGCGCCGCCTCCTCACACAGGAGGAGGCCAACAAACTGATCGACTTCGAGCAGGTGGTCGAAGACGCCACGCAGCGGGTCGAGCAGTCTGGCGTCGTCTTCCTGGATGAGATCGACAAGATCGTCGGCAGCAAAGTGGACTCTGGGCCCGACGTTTCCGGCGAGGGCGTGCAGCGCGACCTGCTACCCATCGTCGAGGGTTCGACGGTCATGACACGCTTCGGCCCGATCAAGACTGATCACATTCTCTGGATCGCCGCAGGCGCCTTCCACAATGCCAAGCCGTCCGACCTCATCCCTGAGATGCAGGGCCGCCTGCCACTGCGCGTGGAGTTGAGCGCGCTGGCAAAGGAAGACTATGAGCGCATCCTGACACAGCCGGAAAATGCGCTGACACGCCAGTACGAGGCATTGCTTGGCGTCGATAACGTGACGCTCAAGTTCACCGACGACGGCCTGGAAGAAATGGCAAGCTATGCATGGAGCATGAACGAGCGAGTCGAAAACATTGGCGCGCGTCGCTTGCACACCATCATGGAGAAGGCGCTCGAAGAAGTCTCCTTCGATGGGCCAGACCTGGCAGGTCAGACGGTAACGGTTGACTCAGCCTTCGTTCGTGAGCGCCTCGGCGCGCTCATCCAGGACGAAGACCTCAGCCGCTACATCCTGTAGCGCAGCAGTCTCAAACAAAGCCCTCTATTCCCCCATGGGAGCGGAGGGCTTTGTTCTTGCGCAAGTAAACACTAATACGATAGCGCCGGATCGAGGCTGGCGCGCAGCATCTGCTCTAGCGCCTCCAGGTCTGCGGCGAACTCTGCCGGACTCTGGTCGGGGCGTTGCTCTAGCTCCTCCAACGTATCCAGCCGGAACGCCTGCGCGCCGTACAGCGCCCAGTCCGCGCGCATACGTGGATCAACCGCCGAGCCAGTTGTCACGGCGAACTGAAAGCGGTTGCGGATGCCGTCGAGATTGGCAGTATGCCCGACAATATACTTTCCGTTTGCCGTGTTCGTGATGGTGTAGACGCAGCCGACCACCTTGCGTTCCTTGTAGGCGCGACTGGCCGCTTTCTTGTCCGTCATGCTCTCACTCCACATCTCTCATGCTAAGTTGAATGCGCCCGCGCGCCACATCCACAGCGAGCACACGCACATTGATGACCTGCCCGACGGCGACGATAGAGAGCGGATCGCGCACGAACGACTGCGACATCTCCGAGACATGCACCAATCCATCCTGCTTGACACCGATATCCACGAATGCGCCAAAGTCTACGACATTCCGCACGGTTCCCTGCAGTCGCATGCCCTCGCGCAGATCTTCCATCTTCAGCACATCGTGCCGCAGAATCGGCTTCGGCAAGCTGTCGCGTGGGTCGAGCCCCGGCTTCTCCAGATTCTCCAGGATGTCCGTGAGCGTAGGCGCGCCAACCTCTAGCTCCTTGGCCAACTGCGCGATCGCGGCTTTCGAGCCCGCGCTGCCCGCGCCCTTGCTCATCAGCAGCCGCCACGTCTTGACGCGATCGGAGACACGCTCGCTCTTGCCGCCGGGCAATTTCTCCAGCGCCGCGCGCGCCACATCATAGCTCTCGGGGTGGATGAAGGTATTGTCCAACGGCTCTTTGCCATCAACAATCTTCAAGAAGCCTGCCGCCTGTGTGAACGTCGCCGGACCCAGGCCCGCAACCTTCAGCAACTCGCTGCGTTTCTTGAATGGACCGTTTGCGGCGCGGTGGCTGACGATATTGTCGGCGACACGCGCGGTCACGCCCGAGACGCAGCGCAACGCCTGCGCGGACGCGACGTTGACATCCACGCCCGCGAAGTTGACACACGAGACGAGCGTGCGATTCAGCGCCTCGGCCAGCGCCCGCTGGTCAACATCATGCTGATAGAGTCCAACACCCACTGCCTTGGGATCGATCTTCACCAACTCCGCAAGCGGGTCCTGCAGCCGACGGCCAATCGAGATGGAGCCGCGCTGCGTGGCATCGAGCGTGGGAAACTCCTGCCGCGCCGCCTCGGAGGCGGAATAGACCGATGCGCCTGCCTCGCTGACGATGACATAGCCAACAGCGCCCGCTGGGCCGCCCATCTTCTCCAGGTCGCGGATCGTCTCAGCGGCGAGTTGCTCCGTCTCGCGCGAGGCCGTGCCGTTGCCGATGGCGATTGCGCCTGCGCCGTGCTTGGCGATCAACGCCCGCAACGTGGCCTTCGCTTCGTCCCAGCGTCGCTGCGGCTCATGCGGATAGATGTTCGTGGACTCGACATAGGCGCCGTTCTTATCCAGCACAGCCACTTTACAGCCAGTGCGGAAGCCTGGGTCTACCGCGATCACGCTGACCCCACGCAGCGGCGGCTGGAGCAGCAGATTGCGCAGATTCGTAGCAAAGACGGTGATGGCGTGTTCTTCCGCCTGTCGCGTCAACTCGGCGCGCGACTCACGTTCCAACGCAGGCGCCAGCAAGCGGCGGTAGCCGTCGCTCATTGCCGCTTCGAGTTCACCCGCGAACGGAGAACGTGGGTCAGGCTGATAGTTGCGGCGAATCAGCGGCGCGGCGCGCTCAAAGGGAACATCTACTGCCACGCGCAACACGTCTTCACGTTCCGCACGATTCAGCGCGAGCGTCCGGTGCGGCGCCATTCGAGTAATAGGCTCGCTAAACTCGTAATAGAGGCGATAGACGCCGCGCGGATCTTTCTCCGCGGCGCGCTCCACATCAACCGTAAGTTTCGCGGTCACCGCGCTCTCCCGCAGATAGACCTGGCGCACGTCACCACGCACGCCAGCATCTTCCATGATCGTCTCCGCGCAGATATCGCGTGCGCCCGCCAGCGCCGCATCCACAGATTCCACGCCCTTCGCGGCGTCAACGTATGGTTCCGCAGCCGCCCGCACCGCCTGCTCAGCGGACCCCGGCACACGCGCCTGCTGGAGGATGAGATCGGCCAGCGGCTGCAGTCCCCGTTCGCGGGCGACACTTGCGCGCGTCTTGCGCTTGGGACGATACGGCAGGTAGAGGTCTTCGACCGCCTGCATCGTCTCCGCGCCTGTGATCGCCTTCGCCAGGTCCGCAGTCAGTCGCTCCTGTTCACTGATTAGTCGCAACACATCGCGCTTGCGCTGATGTAGCGTCCGCAGCGCCTCCGCTCGGTCGGCGATGGCCTGCAATTGTACTTCGTCCAGCCCGCCCGTCGCCTCTTTGCGATAGCGTGTGATGAATGGCACGGTATTGCCCTCATCGAGCAACTTCAGCGCCGCCAGCGTCTGAGTAAGCTTGACCTTCAACTCGCTCGCTGTCGTCGTGGCGACGACCGTATCACTCAGAGTTTCGGGGAAATCGAACACCTCAGCAGGCGTAGGGTTCGGCGTTTTGGACGTCTCGGACACGCGGGCAATCCTTCAATTCGAGCGCCCAGCCATTCGATGACCGCACGCTTCAGCAACCTCTCAACCTGGGGCCGATTCCCCAAGGCGCGTGCCGCAAGTATAGCGCATGCGCTCTCACTGCCTCCTCGGCGCCGCCAGAAAGTCCAGGCGGGGCTGTCCCAAATTGGCTGCCCCAACCCTCTACAGTAGCGACGATCATGATGGAGCGTCGCAGCGATATCCTCACCACGTCAGAAAAGAGGTATATGAGTGAACATCGTGATATTTGGGGCAAATGGCCCGACAGGACGTGAAGTGACCGCACAGGCGCTTGCCGAGGGGCATACCGTAACGGCCATAACCCGCCATCCAGAGGGGTTTCCACTGCAGGATGAGCGCCTGCGCGTGCTACGCGGAGATGTCTACGACCTCGCATCGGTCGAGCAGGCGGTGGCAGGGCAGGATGCCGTGCTCTCGACCCTTGGCGTACCCTACAGCCGCAAGCCGATTACCATCTACTCACAGGGCGTCGAGCATATCATGCAGGCCATGCGGCGCAACGGTGTACGTCGACTGGTCTGTGTAAGCTCTAGCGCGACCGATCCACAGGTGCGCTTCCATGACACCCACGGCGGCTTTGTCTTCGAGAAAGTCTTGAAGCCACTCATCGTCTTCGGCATGGGAAAAACGCTCTAGGCTGACATGTGGCGGATGGAAATAGACCTGCGGAACAGCGACCTCGATTGGACCATCATACGCCCTTCTGGCCTCTTCGAGACGCCGACAGTCACCAACTATCGAGTAGCGGAGGCGTTCATCGACGGGCGGTTCACCTCGCGAGCGGACCTCGCGAACTGTATGTTGCGCCAACTCACCGATGATCGCTACGTACGCAAGGCTATCGCGGTAGCAACCGTCTCTGCGCAGCCCAGGTTGCTCGACTTCATCATCCGCGAGGGATTCAAGCGCCAACCGGCGGCATGACGTTCACGTACCATGAGGAGTTTCCCATGAAAGCCACTACAGATAAAGCGCCACTGTTCGTGCGTGTAGGAAACATGTTCACATTGCCGCTGTTACGCGCGGGCCTCCGCGTGGTGGGGTTCGGGCGCTATCCGGCCTACCTTCTGACGGTGCGCGGACGAACCAGTGGACTCCCACGCACCGTTCCCATCGTGCTCATTCGCCGTCACGGCAAGCGCATAGTGGCGTCGCCATACGGATATGTGAACTGGGTGCGTAATCTACAAGCGGCCGGTGAAGCTACACTCACACGGGGTCGCCATTCTGAAGTGGTCAAGGCGACACAATTGGAGCCAATCGAAGCGGCGCTCATATTGCGCGAAGACGTCCAAGCTGGTAACCCGTTTGCGCGATTTTTCGGCGTCACCAAAGACGCTCCGCTCAAGGAATTCGAGCGTGCGGTGGGCAGCCACCCAATGTTCGCGCTAGATAGCACGATAATACCAACCGACGCGGCATCCACATATACCAATCAGGGGAAACAGCATGGAATCGTTCGAAACCTACCGCGCCTACCTTTTCTCCGTCGCATACCGCATGCTCGGCAGCGCGATGGACGCTGAAGATATGGTGCAAGAGACCTTCATCCGTTTCCAGGCGGCGCCCCCAGACACCATTCGCTCGCTCAAAGCCTATTTGACGACCATCATCACACGCCTATGCATGGATCAGCTTCAACTTGCTCGCAGGAAGCGAGAGGTGTACGTCGGCCCCTGGCTGCCAGAGCCGATTCATGCGGAGGCGCCGATCGCAATCATTGATCCAGAAGAACGCGTGGAGATGGAAGAATCGCTCTCCCTGGCGTTTCTGGTGCTGCTGGAACAACTACAGCCATTCGAACGAGCGGTCTTTCTGCTGCGTGAGGTCTTTGGCTACGAGTTCGCCGAGATTGCAGACATGCTTGCGAAGTCGGAGACCGCTTGCCGGAGGTCGTTTAGTCGGGCGAAACAGCATATACGCGAGCGACGGCCACGCTTCCCGGCGTCCCACCAAACTCATCGTCAGTTGCTCGAAAGCTACTTTCAGGCGTTGGAAGCGGGCGACATGGACACGATGATGCATCTGCTCACGGAAGATGCCACGGTATGGACGGATGGCGGCGGCAAGATCAAAACGGCTGCGCTTCGGCCGATCATTGGGCGCTCCAATGTGGTGCGCTTCAGCATTGGCACGCAGCGCTTTTTGCCGCTGGGTCGCCACATTGAACTAGGAGAAGTCAACGGCGACCCGGCGCTGATCGTCCGCGACGGCGAGCATGTCTTCTCCGTCGTGACGCTGGAGGCCGACGCTGGTCGCATCCGAACCATCTGGGTATTCGCCAATCCAGATAAATTGGCGCAGGTCTAACATGCGCTGCGATCATCTCTAGAACTGCCCGATACAGTCGAATAGCGTCCATTCCCAGAGCCACCGGCAGCGGCATGTTATAATGCGTGACGGCCCACCTAATCTATATTTGTTTCACGAGTGGGCGCTGAGCGAAAGGGCGACCTGGTGCCGCAGCCATCACGACCACCGCTGGCCTATGACGATGTCGGCTCAGGCATGCCCGTCGTCTTGATTCACGGCTTCGCGGGGACGGCGCGCGCGCACTTCACGCCACTGATACAGGCGCTCGCAACAGACTATCGCGTGATCGCGCCCGATCTCAGCGGACATGGACGCTCAGCCGCTATTCCACGTCAGGTGGACGCGCGACTGCATTATCACGATGCCGACGACCTGCTCGCGCTCATCGAAACGCTCGGGCTCGAACAGGTCAACCTGATCGGCTATAGCGATGGCGCTGAGACGGCAATCATTCTAGCGGCGATGCTCGGCGAGCGTGCCCGCTCCATGATCATCTGGGGCGTCAGTGGCCGCGTACCCCCTCAGTCAGTCGTCGCGCTCTACGCCGCTCCCTCTGAGCGCATCCACTCGTGGCCATCGTTGCGCGCTGAACTTGAGGCGCTGCACGGAGCCGGAACCGCCGAGCCGATGCTGACGCAATGGGCGCACGCCATGCAAGATATGCAGGCGCAGGGCGGCGTCATCAATGACGCGGATGCGGCCCGTGTGCGGTGTCCGGCGCTTGTGCTGGCAGGCGACCGCGACCCGTTCAATCCACTGGAGGCGACACAGGCCCTGGTAACGCGGATGTCACACGCTCGGCTCGTGACGCTCCCTGGCGCGGGCCACGACCTGCTCGAAGAGCGCGACCCGCAGGTGATCGCGCTGGCGCGTAGCATGCTTGGACATCCAGTAGTATGACGGAGAAGGTAGACGAGGTGAGCGGATTGGCCTCAGACGAGACGACAGACGCGCTGGCTAGCTTAACGCCCAAGCCCTACATCGAGCGCTCGGGACATGGGTTCCCCGTCCTGTTGCTTCATGGCTGGGGCGCCAGCAGTTATCTGTTCGCGTCCACCATCCATGGTCTCGGCGAGGGATTCGACAAGATCGCGCCCGACTTCCCCGGCTTCGGCGACACGGAAGCGCCGCCCGAACCGTGGGGCGTCTCGGACTACATGAACTGGGTGCTCGCCATCATGGATGCGCTCGGCATCGAACGCGCCCATATCATCGGCCATTCCTTCGGCGGCCGCGTCGCCATCAAGCTCGCGGCGTTGCATCCGGAACGCGTCGCCAAAGTCGTGTTGACAGGCGCGGCAGGCATACGTCCGAAACGCACGTGGCGCTATCATGTACAGGTGCGCACCTTCAAGACGATGCGGGCGCTCGCGCAATCGCGATTCACGCCGCAGCCCTTGCGCGAGTGGGCTGGTGCGCAGGTCGCGCGCCAGGGTTCACCGGACTACAAGGCAGCCAGCGGCACAGTGCGCGGCTCCTTCGTGCGCGTCGTCAATGAGGATTTGCGCGAGTATCTCCCGCGCATCCAGGCGTCCACACTTCTGGTCTGGGGCGAGAACGATGAAGACGCTCCACTGGCCGATGGCCAACTGATGGAGCGACTGATTCCAGACGCCGGACTCGTCGTATTCGAAGGCGCTGGACACTTCGCCTATCTGGAGCAATCCGGACGTTTCTGCGTCATCGTCAAGACCTTCCTTGAAGGGTAGAGGTAAAGACACACGTGATCGGGATACTGGCGGTGATCGCCGCGGCCCTCGCATGGCTGGGATGGATGGTTCGCGCTGGCCTCATGGGCGCGCGGATGTATCAGATCGAGGAATATGAGGGGCCACGCCTGCTCGCGTGGGGACGCCAACGCGCATGGCTGGCGCCCAATGCCATCTACTACGGTGTGGCCGGCGCGCTCGTCGTCGGACTGCTCGGCCTCGTCGCCCCGGGCGATATGCGCCGCCCGCTTGCTGGATTGGCATGGCTCGCTGGGTCAGCGATAGCCGTCACGTTATGGCAATCGATGCCCGCGAAGAAGCCGCTCGTCTATACCCAGCGCATGCGCCGCATTCTGGGGGTCGCGGCTGGACTGGGTGTCGTGCTCGCCATTCTGATGATTTACATCCTTTTGGTGATGCCCGCGACTGGCGCGCTGATTGGTGGCGCTGTGATTCTGTCCCTCAGTCCCGTCGCCGTTTTGCCGATTCTCATCACGGCGAACTGGCTGCTCAAGCCAGTCGAAGCGCGCATCCAGGCTGGCTTTGTCGCGCAGGCGCGAGCGAAGTATACCCGTTTGGCTCCCATGACCATTGGCATCGCGGGTAGCTATGGCAAGACGAGCACCAAGCACATCCTCGCCGCGCTGATGCAGCCGGGGATGGAGACACTCCCGACCCCCAAGAGCTACAACACGCTCATGGGTATCACCCGCACCATCAACGAATATCTGGAGCCGCGCCATCGCGGATTCGTCGTTGAGATGGATGCCTACGATGTCGGGGAAATCGCCGCGATGTGTCGGCTCGTAGACCCTACGATTGCCGTCATCACGTCTGTCGGCCCGCAACATCTGGAGCGATTCGGCACGGTGGAACGTATCGCCGATGCGCTCTACGAACTGGTCGCATCACTCCCCGCCGGCGCGCCTGCGGTCATCTATGGCGGCGAGGCGCTGGCATCTGGCCTGGCAGACCGCGCGGCTGCCGCTGGCTACCGCGTCGTGCGCTACGGTCTGGAAGGTGAGGACGCGGGCCACCTCGATGTCATCGCCTCGAATGTGACCGTTGATGATCGAGCCACCCGTTTCACCTGGCGCTGGCCCGCCGAGGGACTGGAGCAGCAGGTCGCCATTCCGCTGCTTGGCCAACACAACATCCTGAACGTCAGCGCCGCGATGGCCGTCATTCATCTGCTCGGCCAGCCCGTGGATGAAGCCGCCCGCGACGCGCTCCGGCTTGAAGCGGCGCCACATCGGCTGCAATTGATTCCCAGCCCCGGCGGCATGACGATCATTGACGACTCATACAACGCCAATCCAGTCGGCGTGCACAACGGCCTGGAAGTCTTGCGCCAGATGCGCGGTCGCCGCAAGATACTGGTGACACCGGGCCTGGTCGAACTGGGCGCCGTCGAGGAAGCCGAAAATCGCCGGTTTGGCGAGCATGCCGCCAGCGTCTGCGACCACGTTATCCTGGTCGGCGCGCATCAGACAGAGCCTATCGTGGAAGGCATCCGCGCAGGTGGACTCCCAGAGGAACGCATTCACGTCGTTGAGACGCTCGATGAAGTCACCGCTACGCTCGCGAAAATCAGCGGGCCAGGCGACGTAGCGCTGTTCGCCAACGACCTTCCAGATACCTATCTCGCGCTGAAGTAGGCGCGAGCCTGCCGATTGCGAGCCGCACATGACGCGCACATTTATCGCGGTCAATCTCAGCGAAACCGCCCGCGCTGCGTTACGGCGGACACTACGCCGTGTGGGAAGCGCGCTACCCGGTGTGCGCCTCGTCAATCCCGATGATCTACATCTCACGCTAGCCTTCCTTGGCGAGATCGATGATGCGACGCTCGCTGCCGTCGTGACACTCACGCAGGAGGCGGCGCGAGAAACGTCGCCCTTTACACTGAACCTGGGCAAACTTGGGATCTTCGGCCCGCCGTATGCGCCGCGCGTGGTCTGGGCGGGTGTCGGCGGCGATCTGCGGCGGCTGGGCGCGCTGCAGCAGCGACTCGCTGAGTCCCTGGAGACGCTTGGATTTCCGCGCGAGTCTCGTCCGTATGCGCCTCACCTGACGCTGGCGCGCATCTATCGTCCACTAGCCGCCACACCGCTCGCGCAACTGACAGCCATGCTCGCCGAGACGCCCCGGCGCCCGGCGCACTGGCCCGTCTCCGAGATCCGCGTGATGCGCAGCGACCTCAACGCAAAAGGAGCCCGCTACACTGCGCTCAGCGTCGCGCCATTCTCACAACCAGGCGCATAGGAGACGACGCGGCAGGTGATAGAATGTCGTGGCGCACGAGACGCACGCCGGGCGCCCGCGCATGCGCGCCGACCGAGTCGTGTGAAGGAGAGGGGAACATGGCTTCCGAAAATTCGTTTGATGTCGTTTCGCAATACGATGAGCAAGAATTGGTGAATGCGCTCGACCAGACGCGCCGCGATGTGACCACGCGCTACGACCTCAAAGATACCAAGACTGAGATCGAGTACGACGGCAAGAAGAGCCTGACCATCCTCACCGCGAGTGATTTCACGCTCAAGAGTGTCCGCGACGTGCTGGAATCAAAATTGTTGAAGCGCAATCTCTCGCTCAAAATCCTCAAGGACGGCAAGACTGAGCCCGCGAGCGGTGGCATGGTACGCCATCACATCGAATTGCAGCAGGGCATCAACCAGGATCTCGCCCGCGAAATCAGCAAGACCATCCGCGACAACTTCCCCAAGGTCAAGCCGCAAATCCAGGGTGAGGCAATTCGTGTCTCGGCCAAGAGTCGCGATGACCTGCAGGCGGTCATCTCCTATCTCAAGGGACAAGATTACCCCGTGCCGCTGCAATTCAACAACTACCGCTAGCCTATCTCAAACGCTAGGAGCGGGTAGAAGCATCCGTGGAGACGGTCGTCGGCCCAGTGGATGTCGGGCGACGACCTTTCCAGCGGCGATAGGCGTGCCAGGCGCCAATCGCAAGCGCGAACAGCAAGGCCGCTGTTAACGCCGACAGCATTGTGCTGTCCGCAATCGAATCAAACACGCCAATGATCGAGGACGTGATCACGGCCATGTGCTTCTCCAGCAGGGAGCCAATCAGATAGTAGATCGAAGCCCACAGGAATCCCGCCAGCGCAGCCGACGGCGCATAGACGCGATAGGGAACGCGTGTCAGTCCGCAAATCGCCGTGGTTGGTATACGTAGCCCCGGGATGAGTCGCCCCAGCACAATCGCCACTGTGCCGCGTTTGACAATCCATGCCTCGATACGATCCATACGCTGCTGATTGAGTCGAATATAACGGCCAAAGCGATCGACGAACGTACGCCCACCAACGCGCATCACCCAATAGAGCGCGGACGAGCCGATGAACACGGCCAACGTGCAGAGGAACAGCACCTGCGCGGTATATCCAAGCGTACGGCCAGGCTGTGCGCCTGCCAACGCGATCAGGGTATCGCCGGGCGCAGGCAGCGGCACTCCCGCTTCCTCTACCACCAACAAGAGAAACAATCCAATCAGCCCATAGGTATGCAAGATATGCACCACGGTATGGGTCAATCCAGGCAATATATGCATGCCACCTTGTCCGCTGCAGGTCACATCCGCTTCATGACGGCTTTAGCATAGCATCTCCTGACGAATGAGGGGATATGCGATGCGTTGAGCAGGCGACCATGCTGTCTCTGGCGCCAAATCTGCAAGAGGAGAGCGGCGAAGGCGTCATGTCTTCTACACGTGCCTGCATCGCCAGTCGTGGACGACCGACGGGAAAAGGAAAGGAGGTCCATCATGGACCAACGCGGCCAATTCGATCCGAGTGATCCGAACTTCCCGAATCAAGACCCCTATTCGACGCATGATCAGCAGGGCCAGCGAGACTCTCGCGCTGCTGGCTCAAGGGACCAAGTCCAGCAGAACTACGACCCAAACCAGGGCCAGGGCGGCGCCCCAAACTACGACCCAAACTACGACCCAAATCAGGGGATGGGCAGCGACCAGTCCTATGACCCGAATCAGGGTCGAGAAGCCAACCCAAGCTACGACCCCAATCAGGGAATGAGCGGTGGCTCAGGCTACGATTCCAACCAGGGCATGGGCGGAAACCAGAGCTTCGACTCCAATCGTGAAGGTCAGCGCGGTGACTCCTCGTATGACCCCAATCAGGGAATGCAGGGCGGTCGTCAGGATGGCGACGACCTGAACTCCAGCCCGGGCAACCGTGGTGAGCAGGGATGGAACGAGCAGCAGCGTGGAACCCCAACGCGCGATCCAAACCAGGGACTCGGCGGGCAGGGGGACCAGTACGATAGCCAGAATTGGGGCTCGAATCAGAGCCAAAGTGGGGACGACAACTACTAACTTTCCACGCATTGCCCACGCCTCATGCATAGCACGCGTCACGTACAAGAACCGCCGCGCACATCCTTTCGTTGGGACGTGCGCGGCGGTTCTTGCTGGCCACAGAAATATTTGGGGTTTACCTATCAACAGCCACACCGTCGGCTTGCCCGATCAGGTATACTACCGTCTAGCCGCACAGACAAGGAGAGGCGCGCCAGCGCTTGTTGTATACACCAAGGAGTGCTCTCTGTGGCATCTTTTCTCTCACGTTTTCGCCGCCCGACGGTAGTGCTCGAACAGGAGTCTGAGGATCGTCGCTTTCGTATATTAGGTGGTCGGCGGCACGTGGCCGCGATTCCCTATCCACTGCCCAAAGACATGGGTGAAATCAACCGACTTGACTTCCAGCACTACCTGCTACGTAGCGGCATCGGCGGGAACTTCATCGCACCGGTGACTCAGCCACGCGCGATTCTGGACGTTGGCTCTGGTTCTGGCCGGTGGGCAATGGAGGTCGCGGCGTCATTCCCGAGCGCCCGTATCGTCGGCATGGATATCGTCACTCCGACAGTAGATGTCACCCAGGTGCTGGGCAATGGTCTCGACGCCCAGCCTGCCAACTACGAGTTTGCCATCGGCAATATCCTCGAAGGTCTGCCATTCCCGGACGCATCATTTGACTTCGTGCACCAACGCCTGCTCATCACCGCTATCCCCACCAAATTCTGGCCGCAGGTGATCAGCGAGCTGGTGCGCGTAACGCGTCCTGGCGGCTGGGTAGAACTCGCCGAGTGTGGTGTCGCCGAGCAGGGCAGCCATGGCTACATGGGCCTCTGGGGCAGTTGGATTGAGTTCCTGCAAACACGCGGCGTTGACTTCACCCTCGGAAACCGCATCGGCCAGATGCTCATTGATGGCGGCATGGGCAACGTCACGCAGCGACAGCTCAATTTCCCTATGGGGAACTGGGGCGGGCGCATAGGCCGCTCTTCCGCGACAGATTGCCTCGCGGTCGGCAAAGCGTTGCGCGCGGGCGTGATCGCCTCCGGCGTGATGTCCGAGTCCAACTATGACCAACTCTACAGGCAAGCTGAACGCGAATTCGATGCCCGACGCGGAACCGGCATTCTGCCCTTCTACCTGGCGTGCGGGCAGCGCCCAATCTAGCCACGTGATGGCGCGGCGTCGTCTGCGGTCAACGCGCGGCGCCGCGCCATCACATCGGTACGCTTCCTGCGGGACTTATGCGCGTAAACACGACGACACAACCTACGCACAGGGAGCGACACGGCCATGACAACGAATCCACACGACGCGCCTACCGAAGTTCGTAATGCGCTCACCCAGGCGAAACTGGACGCGTTCGCTCAGATCGAAGCTGACTTCATCGCTAGCTTCAGCTTTGTGCAGGATGTCCACGGCCAGCGCCGCTTCGATGCCTTTCCCCTCGCGCAGACAGTGCATTATTTGCAGGCACTCTATACCTGCGAATGCAAGGACATGCTCCTCAGCATTCCCGTATCAGCCTCCCGCTACGAAGGCGCCCGCTGCCTGGAACTGCTACGCGATTGGCAAAACGGGAAAAGCGCCGGTGTCGTCGCGTTCATTCATCGAAAGCTTGATGACCAGCCATATGGAGAACTCACGGCTCAAATCGAGGAGGCGCTGCGAGTGGGCGATGCGCCGCTCGCGCAACGTCTCATCTCTGGTCGTGCGGTGTTGCTGAACCGCAATATCACGCTCTCGTACGCGCTCGATGCGATCTTTGCCCTCGATCCCGCGCAAACAGGCGCCGAGGTCAGCTCGCTCTGCGCCGAAGTGGGCCTCACACCTGCGGAAATCGAGCGGCGTCTCGCTGATCTGCAAACGCTGCTCTACAGCTTCGCGCCGAATGGCGCACTTGCGCGCCGCAAC
>DASVZC010000059.1:0-9747 GCA_036391835.1 Ktedonobacterales bacterium | reverse complement strand
GTCGGTCGTGGACAGCGAATGGTGTACAGTCCGGTCAAGCAGTTCGCGCTGGATGCGGGGCTGACTATCCTGCAACCCGGGCCACTGCGACGTCCAGAGGCGTTTGCTGCGCTGCAGAAGTTGGCGCCGGATGTCATGGTGGTGGCGGCGTTCGGGCAGCTGTTGCCGCCAGATGTGCTCGCGCTGCCGCGGCATGGCTGCCTGAATGTGCATGCGTCTCTGTTGCCTCGCTGGCGCGGGGCATCTCCGATTGCGGCAGCCATTCGCGCGGGTGACGCCGAGACAGGCGTGACGATTATGCTGATGGAGGAGGGGCTTGATACTGGGCCAAGTATCGCTGTGCGCGCTACGCCCATCGGAAATGACGAGACCACTGGCTTACTGACGGAACGGTTAGCTGACCTCGGCGCTGACCTGCTCCTCGACTTGCTCCCTGGCTGGCTTGCGGGTGAATTGCGCCCAACTCCGCAGGATGACGCTCTTGCTACGATGACTCGCCCACTCCGCAAAGATGATGGCCGACTCGACTGGAATATGTCTGCGGTCGAATTAGCTCGTGTAGCGCGGTCCGTGACGCCTTGGCCCGGCGCATTCACGACGTGGAATGGAAAAGTCTTCAAAACGCCGGAAGTCTATGCGATCGGTCGCGCGAATGACCTTCAGCCTGGGACATGCTATCCACTGGAGCCGGGGAATCCGTATGGCGCGCTCGCGTGCGCGTGTGGTACGGGGGCGCTTGCGTTGAAGGTGGTACAATTAGAGGGAAAACGCGCCATGCCCGCGGCAGATGCGCTGCGGGGTTATCCGGCTTTGGCGCACGCCACGTTGGGCGCATAGGCGACATACCAGAAGAGAGACGGTTCACACGCTCCACCATGACTGATTCTGCCCTCCACGATTCACCCGTATCCGCTGTCCCAGTAGATCTGCTCGGCTTCGAGTTCGGTGAACTTCGCTCCTGGCTCGAAGCGCAGGGTGAGCCCGCGTACCGGGCGAAACAGCTGAGTGACGCGATCTATCACGGGTTGGCGCCTGACTTTGATCAAATGCTTGCGCTGCCCGCGTCTCTGCGTGCGCGGCTCGTATCGCTTGCGACGATCGCCAGCCCACATGTGCGCACGCTGGTCGCCTCCAAAGACGGTCGGACTCGCAAGTTGCTGCTGGAACTTCGTGATGGACGTCTGATCGAGACGGTGTTGATGCTCTATCCGGCGAGCGCTGAAGGGCGCGCGCGCGCGACAGTGTGCATCTCGACGCAAGCGGGCTGCGCCTATGGATGCACCTTCTGCGCAACGGGTCAAATGGGGTTCGATCGGCACCTCACCGCTGGTGAGATCGTAGCGCAAGCGCTCTTTTTCGCTCGCGAATTACGCGAACGCCCGTGGACCGCGCCGGATGGCCAGCAGATCGACCATGTCACCAATCTCGTCTTCATGGGCATGGGCGAGCCGCTGCATAACTACGACAACACACTCAAGGCGCTACGCATCCTCAACATGCCAGAGGGACTTCAAATTGGAGCCCGCCACATGACCGTCTCAACGGTTGGCCTTGTGCCGGGCATCCTGCGACTGTCTGATGAGCCGCTGCAGGTGAATCTCGCGATCTCATTGCACGCGCCGAACAACGAGATGCGCCTCCGGACAATGCCGGTCACCCGTAAGTACCCGATCGAGCAGGTGCTCGCGGCTGTGCGGCAGTATGCAGAGAAGACTCACCGGCAAGTCACCTTCGAATATGTCCTGTTGTCGGGCGTCAACGATTCGGTCGAACAGATTCGCGAACTTGCGACCTTGCTCGCGCCGCTGCGGCAATTGGGCCACGTTAATTTCATTCCCGTCAACAAGACCGCTGCGGGCTATCAGCCGCCTTCAGGTGAGCACATTCGACTTCTACGCGACACGCTGAGGGCGGGTGGAGTGTCGAGCAGTGTGCGCGCGGAACGTGGAGACGATATCGCCGCCGCCTGCGGTCAATTGCGCACTCGTGAAGAGTCGCTTCGCCGAACGCATGTACCCCAACTCTGAAATGTTGACATCTGATTTGCGTCCCGACATTTGGGGCGTCAAAGTTGGGACGCTATGTTACAATGGCGCTGTCAAGCGGGTTTAAAGCAAGCATGGGGAGTCTCCTGAGCGCAAGAAGTGGGAGCGGGGTCAATGGAGGCTAGAGTGCGTTGTCCCTCGTGTGGGGCCGACTCACCAAAAGGCGCGCGGTTTTGTCCTGACTGCGGCGCCGCCCTCGGGGCTGCGCGCCCACGAATGGCGACTGGGCTTCTTCCGACACGGTATTTGTTGAATAACCGCTATGCGGTCACTCGCAAGATCGCTCATGGTGGTCAGAGCGCCGTGTACCTTGCTCATGATACGTACCAGAACGACGCCGAGCGCGCGATCAAGGAGATGAGCGAATCGCAGATCGAGCCTGAGAAACGGCAACAGGCGATCAATGACTTCATGCGCGAGGCCCACATGCTCCAGACGCTCAATCATCCATCGCTGGCGCAGGTGTACGATCTTTTCATCGAGCAGAACAAATACTACCTCGTGATGGAATACGTCGTGGGCCACAATCTCGAAGATGAATTGGTGCAATATCGGCGAGAGGCCCTCGACTGGGAAGATGTCACAGTGTGGGGAATGGCGCTGGCCGATACGCTCAGCTATCTTCACACGCGCAATCCGCCGATCATCTATCGAGACCTGAAGCCCGCCAATGTGATGTTGCTGCCCGACGGAAGCGTCAAGCTCATCGACTTTGGAATTGCGCGCTGGCTGCATCCGATGCGTATGAACGATACGATGCAACTCGGCACCGATGGATACGCGCCGCTGGAGCAATATAGTTCACGCTCAGAGCCACGCTCAGATATCTACGCGCTTGGCGCCTCGCTCTATCATCTGCTGACGGGACGTGTTCCTGAGGCGGCTCCTCTGCGTATGGCAGGGCATAGCCTGCGCCCGATTCGCGAGGCGAACCCGCGCGTGCCCGAGGTCGTGGAGCAAACCATTCTGAAATCGCTCGCGTTGCATCCACAGGACCGTTATCGCAATGCACAGGAGATGCGCGAGGGGCTCGAATGGGCACGGCGCCAGTCTCAGTCTCGCACGACAGGGGGAATCGCGCGGACAATGACGAGTGGGCCTACGTCGAGCGGTATGTTCCGTACTGGCGCGCCAGCGTACCAGCCAGGCAGAGAGCAACTATCGCAGCATCCCTCGTACCCGCCTGCTGCTAATCATTCCGCAACACCGCATCCCGCGCCGACTGGTGGCAGTCGGGCCAACGCTTCTGCGGCGCCGCGCCTCTATGTGTGGCCGTTACGCATGGATGCTGGCTATATCCTCGTCAATCAGACGTCGGTCCATCGGCTGGAAATCGCCAATAAAGGTGGTGGCGCGCTCTCTGGCCGCGCCGTTACGAATATTGGGGCAATGACTGTCGAACCTACACGTTTCGATGAATCCGTTGAAGCGCTGGAAGTGCGGATTGACGCGACCAATCTGGCGGTTGGCCCATATGTGGCTCATATCGCGTTGCGCACAAATGGCGGCGACCAGATCGTTCAGGTGCGCTTCGTAGTGCGGCCAACCGACGAGATCATTGGCGGTCGTACGCGACGGACAAGTTACTAGCGGCAATAGCGGCGCGACAGGAGTCGACATGGAAGCAGCCCGGAGAGCGCGACTCGGCGTCATTGGTGGCAGCGGTTTGTACGCAATGCCTGGCCTGGAACGTGTGGAGCGTGTCGAACTATTGACGCCTTTCGGCGAGCCAAGTGACGCCATCACCATTGGTGACCTGGACGGGACGCCAATCGCCTTCCTTCCTCGTCACGGACGCGGCCATCGTCTCAGTCCCTCGGAAGTTCCCGCCAGAGCCAACATCTATGCGCTGAAGAGTCTGGGTGTCGAACGCATTATCTCGGTGAGCGCGGTTGGAAGCCTGCGCGAGGACTATGCGCCGCTCGACCTCGTGCTGCCCGATCAACTGATCGATCGCACGAAGGCTCGGCCAGCGAGTTTCTTCGAGGGTGGAATCGTCGCGCATATCGGATTTGCCGATCCGTTCTGTGGTGATCTGAGCAAGCGCCTGGCCGCCACAGTGGATACACTTGGCGATGTGCGACTGCACCGGGGCGGGACGTACGTATGCATCGAGGGGCCGCAATTCTCTACAAAAGCGGAATCGAGGCTCTATCGCCAGTGGGGATGTGACATCATTGGCATGACGGCGCTGCCTGAGGCGAAATTGGCGCGCGAAGCGGAGATTTGCTACGCCACGATCGCCTGTGTGACCGATTATGATGTCTGGCATGAGAGCGAGCAGCCCGTGACGGTCGAGATGGTCGTCGCGAACCTCTCGGCCAATGTCGCCAATGCCCAGCGTATCATTCGCGAGGCTGCTCGGCTTCTTCCGGCAGATCGCTCAGACGCTACATGTGGATGCGCGACAGCGCTAGCGCATGCGGTGATGACCGATCAGGCGCTGCTCACCCCCGAGCTACGCGAACGGTATCGACTGTTGCTCGGGGATGCGCTCGACGTCTAGGCGCTAGCTGATACTTCGGAGTCGGTGAGCGGCGCTGAGCGGCCAAGCCGCTGCATAGCGATGTCGAAGAACTTGCGAGCGCCCGTCCGCATCAAGCCGGGATTGCGGCGCAACACGCTCAGGAACAGGCCGACGCTGTAGTCGCCTCGGAGCAGTTCAGCCGCCTGGGCAGGTGTTACCCGCTTCAGCAGGTCCATGCTGTCGTCCCACTGCTCATCCGTCCAGCGGGCTATGCGCTGGTTGACGAGGTAAGAGATGTCCATCTCGCGACCAAACCGCGCACGCCATTGGCGGTCGTAGCGGCCTAGAAATTCGCTGGAAGTGTCGCCCGCCTGCACGGCTTCACCCGCGACGGCTCCGGCCATCTGCCCGCTATAGATGGCGAATCGGATACCCTCACCCACCAGCGTCGAGCCGTGGCCCGCGGAGTCGCCCGTAGCGATCAATCCGTCGCCGACGAACTTTTCTACCACACCTTCAGAGGGGAACAGCCCCGTGTGGTATTCGACAGGGCTCGCGCCTTTGAAGTCGCTGGCCAGTTGCGGCAGGCGCTGGGTGAATGTGTCGAGGTATTCGCGGGCGTCTTCATTCACATCCGGGCGGATGACGCCGACACCCAGCCGTACGCGATGCTTGCCACGCGGGAATGCCCACGCATAGCCCGAAGGCGCGACCTGGCTACCCATGAGGAGATAGAGCATGTTCTGGTCGTAGTTGGGGGCGACGAGGTCGTATTCGGCGCCGTAGCCGTAGCGCTGGAATCCTCGGCGCAGACCCGCTCGCGTGACGAGCGTGCTGGAGAATCCGCTGGCGTCGATGACCACATCTGCTCGCCACTCGCTGGCGCGGTTGCGGTGATCCTTCGCGATGACGCCGACGACGCGGCCACCCTCGACGATGGGGCTCTCGACCGGCGAGTTTGGATGAATCTCGGCGCCCGCCATCACCGCGCGCCCGGCCAGATGCTGATAGACGCCACGGACATCGAGCACACAGCAGACCGGTTCATCATAGTGGAATTTTGCGGACTTGTTGGGTGACAGGAACGTGACGCCGCGAATAGGATAATAGAGGTCGGCGGGGATGCCAAGCGCGCGCATATCGCTGATCCAGCTGCCGCCGCTGGTGTGGACCGGATAGCCGATTTCTTTGCGGCGCTCCAGCACAGCGACTCGCGCGCCGCTCTGGGCCGCAGTCTCGGCTGCCGCGAGGCCCGCAGGTCCGCCGCCCACTACCAACACATCGTAACGCCGCGCGTCTGTCGTCGCCGCTGTCATGCCTTCGCCTCGCTCGCTTCGATCTACTCGCTTCGCCGCCACCAGTGACTCGGTGAATACGCTTTGTGAACCTGGCGGCACAGAATCCCAGGCCACTATATCATATGGATCGCGCAGAATCAGGCAATTCCGGTACTTGTCGCGGCGGGGTTAGGTCGCGCCAACGACAGGGTTCATTGGCAGTGTTTTACTGTAGATTTGCAGCACCGGAGGCACCCCAAGGCGCAATATCGTCACCCACAGGATTTGGGCGCCATCTGCCCATGCGACGCCTTGAATTTCCAGGTTGCCCGGGAGCGGCTGTGGATCGAGAAACCATCGGCGAGTGGCCGGAGTCCACAGCCACAGCCTGCGCGCGGGGCTCAGTTGCGTCTGTGGCTCCTCGACGATACCTCGCTCCAGTTCGAGCGAGCCGCCTGGGCCAACGCCGATGACTAAAGGTTCGCGCGATTGTGAATCTGACGCTGTTCCAGCCGCCATAGGTGGAAGCGGAATTACCTGCCATGGCTGGCCGATAACCTCCGTTGCAAGCTCAGGCTGCAGCGGTATCGTTATCGAGCCGTTTTCCTTTGTGTGAGTAAGCGCATAGATGCGACCCCAGCCGCCATGATCGGTCGCGTTGAGGTCGCTGGAGACGTAGACCTGCGGGAACGCGCCTGGAACTCTCCCGAGATTGCTCCAGCTTGCGCCATAGTCATCGCTCCCAAGCAGTAGCGACGAATCGCCACCGCTGTGCACATCAGAGATAGTAGCGAGGATATGTCCGTTGCGCCGGAATCCAACGATGGTTAGGCCGTTGGCGTCTTCCAGTCCGGAATCTGCGGGGGCCCAGGATTGGCCAGCGTCACGGGACACCAAAATCCGTCCAGTAGGTGGGATGTAGGGGTTCGTTGCGCGGGTGAGTGGGTAGGTTGAGCACAGATAGATGGCGCCTCCGATGAGCTCTGAGCCATACTGGCAGGCCGCGTCCGAGGGGCCTAGCGGCCACTGTACGCGGGTCCAGGTGATCCCTCCATCTTTCGTTAACGCCAGCTTTGGAGCCGTGCAACTGCCGTCGGGCGCGGGATTCTGGCCCAGCACGTAGAGCGCGGATGCGCCAGTCGGGTCTGCGTCGTCGGAATCGATCGAGCAGGTTTGTCCGGTTTCGTCGGGAAGACGCAGTCGCATCCAACTTCTTCCGCTGTCAGATGTCGCGAAACCATGAGCGATCCATTGCATCTGGTCTGCGCCAGGAGGCGAGGTCCAGCAGGCCCAGGCGGCGCCAATCTTGCCAGACTCAGGCGTGATACTGATGGTCTGCAGATTGTTTGCGCCAGGAGGTGAATTGACGGCGATGAAACTTCGTTCCGCGAGTGTCGGCTGTGGCTTCGCGGGATGCAGCCAGTTTTGGAGAGACGTACCCCACGCATTCACGGTGGACACCGTGAGCGCCGGGCCACCAAGGAGGATGTAGAGCGTGAGGATGAAAAGCATGGCAGTTGTGCTGCCCCGAAGCGCCTTCTGCTGAGTGGTTAGAGCACGGGGGACACTCACCTGCGTGGTCAGACGTGATACGAAGGCGCGCAGTGAGCGTGGAGCATTCGCTGTCGGCTCATCTAACGATTCGCGCGAAATGCCAAACTTCTCTTCTGGAGGGCCATCGTCGATGGTAGGCGAATTGTCGTTTGCCATCGTCGTGTATCCCTCCGTCAGGCGCTCTTTTCGCAGAGTCTTTTACTAAGAGATACATGCGCGAGCCGGACTGAGACAACCATGCGAGCGCCACGACGGAGAACTAGTCGGCCATCACCGTTTCGAAGAGTTCCCTGACGCGGGCATGCTCCGCGCTCCAGGCTTCCCAGACGCTGTCGCCCCATTCGCGCAGCATCGAGTCCAGCGCTTCGCCCGGCTCGCACTGCAACACATCAAAGACAGTGAGTGCGCCGGTCGATAGGGGGCGCTGAAATGTGGGCCACTGCTTTGAGCGGCGGGCGAGCAGCATATGTGTATGCTGTACCTGCCTGCCGTTGTAGCCTTTCTCGTACGTCAGGTAGAGGCCGATCAGCGCGAAGGCGATGCCAATGGGACGCGAAAGCGCATTGACGTGTTGAGCAGCATACGTGTCTACCAGTAATTGGTGGATGAAGTCGCTGTCGCCGCGCGTGACGGTGTACGCGGTCAGTTCGCCATGGAGGTCCCAGCACTCCGGCGACGCATTGACGCGTTCGTCGGCTGCTGGGGAGTCCGAGATGGGAAGACTCAGCCCACAACCAGGGCATGCGCGTAGCGCTGTGGAATTCATTATCCACTTCCTTCGTGACCGCGGCCAACGTATTGCGGTGTCATGCGTATTCTACGCGAGAAGCGCGGCCATTCGGGGCGCCCCAATTGGCGTGCGGTTTGACGTCAGCCGTGCGCTTGCCTAGTATGCAGTGCAGTGGTGATCGGCTCTCCGATGGATGGGAGCGACGAGCCAGAGCGTGAGGAGACGATCTGATGACCCAGAGCCATTCCAACCAGCATCATGGCTCCGCAAATGGCCTTGGCCACCTGGCCGCGGAAGAGCACAAGGCCGTGCGTCAGGCGCACAAGGTTGACAGCGCGGTCTATATGGCCGAGGCGTTGTCGAGTGGCGACCCCAAGCGCATCGAGCGCTATTTTCTCCGCAAGTTGGCCTACAAGCTTTTTGGCAAGTTCATGGGCAAAACGATCAACCGCATTCGCTAGCACTCCTACAGACTGACCCTACGAAACATGAGTCATCCCGAATTTTGAGAGGGCTCAAACAAAACCTCCTGAGCTACTATCGAGTTGAACAAACTGATAGCGCCAGGAGGTTTCTGCTATGGATGATGTGGTATTCAGCCAGGGAACGCAAGCCTCTGCCCAAGTCGCGCGTGCGCTGGAAGAGGAGTTGACCCAGTTTCTTGCGCCGGTGCTGGAGTGGCTGGACACACTGCTGGATAAGCGGCGGGTGCGAACGCTGGTGGCGAGTATCGTCGCCCTGGTGTAGTGGCGCAACCGCGCGCATGGATTGCTCTTGAGCGAGTTGAGTTAGGAGCCTACATCTGCACGCCAGCGCATGCCCCCGCCGGGACGCAGCGCCTCTCCAACCTGCTGCGCTCACCCAAGTGGGAGGCTGTTGGGCTGCGTCTTGGGCTGCGTCTCTATCTCTGGCGTCAAGCGACCCAGCGGCTGTTGGCATTGGAAACGGAGCGCGAGACGCCGCTGTTGAGCTGGGACACGAGTGTGCTGGAGAATCCGGAGAGCAGCGCCTCCCCCGATCTGGGGGCAGTGCGTTCGAGCAAGGCTCACCGCCTGACGCACCTCAAGCCTGGGGTCTATCATCCACCAAGCCGCCCACTGTTTGTGCCAGGCTGGCGCTGGATTGGACTGCTCGTGGTGGGGCTCAGCAGCGCCAGTGGGCCGCCCTGCGTCGCACACATGCGCTGGTGGACCAACCGCGGCCCGCACGCCAGCGACCAGTGGAGTGAGCAACGCGACCTCTTGCAAGTCTGCGCCCAGACTTGGCGGCGGCGCGTGTTGCATGTCTGGGATCGTGGCTACGCTGGGCGCGCGTGGCTGGAGCTCGCGCTGGCCTTTCCCCTGCGCTTTGTCGTGCGCTTTGTCGTGCGCTTTGTCGTGCGCTGGCCCAAACGCTACCACTTGCTCAGTGAGCGCAGCGGCGTGGACCCGGTTCCCGCCTGGCGGGTCATGCAGGGGTTACGCGCCTGGGACTCCCGCCTGCTCTGGGATGCGCGCCGCCACGTCCAGCGCCGCCACGTCCAGCGCGCGTTCGGCCAGCGCGCGTTCGGCCAGCGCCGTACGAGTGTGGTGGCGCTTCCCGTCTGGCGTCGCAACGACTACCTGCGACGCCAGACGCTCTGGCGAGTGGTGGCGCGCCGTGGACAGGGACAGGAACCCTGGTATCTGCTGACCA
>DASVZC010000058.1:0-42494 GCA_036391835.1 Ktedonobacterales bacterium | reverse complement strand
CTCGATCGTGTGGCGGTTGAGGATGTCGCCGCATGTCTGGACTTCAACGCGCTCTATCGTGGCCGTTGGGGCGGCGTGGCGCATGGGGAAGAGTATGATCGCCTGGTGCGCGAGCAGTTCCAGCCACGACTGGAGCAAATGTTGCGGCAGTCGCGCCAGCGAGGGTGGCTGCGGCCCAAAGCGGTCTATGGGTACTTCGCCGCACGGGTTGAAGGCGATGATCTGGTGATTCTCGACCCACAGCAGCGCGAGCAGGTGATCGAGCGCTTCTCGTTCCCACGCCAGCCCGATGGCGAGCGTCTGTGCCTTGCCGACTACTTTGCCACGGACGGCGACCGCCCAGCGGTCGTTCCCTTCCAGGTGGTGACCATGGGAGAGCGCGCATCGGAGGAGACGGAGCGCCTGCATGCGTCCGGCGACTTCACAGAGGCATATTTCTTGCACGGTCTGAGCGTGCAGATGGCGGAAGCGATGGCAGACTATGTCAATAACCGTATCCGCGTTGAACTCAAGTTGCCGGAGGATGCGGCTCGGCGCTATAGCTGGGGCTACGCTGCGATTCCAGAGCTTGCGGACCACGAGCGTGTGTTCCGACTCCTTGGCGTGCCGGAGGCGATTGGCGTATCGCTCACAGAGTCGCATCAATTGATACCAGAACAATCAACCGCGGCGATCGTCGTGCCAAATCCTGCCGCTGTGTATTTCGCTGTGCGCGAATGAGCGGATTGTCGCAGCCATGGCGAGCAGGCGCGTGGTACAGTCAACGTTAGACGAGAAGTGTGGCCGTTCACACGAACAGCGTTTCGGATGTGGCGCTAGCCAGGGAGGCTGCTTCAATGGATTTGAAGGGGACGCAGATCACGTGGTATGGGCATGGCACATTTCAGATTCGTACGCCTGGTGGCAAGCTCATACTCATTGATCCCTGGACACAGGGCAATCCGGCATGTCCGGCTGAGCTAAAAACCGTGGGGAAACTCGATGATATTCTCATCACCCACGGGCACATGGATCACGTTGGTGATGCTGTGACGGTCGCGGCTAGCTCGCATCCGGCTCACGTCGTCGCTGTTGTCGAAACCGCAAACTGGCTGGACTCGAAGGGTGTCGCCAATGTTGTTGGGATGAACAAAGGTGGCACATTCGACCTGGGCGGCGTCAGAGTGACGATGACCCACGCCGACCACAGTTGCGGCATTACTGACGGAGACACGACCGTCTACGGCGGTGAAGCGGTTGGCTACGTGATTACCTGTGAGAACGGCTTCAAGGTCTACGTCGCAGGTGACACGAACGTCTTCAGCGATATGGCAATCATCGGCGACCTCTATCGCCCAGACCTCGCGATTCTGCCCATTGGCGACTATTACACGATGGGGCCGCGAGAAGCCGCCTACGCGATGAAGTTGCTCAAGGTTCCTGCGGTTATTCCCGCTCACTTCGCGACGTTCCCGATCCTCACTGGAACACCAGGCGCGCTGCGCGAGGCGCTGGGTGAATTCGGCCTAACATCGGTCGAGGTCGTCGAAATGAAGCCGGGCGCGACGATTCAGTAAGGCGTAGGTGCATGACAGATACTGACGGCAATCGCAAAGTTATCCGGCGCGCGTTGCATGATCTCGCCGCTGGTCGCGATACTCACGGTGGTCCGCCGCTTGATGGCCCGCTGGTTGATAGCTATGGTCGGCGCATCTGCAATCTGCGCATCTCGGTGACAGATCGCTGCAACTTCCGCTGCGTCTATTGCATGCCAGCGGAGGGGCTGGCGTGGCTTCCGCGCGCCGATATCCTCTCCTACGAAGAGATTGCGCGGTTGACGCGGATCGCCGCGGGCATCGGCATCGAGCAGGTGCGGTTGACGGGCGGCGAGCCGTTGGTGCGCCGCGATCTTCCGTCGTTGATCGAGATGCTGCGAGGGATTCCGGGCCTTACCAGCCTGAGCCTCACGACGAATGGATTCGCGCTCTCACGCATGGCGCAATCTCTTGCGGACGCTGGACTAACCCGCATCAATGTCAGCCTTGACTCGCTGGCCCGTGAACGCTTCGCTGAACTCACCCGCCGAGATGCGCTGGAGCAGGTGATGGCCGGACTGCGTGCGCTCGACGATTGCCCGACGATTCGCCCCATCAAGATCAATGCTGTGGCGATGCGCGGATTCACCGAAGCGGAAGTCAACGATTTCGCGCGGTTCGCCAGACGCACAGGCTATGTCGTCCGCTGGATCGAGTTCATGCCGTTGGATGCCGACCAGATCTGGCGCAAGGAAGACATCCTCACGGGTGGCGAGATTCGCGCCATCATGGAGGCTGAGTTCGGCCCGCTCGTGCTTCTGAATCCGAGCGATCCCGCTGAGACTGCGCGACGCTATACGTTTGCCGATGGCGTAGGCGAGGTTGGCTTTATCAATCCGGTGAGTGAGCCGTTCTGCGCCCAGTGCGATCGCATCCGACTCACGGCGGAGGGGCAACTACGTACGTGCCTGTTCGCCCAGACGGAGACGGACCTGCGCGCGTTGCTGCGTTCCGGCGCAAGCGACGGCGAGATCGAATGTGCGCTGCGCGAGGCTGTGTGGCACAAGGAGCTCAAGCACTACATCGGCGACAAACGCTTCCGCCGCACTACTCGCTCGATGTCCATGATTGGCGGTTAACGCGTCCTTTGTTTCGGGGAGTCGCCGCGTGGTGAGTTGGAGGTTCAGCGATGGAGATCGAGGCGAAATTCGCCATTACCGCTGACCTTGATCCTCAACAACTCGATACGCTGAAATTGCCCAACTATATGTTGAGAGGCGCGGGCGTCGAGCGGCATGTGGATCTTCTGCTCGACACACCCTCGCGTCTGGTCACGGGCACGTTGCATGCCCTGCGCATTCGCACGATTGGCGACAGGCGTGTGGTGACATTGAAGGGGCCGAACGCGGGGAGCGGGGGAGTTCATGAGCGCGAAGAAATCGAAGCGGAGCTCTCGGGGCCGTTGAGCCTCGACCCCAACGATTGGCCACGCGAAGTGGGCGAGCGAGCGCTGGCGCTGATAGGTGGTGAGTCGCTCGAGGTGTTGCTTAGGCTGCGGGTGGAGCGACGGTTGTGGAACGTGCGGCGCCAGGGACGTATACGTATCGTCGGAGAACTGGCGCTCGATACTGGCGAGATCACCGCTGCGGGTCGCCATGAGCCGATTCACGAGCTGGAGTTGGAACTGAAAGGCTCTGGCGCGCGTGACGATCTGGACACCCTAAGTGCGGCGCTCAGCCAGGCGCTGCCGCTGGCGCCGGAGTCGAGGTCGAAGCTGGAACGCGGGTTAGCGCTGCTCCGCCACGCGCGATGGGCGTTCGATGGCTATACTCTTGTGGATACCGTCGTTCGTCATGCGTTGCGCCGCCACCTTCGGATGTTGCTGGTCGCCCAGCGTCAGGTGATCGAGCAGGGAGCCGACCCGGACGCTATCCATGATATGCGGGTGGCGACGCGGCGCATCCGCACCACGCTGCAGTCAGCCGAGGGCGCAGGCGTATTCTTGGATAAGCGGCTTGAGTCGCTGCGTCGTCGGCTGAGTAAGGTGGCAGACGAGCTTGGAGCCGTCCGCGATGTGGACATCTTTTTGGAGCGCATCGCTAACTGGGTGAGCGGCGACCACGAACGCGAATCAAGTCTGGAATCTTTGCGCGCCACGCTCGCTCGACGTCGGTTTGATGAGTATGAGCAATTGATGGCCCGCCTTCACAAGGGCAAATATGCGAAGTTGATCGCTGACCTGTCGACGTTCACAGGTCTGACGCCTGGAACAGCCAAAGACGCGAAGGAAAGCCAGCAGGAGTGCATTCTGACGCGGCATTTCGCGGGAACAGCGCTGTGGCCCCGCTACGAGACGATTCTGCGCTATGAAACCATGATCGATGAGGCGGAGCCGGCGACGCTTCATCGGTTGCGCATCGCTTGCAAGCGAATGCGGTATGTGGTCGAACTCTTTGCGGCGCCCCTCGGCTCAGAGGTTACGCCAATGCGAAAGGCATTGGTCGCGGCGCAGACGCATCTTGGCGATATTCAGGACCTCACGGTGCTGATCGGCGTTGTCGCGGAGGCTATGGAGAGCGACCGTGAGAATGCTGGACTACAGGCGTTTCATCAGGCGCTTGTGGCCGAGCGCCAAGATCTCATTTCTAGCATCGACACGATCTGGAATCCCCTGCGTTCGAGGTCCGTTCGTGAGGCGTTCAGTCGGGCTCTGGCCGCGCTCTAGCTCAACAATGGATGTCACTGTCCTGGTCGGGATTTGCTCATCGTGCGCGATGATTGTGTTCGTGGCGCCCTCCTTGCGTTTAGCCTCCCGTAAGAGACCGCGGCCCATATCAGTAGTCCTGGCAGCGCGAGGGAGGCCTACGTGCACCGATTCGATCATTACAGCGCGGAAGCGCGACAAGCATTAGACATTGCCCGGAGTGTCGCCACTGGATTGCATCATCGGGTGATCGGGAGCGAGCATTTGCTCGCGGGTGTGCTCGAAGTCGGTGAACCGGAACTCCTTGAACTCATTTCCAGCCAGGGAGCCAGTGTCACGCGGATTCGGCGCGCGCTCGACTTCATCATGGGGGCTGGTGGACGTGGCGCTACCGGCGAGCCGAGCCTGCGGCCGGAGATACCAAAGTTGCTGTCCGACGCTGAGGATGAGGCCGGAGTCGATGGCGTGGCTGTTATCACAACTGTACACCTCCTGCTGGCGCTCTTGCGCGATACAGAAAGCATCGCGTCGGGAGTGCTCGAAAGCTTCGGTGTCACCTATCAAAGCGCACGGGCGCAGGTGACGCGCATGCTCAACGCGCAGCCTATTGACGACAGCGATTTCGCGGTAGGACACGCGGCGCGCTATCGAAGAACGCCTACCCTCAACATGGTGAGTCGCGACCTCACGACAGCAGCGTTGAATGGCGAACTCGATCCCGTCATCGGTCGCGAACGAGAACTGACCCAGACCATGCAGACGCTCACCCGCAGGCGTAAGAATAATCCTGTGCTGGTTGGCGCCGCTGGTGTCGGCAAGACGGCCATCGCCGAGGGACTGGCCCAGAAGATCGCATCTGGCTCAGCTCCAGAAGCGCTACAGAACAAGCGAATCGTGTCTCTCGATGTGAGCTTGCTCACCATTGGCACGAAATACCGTGGTGATTTCGAGGAACGGCTCAAAGCGATCGTGGACGAGGTAGTGAATTCACGCGACGTCATCCTGTTCATCGACGAGTTGCAGGCGCTGCTCGGCGTTGGTGGCGCGGAAGGTTCGATCGACGCGGCCAACTTGTTCAAGCCGATACTCGCGCGTGGTGAGATTCAGGTGATTGGCGCCGCGACTGGCGATGATTTCAAGAAGATTCTGGATCGTGATCCCGCGCTCGAGCGCCGATTCCAGCCCATCGTGGTGAAGGAAGCGACGGTAGAGGAGACGATCGCGGTGCTGTCTGGTCTTCGCTCGCGCTATGAGTCGTACCACCATGTGAAGTTACCGGATGCGACACTCGCAGCGGCGGCGCGTCTCTCTGATCGCTACATTCAGGATCGCTCGCTGCCAGACAAAGCTGTTGACCTCATGGACGAAGCGGCAGCGCGTCTACGCGTCGGGCGCTCGATCATCCCGAAGGAAGCCCTGCGGCTGCGTGACAGGTTGGAGCGGCTGGCGGACCTCAAGAAGAAAGCCGTGCGCGAGCGCCACTTCGAAGAGGCGGCGGATCTGCGCGATCAGGAAATGTCGATGCGTCAGCAGGTCGCCGCGGCAGAGGAAGAGTGGCGGCGCGTGCGCGACGAAGAAGTGCCTACTCTTACCGAGCGCGACGTCGCCGAAGTCGTTTCCCGCTGGACGGGTATCCCGACTGCGGCGCCCAGTGATGAGGAAGCTCAGCGCTGGCTACATCTGGATGAAACACTCAGGCGGCGCGTCATCGGGCAAGACGATGCGGCGCATGCGCTAGCGCGTGCGGTACGGCGTGGGCGCGCTGATATGCGCGACCCGAGACGTCCAATGGGGTCGTTCCTCTTCGCTGGCCCGACCGGAGTCGGCAAGACCGAACTAGCCCGTGCGCTCGCGTCTGCGCTCTTTGGTTCGGACGAAGCGCTCATCAAGCTCGACATGTCTGAGTTCATGGAGCGGCACAATGCGGCGCGTTTGGTGGGAGCGCCTCCTGGCTTTGTCGGCTACGATCAGGCCGGCCAGTTGACCGAGGCGGTGCGCCGACGTCCACACAGCATCGTGCTGTTCGATGAGATCGAGAAGGCGCATCCGCAAGTCTATGATCTGCTGTTGCAGATCTTCGAGGATGGAACACTCACTGACGCGAAGGGTCGCAAGGTCGACTTCAAGCATACGCTCATCATTCTCACCACGAATCTGGGCGCTCGTGAAATGAGCTACCGGGACGGCATGGGCTTCCGCACAGCCGATGCGGCGGCGCGAGCGGACGACGCACTGCGCGGTGCCGTGATGCCGGCGATCGAGCGCGCCTTCCGACCCGAATTCCTCAACCGACTGGACGACATCATCGTCTTCCATCCGCTCAAGCGCAGCGACATTCGGCGTATTCTGGGCTTGATGCTCGATGAGATCCAGGTGCGTCTGGAGCCCCAGGGAATCAAGTTGCGTGTGACAGAGAGCGCGCAGGACCTCATCCTGAGCCGCGGCTTCAGCGAAGAGTACGGCGCGCGTGCGTTGCGACGCGAAGCGCAGGCGCGTGTCGAAGATGCGCTGGCTGGAGCGCTGCTGACCGGCGAAGTGAGCGAGGGCGACGAGGTGACGATTGATTTGGGAGATGCGCCCGATACGTTGACCCTCCGTATTTCGGCGGGTGCGCTCGCTTTACCGCAGCTCAGTGAGGCGCATCCCGAAAATTCGATGCCGAGTCACTAGTGACGGTTTTGTCCATGTTTTCCTATAGCCGACGACTATTGGGGTACGGTGGCTGGAATTGTCGGGGGAGAAGGTCGAGGGAGAAGGTCGAGGGAGAAGTTGAACTTTGGCTCAGTGTTCGTCAGGTTCGATGTCTAGTTGGACATCAATTTGATGGAACCCGCCCTCGACATGTACAGCGCCAAGCGATACGTTGAGCCGGTGTCGGAAGAGCGGGCCATCCACTACAAAGGTGTGATACTCGCCATGCTCACCGCAGATGTCAATTCCAGCCGCAGCAAACGCGCTCAGCAGAGGCGCATCGAGCCGCTGACCAAGCCAATGTTGGTCAGCAGTCTTGTCCTCGGTGCAGGTGACGAGCGCTTCGTACCCTCGTTCGACAACTTCCGTCGCCAGTGTCGCCGGCGCCCCCCCCAGAGCGGTTCGAGATGGTCGAGCCCAGCTGGGCGGACGCGCTCTTCATACCAGGCGCGCACTTCCGCGAGATGGATATTTTCGAATATCAGGCCATGAATGCCGTCGCTTCTTAGGTCCGCAAGTGCTGTAAGGTAGACCTGTTCGAACGTCGATGGTGTAGTCGCGTAGAGTGCGATTGGAATGCCCAACGCCTCTGCTTGCGCACGCATGAGGTCGATTGGCACGCCGTGAAAGCGTATGCGCTGACTTGCATCATCGTACAGCGTGACGAGTGCTGCTACGTTGCGCCCCCCGCGAATGCTCCGGTCAAGCGCGAGCATTGAATCCTTGCCCCCGCTGAAAAACAGCGCGTGGGGATCGTTGTTGGTCGTCATGGCGCCTACCTAGTTGAAGAGATGATTACAGGCCCCCGGCTGCCTTTTTCGCCTCCTCTGTGGTTGGCCCATGCAGCAGGAAGGCGATTGCGCACGCGAGTAACGAGCCCAGCACTGGCCCGACGAGGTAGATCCACTGGTTGTCGAACGTTCCTCCGACGAGCGCTGGACCGAGTGAGCGCGCGGGATTCATCGAGGCTCCGCTGACTGGACCGCCGATGAGTCCTGCCAGCGCGATGGTGGCGCCGACAGCAATCGCGGCGTTGTGGCCGACGATGCGCGTGTCGTGCGCAGTTCCGAGGATGATCGTTACCAGGATCGCCGTCAGCAACGCTTCGGTGACGAGCGCTACCAGCAGGCTGACATGGTGTGTTGGCAGATTCGCGCCGAGATGTCCCACGTCGCCAAACAATATGCGGAGAATGGCAGCGGCGACAATGGCGCCGACGAATTGTGCAATCCAGTAGCCTGGGACGCGCTTCCAGGGGAAATCGTCGCGAACGGCGAAGGCGAGTGTCACCACTGGATTGAAGTGTGCGCCTGACACGTCGCCGATCGCGTAGATCATGGCCATCACCATGAGCGCTGGCGCGATGACACCCGCAGGCTTCGGGATATCTGTTCCGGTGGCGGCGCTGATGGTATCCGCTCCAGCCGCCACGAGTGTGAGCAGGCAGGTTCCAAACGCCTCCGCGAAGAGGCGTCGTGGTTCCATCGCTGGATTCAGCGGGTCGGTATGATAGTTTCCGAGCCCTGGCACGCTGGGCTGTGCTTCCTGTGATGGCGCGCTCATAGCGGATTCACCTTGACCTTCCGCACGATATGGACAACGTCCATACTGGTCGCTGTAATCGCTGCGTGGCTCACAACTGCATATCTAGCTTATTTGCCGTTGCGCGTGATAAAGGCGCCTACCTCCTTTGAGATGTGGAACACCCCACCTGCCTGATCCATCGTACGCCGGATATGCTGCTCGAGCGCCGCTGTCATGTCAGGCTCACGAAATCCGGGCGCATCCATGGAGAGGATGTAGGCCAACAGTGGTTCAACTTCAGTGACATCCAGCGCGTCTGGGTACTTCTTCATGACGATGTCCGTAAAGTACGGCGTCAACTGTTCAGCGCCATTTTTCGAGTGTGAATGCATAGAACACCTCATTTCTCAAGTGTGCGCTTGCCTTATCAGGCGCCACCGCGAGCAGAAGTTCGCTCATCTCTCGCATGTTGTGTTCGCCGGTGGTCGCTGCGATGAACGCGCCGCCTGGTCGCAAGACGCGCCTGACCTCCGAGAGCGCCTTAGGTCTGTCTGGCACATGGTAGAGCATGTGGTTTGCGATCACGACATCGACTGTATTGTCGTCGAATGGGAGAGACTCCACATCCGCCGTAGTGCAGGTAAACGCGGGATGGCTGATTGCCCTGCGTTCCTCGTCTACCATTCCCTCTGACAGATCAGTCAGTGTGACCTTCCAGCCTGCGGGCGTACGGTCCAGATTGTCGCGCCACAGAGCGCCTGGGCCCGCTCCCACCTCCAGCACAGCGGCGTTGTTGGGCGTCAGGCGTGCGAACTGGTCGAATAGCCAACGGAACCAGGGGTGTTCGTTAGCGCCAAAGCGTGCGTGCAGCGATGCTCGCGCATTCAGATTGCTGGCGTCGCGGTATTGGACAGTAGCGAGATGCTGTTTGTCTGGTTCGCGAACAGTCATCAATCGCAATCCTTTCAGTGCGGGCTACGCTTTGACTCCTGCGAGTTGCAGGCGATCGGCGTCGTCGGCCATCGCGGCGATGACGAACGCGATGTGTTCGTTCAGGTCGACACCGAGTTCCTCTGCCCCGTTGACGATGTCTTCGCGATTCACCCCGCGCGCGAACGCTTTGTCTTTCATCCGCTTGCGCACAGATGACGTTTCTAGTCCGTGAATGTTCTTGTCTGGACGCACAAGCACTGCGGCGGTGACTAGCCCAGTGAGTTCGTCACATGCGAACACGGTTTTGGACATGAGAGTGTCGCGTGGAACACCGTGAATGTCGTTGTGGGCGATGACCGCGTGTACGACATCATCTGGATAGCCAAGTTCGGCGAGCCAGCCTGCTCCTACTTTGCCGTGTTCTTCGACGGTGGGGTGCTTTTCGTAGTCGACATCGTGCAAGAGCCCGGCGATACGCCACTTGTTTTCGTCTTCGCCGAACTTGCGGGCGTAGGCGGCTACCGCGTCACTGACCGCGATGCCGTGGCGCACCAGGCTATCGTTGGTGTTGTGTTCCTTCAGCAGCGCCAATGCTTCGTCAAAGTCGAGCGACATGTGTCTATTCCTCCTCGTCGTCCGGTGTGTGTGTTGGCGCGCGTGGGATGCGCCCAGATGAGGCGGCGGCCAGCGCCTGACGTTTCGCCTCCTGGTCGCGTCGTCGCACGCCCAGGCCTGTCCGCTTTGGCAAGACGAGTTTGCCCTGCTCCACCTTTACACCTTCGAATGGATCGTCATTGATGAGCAAGTGGCCGTCGAGATCGGCGTAGTCCACCAGTGGACTGATGTGGGCAGCCGCGGTAATCGCCAGCGAACTTTCGATCATGCAGCCCAGCATCACTTTGAGATGATGTGCCCGCGCCACGGCGATCATCCGAAGCGCGTGGTGGATGCCGCCGCACTTCATCAATTTGATGTTGATGCCGTCGACCGCGCCTGCCAGCCGAGGAATGTCGGCTTCGGTGATGCAGCTCTCGTCGGCGATGATGGGTAGATCCGAGTGTTCGCGCACGAAGCGCAGCCCATCGATATCTGTGGATGGCAGTGGCTGCTCGACAAACTCGATGTTGTACGGTTCGAGTTCGCGGATCGTCTTGATCGCCTGTTTCGGGCTCCAGGCGGCATTGGCGTCTACGCGCAGGGTCGCATCGGTCGCCTTGCGGATAGCGCGCACGATGGCAAGATCGTTCGGCGCGCCGAGTTTGATCTTGAGGATGGGATAGGTCTTGGCGGCTTCGGCGGCTTTACGCGCCATCTCCTCCGGCTCGTCAATGCCAATGGTGAATGAGGTGACAGGCGTGCGCTCGGGGTTGAGTCCGAGCAACTGATAAACAGGCACGCCAAGTCGCTTCCCGAGCAGGTCGTAGAGCGCCATGTCCACGGACGCTTTGGCCGACGCATTGGCGCGCAGGCGTTTGTCCATGAATTCAACAATATCGTTGATGAGCGCTGGATCATAGTCGATCTGTTCGGCGAAGTCGCTCAGCGCCATGAAAACGGTCTCGCGCCGCTCACCATAGTAGGCGGAGGGCGCCGCTTCGCCTATACCCTCGACACCGTCGGCGTCAATCTGCGTCTGCACATTGTGGGCGTGTGTCTGAACACTCCGCGAGATGCGGAATGGGGTCGTTAACGTGAGATCGAGCGAATGCGCGGTCAAGTCCATGCAGGAGTTCTCCCTCGTGCGTAGCAGCGGGCGCATCACATGCCCGCTGTGACGTCTGTGGGTCGGTTACGCGTGCTTGTCACTGTGCGCAAGGAGGCTATCGAGCAGCGCGCCCGCGCCGTATCGCACAGGGTCGCTGGCCGGAAGCCCCGTCTCGCGTGTGGCTGCCTCCAGCGCGGCCTGCGCCTCATCCTCCGGCATGAGATAGGTGTTGAGCGCGATGGCGACAACAGGCGCGGGCTTCAGCCATCCAGCGGCTGACTCGTAGATCTCGCGGACTTTGGCAAGTGACGGAATCGGCGTGTCTTCGTAGCCGTGTACGGCGGTGCGGCCTGCCTGATGGCACAGTACCAGCAGATCAGGCGCGCAGCCGTGCAGGAGCCCGAGCGTGACGGCAGAATAGGCTGGGTGGGTAAGTGAACCTTGTCCTTCGACAAATACCCAGTCGTAGCGATTGGCGAAGTCCAACGTCATCGCTTCGACTCCGCCCGAGAGAAAGTCACTGATGAAGCGGTCGGCGGGGATGCCTTCACCTGAGATCATGATGCCTGTCTGCCCAGTGGCGGCGAACCCGGCGGAGACGTTGCGACGTTGGGCTTCTTTCCAGAGTTCAAATGACGCGGTCATCTTGCCGACATTGCAGTCGGTGCCACAGAAGTAGACTGTGTGGCTGCCGGCGCGGTGCGGCGTTCCCTCGCGTATGCGCTGGGCGAGCTCGTCAGATGGCCGCCGCACGTCCCAGATGGCGCCGCCATGCGCTTTCGCGGCTTGCGACAATTCGGGGTCGTCACTCAGGAAGATATGCAGGCCACTGACGACGGTAAGGCCGGCTTCTAGCGCGTGCAGAATGCCCGGGCGCCACGCTTCGGGTAGGCGGCCACCGATGGGCGCGATGCCGATCAACAGCGTATCGGGCTTGAAGGTGAGCGCCGCCTCGACATCCCCCACTACTGGTACGCCGGCGCCAATCCCGCTGCCGATGACCTGTTCGGCTGTTTCACCTGCGTGAGCGCTGTCGATCACGGCGACGACAGTGTCTGGGCTGTAGCGCAGCACACCAACCGCCGTTTTGGCTGAAAATGGCCCAAAGCTGCCTTCCGCGAGAATAGCGATGCGTCGCATGGCTCTGCTTACCCCCTTCGAAGAATGCCCGGGAGCGCACGCCAGATGCGCAATGGCGACGCAGCACGGCTCCGGGCTAGCAATGTGCCGCTGCGTCGCGTCATGTTAGGATTTTACGCGCTCAGCCCGCCAGCCTGCCATGTCAGGCGGATGCCCCCGGCGCGAGGTCAGAAGCTATCCGCTAACACGGTCACGAATCGCGCCTTACTTCGTCGCTGCAGGTTCGCTGTCTAGCGCCTCGAATTTGGCGAAGAGTGGCGACGGCGTGGGGAGCTTTTGCCCGGCTGGCGCAGGAGCCGCCGACCACCCACAGGCTGTCACCTCACCATCGAAGCCCAGCAATTCATGCAACTTCTGCGATGAGAAGGGCGTGTACGGCGCAAAGAGCACCTTCAAACCATTGAGCGCCTGGAGCGTCGTCCACACGGCGCGGGCGGCTGCCGCACGGTCGGTCTTGATCGACTTCCACGGCGCCTGCTCATCCAGATAGCGGTTGGTTGCGCGAGCGACGTTCATCGCCTCGTTCAGACCTTCGCGCAGGTGTACCGCTTCGATGGCCGCGCTTTCCGCGTCAAAGCCGTGCCGCACCGCGTCCAATAGCGCAGTGTCGGCGGCGGTGAGGTCACCTGGCTCTGGAATCTCGCCTCCAAAGTGTTTTTGGGCGAAAGTCAGCACGCGATGAGCCGCGTTCCCATAGGCGGCGACCAGTTCGTCGTTGTTGCGGCGAATCAGTTCGTCGAAGGTGAATTCAGTGTCGCGTGTTTCGGGCATCGAAGCCGCGAGGTAGTAGCGCAGGGGGTCAGAACCATACTGGTCGATCACGTCTTGCGTCCAGATGACGTTGCCGCGGCTGCTCGATGCCTTCTGTCCGCCCATCTGCATAAACTCGTTAGCGGGGACATCGTAAGGCAGTGCGAGATTGCCGTAGCCAAGCAGCATCGCTGGCCAAATGATCGTGTGGAATGGGATGTTGTCTTTGCCGATGAAGTAGTAGCCACGCGCGGGCGCCTCGCCGTCGTCGCCGACTTCCCACCAGCGCTTCCAGGCATCCGGCTCACCCTTGCGCTGCGCCCACTCTTTGCTGGCCGAAAGGTAGCCGATCACCGCGTCGAACCAGACGTAGATGCGCTTCCCTTCGTAGCCAGGCAGCGGAATCGGCACGCCCCAGTCGAGGTCGCGTGTGATGGCGCGCGCGCGCAGACCTTCTTTGATCCAGTTCAGCGCGAAGTTTGTCACGTTCGGACGCCAGTGGTCGCGTGATGCTTCGAGCCACTTGGCCAGCGGCTCTGTGAACTTCGGAAGGTCGAGGAAGAAGTGCTCCGTCTCGCGAATCTCGATCTTGCTGGTCAGGCTGCCGCAGATTCGGCAGCGCGGGTCGATCAGCTGGATCGGGTCGAGCGTGCGTCCGCAGTTGTCGCACTGATCGCCGCGCGCGTCGCTGAAGCCGCAGAATGGGCACGTCCCGTTGACATAGCGGTCGGGCAGGTAGCGGTTATCTGTCGGACAGTAGGGGGACTCCATCGTGTCTTTGAAGATATAGCCGTTCTCCAGAAGGCGCAGGAAGACATCCTGAGTAACGTTGTAGTGGTTCTCGGTCGTGGTGATCGTGTAGAGGTCGAACGAGATGCCGAGATGGTCGAGCACTTTGACGATCTGCGCGTGGTAGCGCGCGGCGAGATCCCCTGGCGCAATGCCTTCTTTATCAGCGTCTACCGTGATTGGTGTGCCGTGCGCGTCGCTGCCAGACACCATCAGCACATCATTCCCAGCCAGCCGGTGATAGCGGGCGAAGATATCGCCGGGCAGGAATGACCCGACGATCTGCCCCACGTGCGTGCTAGTCTTGGCGTACGGCCACGCGACGCAAACCAATACACGCTCTGTATCTGATGATTGCTTGGGCTTTTGTGCTGTCATGTGGGAGTCCTTCTTTCCTTCTGAGTTTCGAACTGAAGTATAGCACGCGCAACCGCTTGCTTCGCAGTTCAGATGGCGCTGGGGTCTGTATTGATAGCAAATAAGCGGTATTCACGGCGCGTAGCATGCCTCAACCGGGGCTAATAGGACCATTAGGACCATCTGGAGGTGGTCGGACTAGGATATTGGTCGCATGCCAGGACGTTTGAAATATGAGAATATTCCAACTGTTGGATAGTCAACAATATGGCTTGAGTGATCTGTAATTCTGGGATGAGGTGTAGTGGCAAGTGGCGGAGGTAGATGTATAAGCTCGTGTAATGGCTTCACAAATGCGTTATAATACTAAGTGGCGTGGGCATGTGCTGTTAACATCGCCCCTCGCACGAAAAACGTGTCGTCGAGGGAAGTGAGTTGTAATGCTACATTTCGCGAATACTCAAACCGGGGCGGAAGTCCATCTGGGCCGCACGGGCGCTGGCTTCTATGTCGAGGCTCGTCACCCTGATTTTCCGCTTCCATTCCGCAAGACCTATGAGTGGCACCAGCAAGATCTGGCCACTCGTGATTTCGACCTTCTCCGAGCGGTGGTAGGCGCCGGTCGTGAGGAGCGAGAGACGGCTATCGCAAGCTAGGTTGACGCAGGCGCGTCCATACAGCGTCGTATCGGCGCCCGCCATATCGGCGGTATCCATCTTCCGGACTCTTTTAGCCTGAGATCGAAACGGCCCGCTGGCGCTTTGACCAGCGGGCCTCTTGCGTTCTCGTGGCAGTAAGGGCTAGCCCTCGATCTCCGGCGTCTCCAGGCGGCGCTTGATGCCCGTCAGGAAGCGCGCGGCGGTCAGTCCGTCGATGACGCGATGGTCGAACGAGAGCGACATATACATCATCTGTCGAATCGCGATTGCGTCGTCGATCACCACCGGGCGTTTGACGACCGCATCCATGGTGAGGATGCCCGCGTTCGGCTGGTTGATGATCGCCATCGAGATCAGCGTGCCAAAGACACCCGGATTATTGACCGTAAACGTCGCGCCCTGCACGTCAGCTGGCATCAGCCGATTGGCGCGTGTGCGGGCGACGAGGTCCGCGACGGCGCGCGCGATGCCGACGAGGTTCAGTGTATCGGCGTTGCGCACGACAGGAACGACCAGATTGTTCTCTAGCGCGATCGAAACGCCAATATTGATTTGCTTGCGCAGCACGATCTTGTTGTCTTCGGTCCACGAGGCGTTGAGATACGGCTGCTCTTTGAGCGCCTCCGCGACGGCCTTGATTGCGAACGTCTGGTACGAGATGCCGACGCCCTCACGACGCTTGAATTCATCTTTGTGATGCTCGAGCCAGCGGGCCAGGTTCGTCATGTCGACCTCGACCAGCGTGGTCGCGTGAGGCGATGTGCGCTTGCTGCGCACCATGTGCTCCGCGATGGCGCGGCGTGCATGCGACGGAGTGACGACCTCATCCTCAGCGGAGAAGGCGACCGGCGCGAGCGGCGCGGCCTGGGGCGCAGTGGGCGCAGTAGGCGCTGACGCGGCTTGCGCGGTGGTTGGCGCCTGGCTGGCCATCTCGCGTCCGGCGAGGTGCGCCAGAATGTCCTCTTTGCGGACGCGGCCGCCGTCGCCTGTGCCCTGGATAACGCTCAGATCGATGCCGTGCTCCTGCGCCATACGGCGGGCAAGTGGCGAGATTTTTTCGCCATTCTCGCCAACGCGTGTCGCGGTGGCTGTCGCGCTCGCAGCGCCGACTACAACCCCGTTCGAAGAACTGGCCTGGTAGGCAGGAGCGATCGCGCTTGGCGCTGCGTTAGAAGTCGCGCTAGCTCCAGTGTTGGAGGCCGCACCCGTGGTTGCGCCAGTCGTTGCGCTGGCCTGATAGCTGGCGCCAGCAGTGACGCCGGCGCCATTCTCCTCGATTTCGGCGATATCAACGCCGACCTTGACCGTCTGGTCTTCGGCGACGAGGATCTTCACGAGTCGGCCAGATACCGGCGACGGGAGCTCGGCGGTAACCTTGTCGGTGATGATTTCGACGAGCGACTCATCCCGCTTGACGGTGTCGCCCTCCTGCTTGAGCCAGCGCCCTACCGTGCCCTCAGCGACCGATTCGCCAAGCTGGGGCATGGTGATCTTGGTCGCCATGCGGATCTTCCTCCTCAATGAGCGCTTCGCTGCGCCCACTCTGTGTTCTCAACGCCGCGTCTTCTGCGACGAGGCTCGACGACGACGCTCTGCGCCTGTGCCCAGAGATATTGACGAGCGACCGCCGCGCCGTGTCACCAGACGCGACCCCGGAGTGTGCCCGGAGTGTGCCCGGAGTGTGCCCGGAACGTTTTCCTCATCTTGGACGCTACGCGGTATCTCTAGCATAGCGTAGTTTCGCACCGATTGTGCCACTTGCCAATAGGCGCGCTGTTATGGTATCTTTGAAGTAGAAAATATGTTCCATTCACTTGCGCTCATTACCGTTCAGTTCAGCCGCGAGAAGAATAGGTGAGCGAGTTGGAAACCAGTGAGCAGTACCAACTCGATACAATCAGACGCCTGATTGCCAGGCTCTCTGGAGGAATGAGACCGTGGAAGAGATGACTCAGACGCCGCATAACGATCACCGGAGCCCCCAGACTGCATCGCAGAAGGCGGCATTCCCGACGTATTGGATGATCGCGGCTGACTTCGATCCGAACGATCACCTGATGAATCTGAAGGGGCGCGATTACCTCAATGTGCAGTCTCGCCTGCTGTGGTTCATCCGAGATCAGCGCGCCCTGATTGCCGCCGGGCTGGCGCGTGAGCCGTACAGCGTCCGCACGGAGTTGGTCGATCTCGACCGCGAGGCAGGCTGGGCGCACTTCAAGACCGTCGCGCGCGACGTGCTCGGCAATGAGAGTGTGATGTACGGCTCGGAGTCCGCGAAAGATTTTGGCGATTTCATCGAGAAGGCCAGCACGAAGTCACTCGGTCGTGCGCTGCTTGGCCTCGGGTACGGCACAGCGTTCGCGCCGGAGATGGATGAAGGCGAGCGCGTAGTGGATGCGCCAGTAGAGCGGCGACAGTCCACTTCGAGACGACAGGGCGCCACGTCAGCCGCTTCGGCTGCTCCTCGTAGGCAGAGTGTGATTCGCGAAGCGCCAGTGCAGGAGCCTGCTCCTGAGGTGGAACGCTTGTCGAGCGACGAGCCAGCCGCGACTGAGCAGCAGGTCGTTAGCATTCGCAAACTCTGCGAGGCGCTGCACAAGCCGGAGCCAGAGGGCGTCTTGAGCTATGCCCAGGCCCGCCAGTTGATTACGCAGTTGAGCGGCGAGTATCAGCGGATGCGCCGCGCGAGTTAATCCAGTTGTAGCAGTCCATCGTAGCTGGTCGTAGCAGGAGCCGCTCGCGTCTCGACATGAGATGCGAGCGGCTTGTTTATGCTGCGCGAGCGCGTCGCACTACCAGAAGCGCTCTTCGGTCCACGGATCGGCGTGATTGTGGTACCCGCGAACCTCCCAGAAGCCCGGGCGATCCTTCTCCAGGAACTCCAGTCCACTCAGCCACTTCGCGCTCTTGTAAGCGTAGAGCTTGGGGACGATCAGCCGCACTGGCCCACCGTGCTCGCGTTCGATCTCGGCGCCGTCGTGGTTGAATGCGACGAGGGTATCGTCATCATCGAGGTCTTTGAGGGGCATGTTGGTCGTGTATCCGGTCCACGAATGCGCAACGACGAATGCCGCCTCGGGCTTGGGTTTCACCCGCGAGAGCAACTCACGAATGGAGACACCTTCCCATGCGTTGTCATAGCGACTCCAGGTCGTGACACAATGAAAATCGGCGGTGAGTTGCACCCGTGGCAGGGCTCGCAGCTCAGCCCAATTAAGATCCATCGGCTCCTCTACCGCGCCCCAGATGCGGAACCGATAGGTCTTCGCGTCGAACGTCGGCGACGCCTCATACGTGAGGATAGGCCACTTCTTTGTCAGCGTCTGTCCTGGAGGCAGGCGCGGTGAACCGTCAGGGAGTTTCTCGTTCGCCGCTGGATCTGAATTGTGTCCGAAAAGTCGAGAGATGCCCATCGCGCCATTCCTCCGCCGGGTAGGGGTGTATGCCTTTCCATGATTATGCCGCGCGTCGACACATCGGCGCCAATGCCACGGGCGCATCGCGAAGTACAGGCGCATCCCCAGTGGCGCGTGTTGATCGTTCTATTCACGGACGGTATTCACCCACACGCTATTGTGGACGTAGCGAAGGATTGAAGGGCAAGCGATGGGCCAGCGGACGACTGTAACCGAGGCGCCAGACGCGCAAGCGTCGTTGACACCTTCTGAGCGCATCGTCGCGGCGGTATTGCCGTCGCTCGGTGACGTTCTGTTCGTCTGCGCGCTGTTGATCGGTCTACTGGGGTTACAGGGACGCATTCTCGGGGTTGATGGAGATGTCGGCTGGAACATCGCGCTCGGCTCGCTTACGCTGGAACACGGACTACCCAGGACAGAACCGTTTCTCAGCGGGCGCCTGGGGCAGCCTACGGTGCATTGGGAATGGCTCTCGCAGGTGGTCTATGCGGTGGCGTTTCGTCTGGGCGGCCTCAATGGTGTGGTGACGGTCACGTCGATTCTGATGGCGACTACGCTGCTCGCGCTGTACTGGATACTGCGACGACACGGCGCCTCGCCACTCACGGCGATTGGCCTAAGCCTCGTCGGCACAGTGCTGGTCGAGATGGCATGGACCGCGCGCGCGCAGGTCTTTTCGCTGCTCTTCATGGTGTGGTGGGCCGAGTGGTTGTGGCGCTACTGGCATGACGGCAAGCGCTGGCGGCTGTGGCTGTTTCCAGCGGCGACGGCGCTATGGGTCAACTTTCATGCTGGCTGGCTTGGCGGCATCGCCCTGCTGGGTGTGGCGACCTTGCTGGCGTTGCTGACTCCGCCTGCGCGCCGCGTCGCGAATCCGGTGGGACTCGCAGCCACGTTGGCCGGCTCTTTGCTGGCCACACTGCTCAATCCGTGGGGTGTGGGGTACTGGAACCACCTGTTGACATTCACCTTGAATCCCCTGATTGCGCGCTACACGCAGGAATATCAGTCGCCAGACTTTCATTTGCCTGCGCTCTGGGCGTACCTCGCGCTAGTCTTCGCGCTCGTGACGATTTGGCTGCTTGCCGCTCGGGCCGGGCGACATATCGAGCCGGTGGCGCTAGTCATGTGCGGACTGTGGACTACATTGGCGTTTCTGTATGTGCGCTTCGTGCCGATTTGGCCGCTGGTTTGCCTACCTTACCTGGCGGATGCGCTTCCAGGGCGCTATGGCGCGCCTGCACACGACACTGCCGCCTCTGGCTCAGACTGGCGGTTGCGGCTCGCCGCCCAGGCGCGCAATGTCTGGGCGCGGCTGGCCAGTGTCTCCGCACGTGTTGGAGACATGGAGCAACTGATCGGGCGCGGCGTGTGGCCAGTCGCGGCGCTGCTATGCGTGACGCTGCTGGTGGCCAATGGCGGTCATGTTCCTGGCCGCAGCGCGCCACTGCTCAATGCGCGCTGGGACTCGCACGCGTTCCCAGTAGCCGCGGTTCAGCGCTTGCGCCACGACGGCTTGCCTCAGGGGCGCGGATACAATCCGTATGAGTGGGGTGGCTACCTCGATGAGGCGCTACCGGAGTATCATGTGTTCATCGATAGCCGGTCAGATGTCTATGGCAAGCAATTTCTGGCGGACTACGTCACGATCAGCGATGGAGATCCGGGCTGGGATACGCTTCTGACGCGGTATCACGTGCAATGGGCGCTTCTGCAGTCGAATGCGCCCCTGCGGCAGGCGCTCGCGCTGTCTGGTTGGCGCTGTCAGGCGGAGGATGCGCAGGGCGTGGCGAGCCTTTGCGTTCGCCCTTCGGGAAGTAACGCCGCCATGAGAAGCCCAGCGTCGGCGGATATTGTCGCTGACGTTCGAACCAGGAGTAATTGGAGTAATTCATGAGGAGCAAGAAGCGCTCAGCGCGCCTCTTTCGCCGCTGGTCAGTATTCTCGCTTCTCCCCGCGCTCGCGCTCATAGGCTTGCTAACAGGGTGTAGCGCATCTGGTAGTTCGAAGGGCATTGATTTCCAGCTTGGCCTGCAAGGGTCCACTGCTGACAATCCGGCAGCGGCTCCCAAAATTGCATCGAATGGCCCTGACAACGAATATGCGTTTGTCTATGATAATCAGGTCTGGATACATCCCAAAGGTGGCAGCGCCGCTGTTCAGATCACGCACCTGACCCTCTCGAATGGAGCGACGCTGGTGTGGGGGCCACTGGTTTGGTCGCCGAGCGGCAATATGCTCGCCTTTTCGCTCGTCCAGAACATGTCTACTGATCAGCCGACACGCGCGGCTGGAACGATCTACTACACGAACCTTTCGACCTGTTTGAGCGCTTCGAAGAACCCAAGCTGCCCAACCTACCACACCCAGGCTAGCGGCAGTGTCTATGGGCATGCCTACGGGTGGCTAGGCGATGACTGGCTCATTTCTGGTAGCGGTGGCGGGCTCATGGCCTATGATGTGAGTGATCCGAATGGGCGTCGCACCTGGCAAATACGCACGACAGACAGCGAACAGCAAGACTACGCATGTAGCCAGCCGCGCGCGTATGGTGATGTGCAGGTGGATGGCTCGCTCCTGTATTACACGTGTGAAGACCTGTCGAACGTGACCGCCGCCAACGTGATTGGGTCGGCGTCACTGAACGAAGTTGACATGTCATCGCTTGTCAGCGCATTCAGCGCAGACAAAACGACGCGTGATGACAAGATTGCGTCCATTCTCATGGGTGGCCTGGGTGGCTCGCATGTTACGTCGCTTGGGAATGTCTATGTCGATACGCAGGGGAATGTGGTGGCGGGCGCCTGGCAAATATCTGGAACTACGGCCGTTTTCGAGCAAATTGGCGCGGTAGACGCTCAACACGGGACGGCTGCTCGTACGCTGTGTTCTTCAGCTATGACGAGTGGCGACACCTGTGATTCGACGCCGATTCCTGCGGTGACGAGCCAAACGCTGGCCGCGCACCCGCAGATCAGCGTAGGGCCGAATGGTGTGATCGCATATCAGGGAGATGCGCTCTACCTTTCGGGGCAAAAGGATTCCATCCCGGTCTCATCGCCCTACCTGCCCGGCTGGATCAGCGGTGGCTCCGTGGTCGCGACCAATGTGACCTCGACGACCACCGATGCGTCAGGTGTGACCCGCACGACGGCGAATCTCGTGGTCGCCCAGTCGGGAGCCCCTGCGACGATGATCGCGGGCGCAAGCGACATCGCTATTCGCTAGCTATTTGCTAAGAACGGATCTCACCGCACATGGAGACTATCCGCATGCGTTCGATAGATGATGACACCCCACGACAACTGGCGGTGCTGCGAAAACTACGCGAATGGGGTTCGCTGCCCGAAAGCGATGTCGCTCGTATGGTGAAGGGTTATGTGCTCGTCACAGACAACCTGCGCGCGATGGAAGAAGAGGGTTATGTGGAACTGGCGTTTATCGGCGACGAGTACGTCGTTTCGATGACGACCCTTGGTCGTCTCTTCCTGGAGCAGCAAGAACAGGCGAATTAATCCGCAAAACGCGCAAGCGACGTTCCCGCGATGATACAGTATCGGTAACACATCCGCTCAACCGTCCGCTCTGTCGGAGAGACGGCACGGATACATCAACGCAAACCTATGAAAAGCTGCGACGAACGACCGTAACCACCATGCGCGCCTGGCTGCAAGGGCGCGGCGCAGGCGAATGGCGACGGTGTTTGGCGCGCGAAATCCAGAGAACCTACAGAAACCAGGAAGGCGTACATACCTCTTGAATACTCATCATGCAAAGCCCTCCCCACAGCAGCGAGCTGGGGGAAAATCGGACCGCAATCAGACGCTGCGTTTCGTGCCGCTGGGCGGGCTGGGCGAAATTGGCAAGAATATGATGGTGATCGAATGCGGCGCGGATATTGTCATCGTCGACGGTGGGTTGATGTTCCCCGACGATGAGATGCTCGGCGTCGATCTGGTCATCCCTGACACAACCTATCTCGCTGACAAACTCGATCGCATCCGCGGCATTTTCATCACACACGGCCACGAAGATCACATTGGCGGATTGCCGTTCTTGCTGCCGCAGTTGAACTTTCCGCCGGTTTACGCGACCAAGCTGACACTCGGCCTGATCACTGTGAAGTTGCGCGAGCGCCGTATCCTCGACCGCGCGACGCTTGTTGAGATGGCGCCAGACGTCCACACACAGGCGGGTGTGTTCGATGTAAGTTTTGTGCGCATCAACCATAGCATTCCCGATGCGGTCGCCGTGGCGCTGCGAACGCCTGTCGGTCTGGTGCTGCATACGGGCGACTACAAGTTCGACTTCACCCCTGTTGACGGTTTGCGCGCTGATATTGGCGCGTTGGCTCGACTGGGCGATGAAGGCGTCTTGGCGCTGTGTGGAGACTCCACCCGAGTCGAGAATCCTGGATACACCCCGTCCGAGCGTGTCATCAGTGATACGTTCGAGGACATTTTCAACAAGGCGCCTGGCCGCATACTTGTAGCGACGTTCGCATCGCTCATCTCGCGAGTGCAGCAGGTGGTAGACGTCGCGGTGCGCCATAATCGGCAGGTAGCGCTGGTTGGCCGTTCGATGGTCAACAATGTGCAGATGGCGATTGAGTTGGGCTATCTCTCAGTTCCGGTGGGCACACTTGTCAAGGCCGAGGACATCAGCAAGATTCCAGCGAAAAAGCTGGTCATCATCTGCACGGGAAGCCAGGGTGAGCCGACCTCAGCCCTGACGAAGATCGCGAATGGCGATCATTGGTTGGTGCAGGTTGAGCGCGATGACACGGTCATTCTGAGTTCGACGCCGATCGTTGGCAATGAGCGGGCTGTTTCGCGCAACATCGATAATCTGATGCGGCAGGGAGCGCAACTCTATTATCAGGGGAAAGCGCAGGTGCACGTCTCCGGCCACGCCAGCCGCGAAGAGTTGAAGCTGATGCTGGCGCTCACGCGACCGAAGTGTGTTATTCCCGTGCATGGCGAGTACCGCATGCTCAGGACACACGCCGATCTGGCGGTGAGCATGGGGGTTGCGCCGAATCGGACCGTGGTCGCGCAGGATGGCGACATCATCGAATTGACTGCCGACGCAGAGATCAAGATCATCGACCACGCGCCTTGCGGCAATGTCTATGTCGACGGCACGGGCGTGGGTGATGTGGGGCAGATCGTGCTGCGCGACCGCCGTGCGCTTTCCAGCGATGGTGTGCTCGTCGTAACGCTGACGGTAGACGCCGAGACAGGCGAACCACTTGCGCGGCCCGACATCATCTCGCGGGGATTCGTCTACGAGCGCGAGTCTGAGGCGTTGCTTGAGGCAGCGCGTGGGCGTGTTATCCAGGCATTCCAGAAGCACACGCGCTCACGTGGCGGCCCAGCGGACTGGAACTACGTCAAGAACAAGATTCGCGACACACTCAGCGAGTTCATCTACGACCACAACAAGCGACGCCCGATGATCCTTCCGGTCGTGGTAGAGGTGTAGCGTTCGCTTTCGAATCGGTGGCCGAGAAAATGATGAGGCGTCCCAAACAGTGGGACGCCTCATCGAGTTATTCGAACTCTGCCATCTACAGTGCGTGGCGACTGGGCTGGCGCATCCTGCGGATCAGTACCAGACGGCGCGCGGGAAATGGTTTGCGGTGAGCAGATAGCGCCGCTCGTCCGCCTCTAGCAAGAGTTTGTGCATGAGCACCACATCAGCCTCTGGGAGGCCAACTGCGGCTGGTTGCACACATAAACGCTCAGATACACGGCCATGCTCCACGACTTGTACCTGACCGGGACCGCGCGGAATGCGGTAGATCCTGCCAGCATACAGTGTGCTTGGCACCTCTACGTAGCCGTTGATGCTCAGCGCGTCATACTCGCGCTCGTTGAGCAGCCGACGAAGCAGCGCTTCGGCTGTTCGCTCGGCTGGCACAGGCCACCAGGGGCGCGTGCGCAACCAGGGCCAGATGCGCGAGCGAAAGTATGGACTCATCGTCAACAAAGCCGACATCCTGAACACCGCAACCATGATCGCGATCATGGCGACGAACAGCAATACACCGCTGGAGCCCACGTATCTACTCCATGCTCCAAGAAGGACTCACCGCAGGACTCAGCCGCCGACAACTCTGGGGATCATGACGATCTCCTGGGCGGATGGATCAAAGCTGTCGATGCGCTCGGCTGGCCTGCCCGGCGACACGCGTACTGCCGTCGCGCCTCGGTTGCGCTGTTCTGCGAAGATTCTCTCCGCTTCACGGATAGCCTGCTGGGCTTCCTCGTCGCCCACTAGAACGGCGGGGTAGTCCCAATCTACACGATCGTCTCCGTGATGCGACAACACTCGCAGCACCCCCATAACTCGTTCTCCTGTCCGCTAGTCGACCCGCTGAGGTCGACACTGACATTCGTCCGGTTGGCTTTGATCGCCACCATCCTTGGACGCCCGCATGAACCCTTGCGAACGTGGGCGCATACCCAAGAGCCAAACCGCTGCCACGCTTCCGCAACGACACGTCGCCAGGCGACGAGCCTGCATCGCAGTGGATGCTGCCGCGCGCTGTCAGAAACGTCGGAGCTTCGCACCGTGCGACCTCCAACCTCCAATACCGCATGTGCTATGCCGATACTAGCCAAAACCTCATTTGATGCTGATGAGTTATGTCGTGCACAGCCCGCCTCCTTATGGTCAGGGAGACACAATCAACTATACTTACAGCCGATCCATTCCGCGCTGCGCAATTGTGCGGAGCGTATCATCGAAGCCGCGTAAGTCAAGCCATTCACGCGTGGCTCCGGTGACGACAGCTGGGGCGTTGCGCATGTCTGCCATGGTCGCGCAGCCAGTCAACTGCATGGCGACCCGTAATTCAGTGAGGAATTGATCGAGGAATGCGCGCACGGCGTCGAGTGACTCGGACGCGGCTTTGAGGAACGGAAAGCCCATGCCAATAAGTGTTGCGCCAAGCGCGAAGGCGCGTGCGGCATCTAGCCCGGAGCGCACGCCACCTGTCGCGGTGATTGGTAGCTCTGGAGCGCCAGCGTGCGCTTCGACGACTGCGATGGGTGTTGGCACGCCCCAGGAGCGGTAGAGCGCGCCAATCGCCAGCGCAACGGAATCGCCACGGTCACTGGCGCGCTGGGCTTCCATCGCCGCCATGCTGCTGCCACCTGCGCCACCCACATCGATAGCGGAAACGCCTGCGCGCGCGAGCCGATGCGCTTGCCTGTAGTTCACACCAGCGCCCGTCTCCTTCGCGATGACGGGAACGCCCACTTCAGCAGTCAGTTCACGAATGCCCGCGAGCGCGCCGCGTGCGTTGCGGTCACCCTCCGGCTGAGCCGCTTCCTGCAAATAGTTCAAGTGGACGGCGAGGGCGTTTGCGCCGATCATGCGGACTGCGGCCTGGGCATCGGCGAGCGTAAATGCCGGTTTGCCACGCTGTGCGATCAGTTGCGGCGCGCCGACATTGGCGATCAGAAACGCGTCTGGCGCTTTTGCGCGTGTGACGCTATAGGTTTCCGCGAGTTGTGGCGTCACCAATGCGGCGCGCTGGCTTCCCACGCCCATCGCGAGGCCATACTCTTGCGCAATAGTGGCCAGACGCTCGTTGATGATGGCGACATCTGGATGTCCACCGGTCAACGAGGAGATGAAGATGGGGTAGCGAAGACGGAAGCCCAAATAGGTCGTGGACGTGTCGATCTCGTCGAGGTCCACCTCGGGGAGCGCCTGATGCACGAGATGAACATCCGCCCACGACGCTGACTGCGGCGCGGATATATCGTGATTGAGTGATACCTGGACGTGTTCCGCCTTACGCTGTTTGACCTCATCTGACATGACGACGCTCTCTTCCACCTGGGAGTACGTGAGTGGCAGCCCTCTCCGCCACTCGGCAGATTTTAGCGTCTAGATGCTCCGACGCGCTACCATTCGACGCCTGCCGCCTGAAGAATCGCGCGCCGTGTGAGTTCGCGCGCCATCTGGACTTTATAGGCATTGTGTTCGAGCGGCGTCGCGCCATCCGCAGCCTGTTGGGCGGCTTGGGCGACTAGCTCGGCTGTGAGTTGCTGGCCGACGAGCGCCTGCTCCACGTGATGGAGCCGTCGGGGCGTATTAGAGACGGCGCCAAGCACGACACGCGCACGTTCCACTTTGCCATCGCGCACGGTCACCTGTGCGGCGGCGCTGACTAGCGCGTAGGCCCACGCCTGACGGTCCATCATTTTAATATATGCTCCGCCGCCAGACACACCCTGCGCCGGTATAGTGACCGCTGTGATCACTTCGTCCGCCGCCAGCGTCGTTTCACGCCTGCGCTCTGGAGTTGGAGGTTTGAGCAGTTCATCCAGAGCGATAGATCGTTCACCGTGCGGCCCTACGATGTGAACGGCGGCGTCGAGTGCGAGCAAGGCGGGCGCGAGGTCAGACGGATGCACAGAGACGCAGGGGCTATCGTCGAAAATGGCGTGGTATTTATTCTGGCCGCCACGAGCGTAACATTGATCGCCGCCCTTTTGCCAGCAGGTATATGGGCCGCGGAAATACCAGCACCGGGTGCGCTGCATGAGGTTGCCACCAACCGTCGCCATATTGCGAAGTTGTGGTGTCGCCGCGTCGCGTACTGCTTCCCGAAGGATCGGCGCTCGCTCGGCCAACGCGCCGTCGCGTTCGATCTCTGCGAGCGTCGTCAGCGCGCCGATGCGCACGGACCCGTCGTCCGCGAATGCGATGCCGCGCAGATCGCGCGCTGGCTTCAGGTCGATGACGTGTGTCGGCGCAGCGAGATTCGCCTTCATCAGCGAGAGTAATTCGGCTCCGCCCGCGATGACGGCTGTGGTCTTGGCGCCGGAGAGGGCAGTGACCGCTTCAGCCGCGCTAGAGACAGAACTGTGCTCGAATGGGCGCATAGCGTATCTTCCTCAATCGTCGTCGTGCGAGAGGCACGATTATTTGTCGCTCAGGAATCCCAGGACACGGTCAGGAGTCAAAGGAATCCCAGTCACCGGGCGACCGATGGCGTGGGCCACCGCGTTGGCGATGGCGCCTGCCGTTGGGATGATCGGTGGCTCACCAGCGCCGAGTGAGCCGATCGTGTTGGCGTATTCATTGGCGCGGTCGAACATGACGAGTTCGATCTCGGGAATATCCCGAATCGTGGGTACCTTGTAGTCGCCGAGATTGGGGTTGACTGAGACGCCCAGCCGCTCATCGATGAACCGCTGCTCCGTCATTGCCATACCCAGCCCTTGAATGACGCCGCCCTCGATCTGGCTGCTGTAGGTGAGTGGATTGACGATGCGACCGCAGTCGTGCGCGGCGATGATTCTCAATACGCGCACCTGGCCAGTGCCAATGTCTACTTCGACCTCGGCGAATTGCGCGCCGAATGTCCTAACGACCACATCATCCGGATTGGGACCGCGCATGCCGCGCGCAGTGATTTCGTGGCCGTCTAGTTGGCCAAGGTACGAACCAAGTGTTCCCATCTCTTTGCCAGTCTCGCGGTTGAAGACTGCTCCATCGCGCAGTTCCAGCGCATCCACTGGCGCTTCGGTGAGATGGCTGATGATCTCAAGCGTCTCGCGGCGCGCTTCCACCGCAGCCATGCGCACCGCGGGGCCGACGGATGAGAGTGTCATGCTGCCACCGCTGGGCGGCGAGAATACGCCAAACTCCGTTTCGCCTAGTTCCACCCGCACTGAGGTGAGCGGCAGGCCGAGTTCCTCGGCGGCGATCTGGGCCAGCACGGTGCGTGTCCCAGTGCCCAGGTCCTGCGTGCCGGTCATGATGACGGCGGAGCCATCTGGAAGCAGTTTTGCGATGGCCTGCGCTGGTGGCCCACCTTCACCGCCCCAGACCTGGCTTGCCATTCCGACACCACGACGCAACGAGCCATTGCGGCCACGTGGATAGCGGCGGGCCTCGTCGTCGCGGGTCGCCCAACCGATGCGCTCGGCGGCGCGGTCGTAGGCTTCGAGCAATGTCTTGGTGGCGTACGGCTTATCCACGATTTGATAGCGCGTGGTGTTGTTCTTGCGCCGCAGTTCCAGTGGGTCCATGTTCAACGCACGTGCGAGCGTGTCCATCGCGACGTCCAGCCCCGCCATACCTTCGGCGACACCGGGCGCCCGGAAGGCTGACATCGAGCCGATGTTCGTGCGCGCCGCGTAGTCGACAGTGCGGACATTGGGGCAGAGATACATCTCTTTCGCTGGAATCGCGACGGAAGGGAACCAGCCCGGCAGCGCGCCGTTATTGCCCACCGTTTTCAGGTCAATTGCAGTGAGCGTTCCATCGCGTTTCGCGCCCAGCTTGTAGGTCTGTGCGGTCGGAGTGCGGTAGCCTGCCGCGAGGTTCTCTTCCTCACGGCTGAGCATATATTTCACCGGACGGCCCAGCCGGTGCGCCGCCCACGCGGCAATGAGGCCAGCATTGTGCGCGCCGAGCTTGCTTCCGAAGCCACCACCCATGTAGCGCTTGATGACGTGCACCTGGTTTTGCTGGAGATTGAGTGCGGCCGCTACCTGTTTGCGAGCGCCATAGATATCCTGGGTGGAGCTCCAGAGGGTAAGCGTGTGGCCGTCCCATTGCGCAGCGCCGCCATGTGTTTCCAGGCTGTTGTGCAGGTTGGCCTCGGTCGTGAAAGTCGTTTCAACCACGACATCCGCTTCGGCCAGGCCGCGTTCGACATCGCCACGAGTGTAGGTTTGCGGCCACTCATCCGAGACGCTGTTGTCCTGGGTTCCCGGCTTTACGCGGGGCGCACCGTCTTTGAGCGCAGCCTCGGCGTCCACGACAAATGGCAGTGGCTCGTACGTGACGTTGATCAGAGGGAGCGCTTCGAGCGCCTGCTGCCGCGTGTCGGCAAGCACGACTGCTACCTCTTGCCCCTGGAATAACACCTCTTCACCGAAGATGTCCATGCCATTGTTAGGATTCTTGAAGCCTTCAGTATTGAATCGCGTCAGGATAGCGCGTACACCTGGAGTCGCCTCGGCTCGTGATACATCGATGCTTACTACGCGGGCGTGTGGGTGCGGTGATCGCAGACCGACAGCGGTGAGCATGCCCGGCAGGTTGACATCATAGGAGTATTGCGCCGCGCCCGACACGCGCTCGCGTCCGTCAACGCGCGGCGTCGACTTGCCAACCACCCTGAGGTCGGCATCGGCGCCCCAGACAGCGGGCTCGTCGCCTTCCATCACGACGCGCTGTTCGTAGACCTGACCCTCGAACTCGACCTTGGTTGTGATTACACGAATCGGCATATCGTCACCTGTTCTGTACGGATTACAGCGATGGATTACAGGAACGTCGAGGTGTTAGCGTCCGGCGAGGGAACGCGCGGCTGCGCGAAGTTTGATGTAGGCTCCGCAGCGGCACAAATTGCCCGCCAGCGCTCGATCGATCTCGTCGTCTGTGGGGTGTGGATTGCGGTCGAGCATTGCCTTGATACTCAATGCCTGGCCGGGGGTGCAGAATCCGCATTGGAGCGCGTCGTGTTCGACCATCGCGCGCTGGATTGGGTCAAGTTCGCCGTTGGCTCCCAGTCCCTCGATGGTCGTGATGGCGCGTCCCTCTTGCTCGATAGCAAGCAACAGACAGCTATACATCGTCTCGCCATCGATCAGAACGGTGCAGGCGCCGCATTGCCCCATGTCACACCCCAGCTTCGCGCCCGTCAGGCCCAGCTGTTCGCGCAGTACGTCGAGCAATGTCGAGCGCGTTTCGACATCAATCGCCCGCTGCTCGCCGTTGATCGTCAGACGAATCGCTTTGCGCTCGGCGGCGGCTGGGGTAGCCGACGTGGGCTGTTGCTGGTTGGACATTCGACCTCCACCGGTGTCGTTGAATGCGGCGCGTTCGCAGTGAGTTGCTTGCGCAAGCGCTCGCCGCGTCCACTGGAATGTAGCACAGGAAGCCCGCGGGCGACAAACGCAAGCAAGTTGGCGATAAGTACACAAAATGTCCCACTTTGCTTGACACTGTCTGACTCAAACCGTTACATTACGCACGCGCTGACCGCGGCGCAAGTAGCGTAACAGGCTGACGCAGGGAGGTTTGTGCGTGCGCGATATCAACCGCGCCCGAATGTCTGCAGCAGCGAAGAGCAGACGGGCGACTCCGGAGGAGTTGCGCGAAGCGCAATCACGCATCAAGGAAATCGATGCAGAGTTACGGCAGCTTGAGTTGCAGCCGGAAACCAGGAACGGCGAAGAGCGAGAGGCGCGCTACGAGCGCGTGCTGCGCCTGCGAGCGATGCGCGATGACTTTGAATCACGCTTCCCGGTGCGCGCACCTGCCCAGCCCAATAGCTTGATGCTGGCGTTGATCATGACGATTGGCTCTTTCCTTACGTGCGCTTTCTGTGCAGGTGGTTCCTACTTCGCGTTCAACGCGCTCAACTATAATCCAGGGCCAACCGCAATTGGCTCGACCTTCTGGTCTGACGCCGAAACGCAGGCGTATCAAGATATCTACGTGAACGTGCTAGGGACGAACCTGCGTATCCAATTCGTGCAGGCGCAATTCGTCGGCGACGCGACCCAGGCCGACAAAGACTATGGCCCTGTGACGAAGGCTGATCTCGTCGGACCGGCCAGCGATCAAAAGGCGACGACTCAAACGCTGACCTACAATGTGACACGAATGAAGCCGGGCGGAAAGCCAATTACATACAAAACCAAGCTCGTGCTCACACAGAATGGCAATTCGTGGTCAGTAACAGATATCGGCGCAGCGATCTATCCTACTGAGGCCGGAGTGCCTGCGGTCAATCAGCCGACGCCTACTCCTACTGACACGCCCAGCCCATAGCGCCGCGCCTAACCGCTTGACTACACAATAAACAAGCCGCTTCCAAAAGTAGAAGCGGCTTGTTTGTATGGATTTTGGTGGTGTTTGGTGGCTCGACTAGAGATTCTTCATTGCGGGGGCCTGGCTGCCGGAGACGCGCCGCGCGCCGAGACTGCGACGACTCCCGGCAGCGATAACGGTAGGCGCGACGAGTTCTTCGAGTCCACCAAGCAACTTCTTGGCGTATCCGAGATGCTCCAGTGCGCCGCGTAGGTCGCCCAGACTGATTTCTGGCGGCGCGACGACCGAACGCGAGTCTACCCGTCGCAGGCGGAATACCTTCAGCCTGTTTGAGCGCAGGATGCGATCCACGACGCCTTCATCTTTGAATTTGAGGACGCGCGCGGGATGTTCAGGCTGCTGCGCTTCTCGGAGTTGACGCGCCCAGTCACGTAGCGTGTACACCACGTTCTGTGGCAATTGCTTGTGACTGTGGCGTTCCAGGAAGGTGATGACGTCGTCAATGGTTGTGCCGTCGGTAGCGCGACTGAGCCCGTTGTGCAGCGCTTCTCGTGTCAGCGTGAACCGGCTTACCCTGCCGATCTGCTCCATGCTGGCGAACCGGGCAAGCCAGTAGAGCGCCGGCATGTGTGGCTCCATTAGGAATGCCTGAAAGTTTGGCTGGACGATGAGCGAGCGTGGCGAGGGCTGCTGTGAGGCTCCCAGTTCGCCGTGCAGCGCTTCGAAGCCCAGCTCAGTCAGCATGAAGGCGTCAGGATTGATGTCTTCATGTGCGTTTGGGGGAGCCTCACGGTCATACCCCAGCGCGACAAACCCAAGCTCATACAGTGTTGAGCGAAACATGCCGGTGATGATCTGACCGTCTGTTTCGTCCCAGTGAGCGCGCAATTCCTCGGCGAGCTTGAACCCTGCCTCACCCGCGCAGCGCTGCGAAGGTCGAAGCACATACGGGTCATTGCCTTGAATCGTCGACCGGAAGGATTTTAGCGAGTACCAGACGCCTGATTTGCACTGTCGTAGCTGCTTGATGACTGACTCGCGAGCGACCGGGAGTTCCAGATAGAACGTATGCCACTCGCGATAGCCTGCGCCGGGGAGATCGATCCACCAGCGATCAGTTGGCCAGCGCTTCACGATTCTGCGCGCCTGCATGACGAGGTCGTGCCGACTCCACGACGCGAGCTTTTCGCCGATGGTCAAAACTTCGCGCCGGCGAGAAGTCGACGGCGGCGCTGACACGACGCATAGTTCGTTTGCCTCCTGCTTCAGCATCTCGACATACGCCAGCGCGTCGTCCTCGCGCCCGTGGGTGCGATCACTCGCGAGCGAAGGCAGCAGCCGCTGTGCGGCGCGCTTGGGCAACGAGCCCGCGCGCGTTAGTTCGATCTCTTGCTGGGCTGCCGCCGACGTCAACGCCGCCAAGTCCCACAGAAATGTGGGATCGGATGGCCGGACAGCCATCGGCGACGGAAGCTCCTCGAGCCCCAGTGTCACCTGCGGGCGCGCATCAGCTTGCTGCAGGTTATTGAGTGTCTCGAAAGGGATGAAGAGCGAGCGCTGACCATCGCTAAATGTGTCGAAGATCAACGCATATTCTTCGAGCGCATGCAGCAATTTTGACAACGCGATATCGTCCAGTTTGAAGCGCTTGCGTGCCTGCGCGGCTGTGGCTTTGCCACCGCTCGTGCGTACCCACTCATACACCTCACGTAGGCTCGGATCAACCCGGGCGAGCGCGTAGCGTACGGCTTCTGCTTGCGTGAGGTTGTCGGCCATCGCCGCGCGCACCTCATTGCGCGAGTAGAACGACTGCATCGTAAGCCCAAATCGGCGGCCAATTTGATCGAGGTCACCCTGACGGTACGGCATTAGAAGTTCGTCGAGCGTCTTCTCAGAGCGGTCGGCGTGCGCGATGAAGAGTTCACGTCCGGTGGTGTAGAGACCAGTCGCCAGTTCTGTTGGAACATAGGCGATTTGCTTCTCTTCGATGGGCGCCTGAGGATTGCGCGGCGTGGCGTAGCCGTAGAAGGTCGCGCGCTGTCCCACGAGTTCGCCGCCCTGAAGCTTCGCTGTCTCCAGCTGGATGACACCCCATTTCGCCAGGCGCTCGACCGCCGCAAGTGCAATGGCTGGCTCCAGGCGGCTGCGTTCTGGTGTCATATCGACGGGTTGCCAATTGCGGGCTGAAGGTCCAACGATGCAAAAGAGCACGCGCCGTTCGTCGTCGTTGAGTCGCTCCCAGACAAAACGTGAAGAGATGGTGTCTCGCATCGCGCGCTCGAGGCGCTGGCGGGTCTCGACATCGTCACCTTCGGGCGGCTCAGCGCCCCACCAGGGAGCAAGCTCCTGTAACGCAGCGAATGGCAGTTCCCCCAGAATCGCGTACAGGCTCTTCATCGTCGGCATCCTCCGAACTGCGCGTCGGGCATTTCACTCACCTCAATGTGAGCGGCGCGGCTCGACACGACTCTCCAGGATTTTCTTTTGCGTTCGCCGCCTGGTCTGTTTACGCACAGACAGCGTTCGCAGTTGGGCAAACGGTGGGCAGTCTGTTCCTTTCGAAGCAGTTGCGCTGGTCGCCGCAGAGCCAGCAACGGCGCTCGGCAGAGCCAGCGGCAGGGTGGGCGTTATGCAGTAGTGACCAGTTTGGCCTTTCCGCCGAGGGATTCAACATAGCGAATGACCGCGCGGGTTATCTGACTCGGCGTCGAGGCGCCCGCAGTCACTGCGATGCGGTGTTTCCCGGCGAGCATCTCGGGAGTCAGATCATCCACCGAATCGATGCGAATGGAAGGGCTGCCAGCCAGCTCCTCCGCCACCTGCGCAAGTCGGTTGGTGTTGTTGCTCCGCGGGTCGCCTACCACAATTGTCAGATCTGCGCCGCGCGCTTGCGCTGCGACCGCTTCCTGACGAAGTTGGGTCGCCATACAGATCTCGTTGTACACCTCCGCCTGCGGGAACCGGTGCACGATTTCCTCGGTCAGCTTTGCTGTATCCCATTGCGACAGCGTGGTTTGCGTGGTGACGAGCAACCGCTTGGCCGAGCGGATATGCTCTGGCACGCTGTCGAGGTCGTCAGGTGTCTCCACGAGCGCGACATGACCGGGCGCTTCACCGATGACACCTTCCGGCTCAGGATGGCCCTTCTTGCCGATGTAGACCACTTCGTATCCGCGCGAGACGAAGTCGCGCACAAGGTCGTGCGTCTTTGTGACATCTGGGCAAGTCGCGTCGATGACGTTCAGGCCGCGCTCGCGAGCGCGCTCTTTGACCAGCGGCGAGACGCCATGCGCCGTAAAGATGACGGTGCCCTCTGTGACTCCTTCCAGGATTGTGGCGCGGTCGGGTCCGTCCAATGTGGTGATGCCGAGCGACGTGAGTTCATCAACGGCGAACTGATTGTGTACGATGAGACCGATGATGTAGATCGGGCGTGGCAAGGATGGGTCTTGCGCCGCCTTACGAGCGATATCCATCGCTCCGACGACTCCGTAGCAGTAGCCACGAGGAGAAATCTTAATAACGTCCATACGTGAACGTATCACCTTTCGCTTGCCTGCACGGTTCGATGCGCGCGTGTATCGCTTCTCGAATCCCGCTGGCCGCCCTGGCGATTGAACCCAATGTGTGCGTGTGGCGCCAGACGCTAGAGTCTGGCAATGCGGAACAACTGCTCAGCCGTAGACTGGTCGATGCGAATGATGGTAGCCAAAAACGAGTCGTTCGATTGCTCGGTCGTCTCTGGCGTTCCCGAACCATTCTCAGTATCAGACGTCACTGCATGTTGCGCGTTGGCCGACACGATCACTGGCTCCATGTGTCTGTTCCTCCAGCCGCCCTGAATAAGGCGTGTGCGCGAAGGTGGTTACTGAAAGCTGGTAAAGACTCTCACTCCAAGACACATCGCGAGATCGCAGGTCAGAGAATCGTGTAGCGCCGACTCAGGTAGCGACGCCCAGGGGCGCCATGCCTGAATCTAGACACCCTTCAGTCTATTGTACCCCAACTGCGACCCGAGATGTCATATGCGCGTGCTATTTCCAGCCCCCTTGCCAGAATACCGCTCGCCACCTACTGGTGCGTTGGCCCTAGTATAGCATACCCTCGTTGTTACACAACTAGGATAGTTGCGCTTTCAATGGTAGAGTGCTTCCTCTGGGTAGATTCTGTTATACTCATGTGGCGATAGCCCACGAAGTTGTTGGGGCCGCTGGCAGGGTGGAGGATTGCGCGATGCTGAATCTCGAAGGGAGCGAGCTTGGTGGTTGCCGCCTGATTCGTGTGGTGGGCGAGGGCGGCATGGGTGAAGTCTACCTGGCCGAACAGCTCAACGCGGGAAATCGGGCAGTCGCCGTCAAGGTCGTTCGACCTGACACATTCTCATCGCAAGCGCAAGAACTCGAAGAGATTCGCGAACGATTCAAGCGCGAAGTCAGCCTGGCTGCCAACTTCTCAAATCCCAATATATTGCAGGTCTTTTACAGCGGCTCTGAGCGTGACTACCTGTACATCGTGATGGTGTACGCCGAAGAGGGATCACTCTCTGACGCGATTCGCGGACGCTCAAAGCTCAAGTTGACGTTGCCGCTCGATATGAAGATGACCGTTGACATCGTCAACCAGGTGGCGTCGGCGCTGCAGTATATCCATGATCGTGGTGTGGTGCATCGCGACGTGAAGCCTGGCAATGTCCTCATCAAGACCGACCCTGATGGGCACGCGCGTATGATGCTGGCCGACTTCGGTGTGGCGCGCGGCGCGGAGTCCACCACGGCACACACACAGGTCGCTGGCACGTTCACCTACATGGCGCCAGAGCAGTTCGACGGTCATTTCTCGGCGGCCACTGATCAATATGCGCTTGCAGTGATGACCTATCAACTGCTGGCAGGCCGCCCTCCGTTTAGCGGTGAGCTAGGACCGCTGACCCGTGCGCATATGTATGATGCGCCCCCATCGCTTCGTAAGATCAACCCAACTGTGCCAGCGCAGGTCGAGGCGGCGATCATGCGCGGACTTGCGAAGGATCCCGCGCAACGGTTCCCCAGCGTAACAGCATTTGCCCGGGCGCTTGAAGCGAGCGCACGCCACGTTCCCGGTCCACTGCCGGTGGACGTCGCCGCGCCTGTGGCTGCCGCTGCAGGAGCAGGAGCAGGTGTAAAGGCTCCGGGTTGGCCGGGTGGTCCAGACCGTGCGAAGCCAGACTCACAGCGCACAGGTGGGGCGGGGCGACTGTGGATCGCGGCATTGGCCGCAGTGGTTCTGCTGGCGGCGGTTCTTGGCGCGGGAAACTACATCCAGAACCAACAGCAGGTGACGGCCCATGCGACAGAGACAGCGCAAGCGAATGCGAGACTGACCGCAAATGCGGGAACAGGCTCACCAACCGCGACCACGCAACCAGGCGTGACTGCCACCTCTACTATCGCAGGGCCTACCGCGACGACTGCTCCTTCTACTCCCCCACCCGGCGTCGGCGATCTGGTGTTTGCGAGCGCGGCCCCGAACAGTCCGACAAACTGTGACAACTCCACGACGACAACATGGAATAACGACGGCGCCAGCACAACCTGCGAGGGCACTACAGCTGTGACGCTGTCCTCCCCGAAGGCGGGCTCACTGGCATGTCTCTCTGAGCAAGCCGTTTCAGCGGACAAAGGATATTTCGAGGCCACCGTCAGCCCGGTGAGTGGAAAGACTGAATTGGGCTTTCGGCAGGGCGTCGGCGCGATTACCACGGGCACGTCGTACAACATCATGGGTTACTACCTCGCGGTAGACACGACTTCAAGTCGGTACATCCTCTATTCGGCGGACGCGAACGGCACTATCACAAAGCTCCAGGATGCTCCACTCATTGGCGCGCCGCCGAGCCGATTTACCCTGGGCATCATGTTCAACGCAGGTGAGTTGACGCCGTACGTTAACGGGCACGCCTATCCTTCGGTCATGGATACGAAATTCAGCAACGGGTGGACCGCAATCTGCTCGGATGGTTCAGCGAGTTTCAGCAATGTAGCCCTGTACAAACTTGCATAGGTGTGTCGTGTGGACATCCATGTGCTACCTTGGGCGCAAAATAGCGTGGGCGAGTCAATCTGCCATCAGACCTACTCGCCCACACTACGTCTGCGATGAGGTTACTTCGAGACGTTGAAGCGGAATTCGATGATATCTCCGTCACGCACAACGTAGTCTTTGCCTTCCAGACGCACATGCCCCTTTTCGCGCGCTGCTTTCATCGAGCCGGCTGCGGCGATCAGGTCGTCGTAGCTGACGACTTCCGCTCGAATGAAGCCCTTTTCGAAATCGGTGTGGATCTTGCCTGCAGCGGTGGGGGCCTTCGAGCCACGCGTTATGGTCCATGCGCGTACTTCGTCCTCACCAGCGGTCAGGAATGAGATGAGGTTGAGGGTGGTGTAACCTACCTGAATGACGCGGTCGGCGCCGAGTGTGGGCAGCCCGAGCGCCGAGAGATATTCCGCCGCGTCTTCCGCTGGCAATTCGCCTAGTTCGGCTTCGAGTCGCGCCGAGACTGCCACGAGTTCCGCGCCGTCAGCCTTGGCTCGATCACGCAACGCCGCGACGTGCGCCAGTTCGCTGCCAGCGGCAGGCGCGTCGGTGGTTTTGCCCGCCAGCAGTTCAGCCGCAGCGCCAAGCGCATCTTCGCTCACATTGGCGACGTAGAGACGTGGCTTCACCGTCAGCAGGAAGAGTTCCTTGAGGACGGTTTCCTCAATAGATGTGAAAGTTAGCTCTGAGCCAGGGCGACCTTCGTTCAGGTGCTCTCGAATGCGCTTGAGGAAGTCGAGTTCTTCCGCCAATTTCTTGTCACCCGACTTCGCCTTACGCGCGGTTGTCTCGATGCGCTTGTCCACTGTGGCTAGGTCGGTGATGGCCAGTTCCGCCATCAGATCATCCAGATCGCGAATCGGATTGATGCTGCCCGCCGGATGAGGCGCCTGTGGATTGTCGAAGCAGCGTAACACGACAGCGAGCGCATCGGCGTTGCGGATATGGCCAATGAATTCAGCGGAGAGCCCTTCACGGCGCTCGTTCTCTGTCGCCTGTCCCAGTCCTGCGACGTCCACGAACTCGACGGTGGTGGGGACGACTTTGCGGGGATTGAAGATCTCGGCGAGGCGATCGAGCCGCTCGTCTGGTACTTGCACCACGGCGCGGTTCGCCTGAACAGTGCTCGTGGGGTAGCCGGAGATTTGCGCTCCAGCTCGGGTGAGCGCATTAAAGAGCGTAGTCTTCCCGCTGAGGGGAAGGCCGATAATGCCTACGGTAAGTGCCATGAAACGCGCTCCATCGCCATCTGTCAGGCGTTCTACATGCGCGCATGCTCGCAAAAGCATGCGAAATTCGTGCGTCGTCTGCGCTCTCCAAACACACTCAATGGCGAAAGAGAGACGCCAGAGTATACCACGCTTGAAGTCGGAACGCGGATGAGCCTACGACTTACGGCTCGCTCGGCTCTGTTGGGATAGGCGATGCGCCGGATGCGCTCTTTGTCTTTTGTGTCTCCTCCGCGCTTGCGGATATCTCCTCTTGAGCGCCATTGGCTGGCGCGGCTGGCGTCGTGGGCTCCGGAGGATACGTCCGGCCCGGGTCGCGCGTGGGTGTGGCTCCAGTGTTCACGGTTGGGGCGCCAGTCGCCGCGGCCCAGCGATGTGGTTGCCAGAGACTGTCTTCATCTGCGCCACTGAAAGGCGAGTCGTATTCGGCGTCATGTCCGTTTAGTGGTTGCAGTCGAGGGGTTCGTGGCAGCCCACTTTGTGGAATAGGGGTATGCCAGTTATCCATCCCGGGCTTATCCAACGAGGAGTCAGGCGATGCCCCATTCCCGTTGTGGTGAGTCGCGTTCTGCCGAATCGCCTGAGCATGCGTGACTTCCTGGATGAGCGCCTTGATCTCTGGGCGCACGTCGATGTTGCGGTCGGGTAGGCGATCCCAAATGCGCTGGGCATCGTCGAAATCGTCTTCACGGTAGCAGAAGTAGCCAAGCAGGGCACGCGCATCGAACACACTAAGACGCTGCCACAGGAGCAACTGCTCTGCTGGTGTCTGGAGGACCTGCTCGGTCACGCTGGCAGTGTCGACGCGGCGATACAATGGCCGACCGAACAAGCGGTACGGTGCGCCGTGGCACAGGATCAGTTGGCGAGGCGTGTCAGGTTTCTTGGAGTTCGTAGCCTCCAGGCCGATGAAGAACGTTTTTGTCCAGGGTCCGGCCTGCCAGACTGCGATCAGTAGCCCAAGCGCCGCCAATCGGGCCAGGTAGCGCTCCCAGGTGAAGGGGCCAACCGCCGTCGCGATGCCAAGTACACCTAGTCCCGCGCCAAGCGCCCACGCGCCATAGACGAGCCGCTTGCGGTCGATGTTGAGCAGGTCGTAATGGTGGTGCATCGGCGTCGCAAGGAATGGCAGCGGCAACTCGGTATGTGGGAATCCATGCCGCGCGCCGAAGCGCTCCACGAAGAGGAAGCGGCGGTAGAACTTGACCAGGATGCGCGCCGAAATCAGCGCCGAGAGGCCCTCCAACACGAAGGCGCCGCCGATGATGATCATCAGCAGTTCCTGGCGTCCGACAATCGCGATGATCGCCAGCATGCCGCCAAGCGCGAGCGAACCCGTATCGCCCATGATGACTTTCGCCCAGCGCTTCCCTTTGCCATGCGGGCCGCCCTTCCATGAGGATGGCCAGTTGAAGGGGAGATAGCCGAGCGCCGCGCCCGCGAGCACCAGCGCGCCAATGACAAGCGGTAAGCGCTGTGGGCCACCTTCATCGAGCAGTATCACTGCGTATGACAGACCCGCGCTTAGCAGCAGGCCTCCGGCAAGCCCATCCATTCCGTCGGCGAAGTCAACAGCGAGTGAGGTCACACTAGCCACAAACATCGTCATGAGCAGGAAGAAAACGAGCCACGCGTGTGGCTGATGGACCAGCGCGGAGCCGATGATAGGAGCCTGGGTGTATGGTGGGTAGGCCAGGCGCGCAGTCACATCGTGCGAGGTGACGAGTCGGTTCAGAAGCGCCGCTGTAACGCCCGAGACTACGACGACGCCGACGGCCTTCTGCATTTCTGAGATGCCGGTGCCTTTGTAGACTTTGCGCGCGTCATCCATAAAACCGACAAAGCCAAAACCCACGCCAGCGAACAGGATAATGCCGAGCAGCAGCCACTGCGTGGAATCCAGTCCGATAAAGTAACCTGCCAGGATACTCGCGATGACAATAGCGAGCACCATCGCGACGCCGCCGATCAGCGGAAGTTCGTTCGAGCGAGGGCGCACGACCTTGGGCTTCTTGCGCCCTCGCCGTACCTCGATCTGAAATGAGCCACTGACCGCAGATTGATCTGGCTTGAAGTCACCGGGTTTTCGTTCACCACTTCGGAACCAAGGAAACAGACCTAGAAGAATAAGGCAAAGTAGTGCGCTAGCGACAAACGCTATCACGAATGCGCCAAGCAGCATCACGACGTCCATAATCGTTTCCCCGTTTATTGTCCCATTGTCGAACAAGATATTCTCAAGAACTCATCCCACCACATGTAACGCCACCCGAATTTGGCAGGTAACGAACGCTGGGAGTGTTGTTGTCTCTGTGCCCGCTTCATTTCACGACTTCCGTTGATGCCGAGGAACCGTAGCCGAGAGACGTCAACGACTCGCGCGCCACTGTGCGGTCGTCCCAGGGTAGCTTCTCTTTTCCTATAATGATGCTCTGCTCGTGACCCTTCCCTGCGAGCAGCACGGTATCGCCTGCCTGCGCGCGCTCAAATGCCGCCAGAATGGCCTCGCGTCTCCCAACCACACAGATGAATTGCTCGCCATCGCGTGCGCCTCGCGCCTCTGCGCCTGCCGCGATTTCCCGCAAGATCGAAGCCGCGTCTTCTTCGCGGGGGTCCTCATCGGTGATGACTGAGAAGTCGGCCAAACGCGCTGCGACGGCGCCCATCGCCGGGCGTTTTACTCTGTCGCGTTCACCCGCCGAGCCAAAGACTGCGATCAGGCGGCCGCGCGTCAGTGGGCGCAGCACGTTGAGCACTTTCTCCAGGCTGTCGGCTGTGTGCGCGTAGTCTACGACGACGCTGAACGGCTGCCCCACCTCGATACGCTCCATCCGCCCCGACACGCCACCAAACACTTTCAGTGCGTGGGCGATCGTGGCGGCTGGTACCCCGAAGAGATAACCGACAGCAATCGCCGCGAGGCAGTTCGATACATTGTAGCTGGCCACCAACTGCGTCTCGACGGTGAACACCGTGTCATCGGGCATCCGAACGTCGAACGTAGTACCGTCGGCGCGCAGGTCGAGTCGCTCTGCGCGGATATCCGCTGGCGCATTCACCGCGTAACTAATGATGGGGGCCGCGCAGAATTCCTTGAGGTAATCATAGGATGCGTCGTCGGCGTTGAGCACGCAAGCTTTCGGCGTCCCAGGCATGTTGGCCTTCTTCGCGGTCGGGTCTATCGCTTCGCACAGCATAGCCTTCGCGCGCCAGTAGGCTTCTTTCGTTCCGTGCAATTCGAGATGCTCGGAGGTGATGTTGGTGACGACGGCGACATCATAGCTGACGCCGTAGACGCGGTGCAGCGCTAGACCGCTGGAGGTTGTCTCAAGGACCGCGCACTCCGAGCCTGAGTCCGCCATCTGCGTGAGCAGCGCCTGCACCTCTGGCGCCTCCAATGTCGTGAACCGAGTGTTGTTCTTGATACGCTCGCCGCCGGCCTTGAAGTCTACGGTGCTCATCAGGCCACAGCGGATGCCGCCCGCTTCGAGCACAGCATCAATCAGGTTGGTCGTCGTCGTCTTGCCATCGGTGCCGGTCACGCCAACGACTGCCATACGCTCAGATGGATTGCCCTGCAGCGCCGCCGCCAACGCGCCCAGTTCACGGCGCGAGTCGGCAACACGGACGTACACACGGTCCGCAGGAAAGCCCGCCGGAGCAGGGTCAACTCCGACGATCATGGTCGCGCCCTTCGCCAGCGCATCTGCAATGTACTGATGGCCATCGCGCCACTTGCCACGGATAGCGACGAAACAGCAATGGTCAACCGCCACGGACGAATCATAGACCACCGAGGTGATTTCACCCGTTGTGGGTCCAGTAACTTCGAGCGCTGGAATGGCGTCTATGGCGCGGGCTATTTGCACTCTGGATTCCTCCATGACGGTGATTATCGCTATGCGAGATCGTGTCGCACGACTGGCTCAATTGGATCGGCGCGCTAGGCTTTCCGCTCGTCTGGGAGCAGAAATTCGCCATTTGCTACGACCACGGCCTCGCCGCCGACACGTACCTGCCCGGGTTTGCCATCCCGTAGCTCGACATTGACGACGATTCGACTTGGACGGCCCATTTTCACACCCTGGGCGATGACGATTCGCGCGGCGTCGTCTTCTATCGTGGCGAGGCCATGCCGCACAAGGTAGGCTCCTACTGGACCCGCTGCGCTTCCGGTGGCTGCATCTTCAGCGATGCC
>DASVZC010000057.1:0-15635 GCA_036391835.1 Ktedonobacterales bacterium | reverse complement strand
GGCTGGTGACTATAGCGGAGGGGACACACCCGTTCCCATCCCGAACACGGTCGTTAAGCCCTCCAGCCCCGACGATACTGCAGGGGCAGCCCTGTGGGACAATAGGACGTCGCCGACCCTCCTGCGCACGATAGACGTTGAACGCCCGATGCAAATCCGCTTCGGGCGTTTTGCTATTTCTGGCGTTACTCCTGTTCGCGCAGATCCTCCGCGCCACCCCGACCCCACCCGGCGTAATTGCACGTCATACTCCGACATCCTTTCAGACCTACTATAGCCGCGCTCCAACTCCGCCTGGATGGGATACACTACGTGAAACGCTACCTGCGCGGATAGCTCCAGATAGCTCCAGTGGCAGAGGGAACAGGTATGCTCGAAGGGAAACGTATCGTCGTCGGCGTCTGTGGTGGCATCGCGGCCTATAAGGTCGCCGATCTGGTGAGTAAACTCCGCCAGGCTGGCGCGGTGGTCGATGTCATCCTGACAGAACACGCCGAGCGCTTCGTCAGCGCGCTCACGTTCTCCGCGCTCAGCCAGCGGCCTGTCTACTCCGATCTCTGGGAGCCAACTGGGGAGGCTGCGGCGCGTCACATCGAGCTTGGCCGCGAAGCCGACCTGCTACTGATTGCGCCAGCCACCGCGAACACCATCGCACGCCTCGCGCATGGCCTCGCCAATGATCTGCTTACCACCGTCGCGCTCTCCACCACTGCGCCGCTGCTGCTCGCGCCCGCAATGGAGACGCATATGTACCAGCATCCCGCGACTCAGACGAATTTGCAGTTGCTGGCCGAGCGCGGCGCGACTATTCTGGAGCCCGAGAGCGGGCGACTCGCCTCTGGGGAAATGGGAACGGGACGCCTGCCCGAGACGCCGAGGCTGCTTGCCGCCATTGGTCGCACACTGGGCCGTCGCTCTGGCGACCTCGTCGGTCGGCGCGTGGTGGTGACTGCTGGTGGCACGCGTGAGCCGCTCGACCCAGTGCGCTATATCGGCAACCACTCCAGCGGATTGATGGGCTTTGCGCTGGCCGAGGAGGCGCGTGATCGTGGGGCCGACACGCTGCTCATCGTTGGAGCGGTAAGCGCGCCGATTCCGCAAGGAGTCGAAGTGAAGCGCGTGGAGACGACGCTGGAACTACGCGATGCGACGCTCGCCACCATTCTCGACGCCGATGCCCTGGTAATGGCCGCAGCCGTCGCCGATTACCGCGTGGAGCGTCCAGCGACCCACAAGATCAAGAAAGGGTCGGCGGATGAGAACGCCGACGGCTCCTTGACGCTGCGTCTCACTCCGAATCCCGATATTCTGGCGGAAGCGCAGACTCTGGCGGAGACGCGCCATCTCACTCGCCTGATTCGCGTAGGCTTCGCCGCCGAGACGAACGACGTGGAGCGCAACGCCGCCGCGAAGTTGCGCCGCAAAGGATTGCATATGTTGGTGGCGAACGACGTCTCGGAGCCCGAGAGCGGCTTCGGCGTCACCACGAATCGCGTCAGCCTGTTCTTCGAGGATGGGCAGGTTGAGCGCCTGCCATTGATGGCGAAGACTGCAGTGGCGAGCGTCATCTGGGATCGCATTGCGCCGCTCCTGGCTGCCGCAAAGACAGCCCACTGACTGCGCCTATGCGGTTCTAGTTCAGCGAACAGATCAGGCCTTCGCCGATACCGCAGCCGCACGTACCGATTTTGCGATGGAGTCGCCGATGATGTGCAGAACGATATCGGCGCTGAAGTGCGCCAGCATGGCCGCTTCCAGGCCATAGCGCCAGTAGAGGTATCCCGTGGCGACGCCGATAATGCCGTTGAGGACGATGGCGCGCACGATCAGCAGCGGTGTCAGCTTCACTAGCGCGGCAGTGGCTGGCAGGTGGCCCAGGCCAAAGACCACCGCCGCGAGAACATTGGCGAACCAGAACGCGCCGACTGTGGGGAGGCCGCTGGATGTATGCCAGACAAAACCGATGAGCCATGCGAGCAACGAGAGCAGGAAAAGCCGCAGCAGCAGTTCTTCGTCAATGCCACCATAGAAAGACGCCAGGAAACGCTTCCAAAGCGCCGGGATCGGAGTACTCTCGCGCATGGCCGTGGGGAGACGCGGCCAGAAGACCGTAATCTCCAAAACCAGCAGTACCGCTGACGACGCGACGCCGAGGATCAGCGCGGGCGCGAGCATGGACGACGCCTGAGCGGCCACATTCTTGCCCGCGAGCAGGCCCTCGATCAACGGCGCACCCAGGCCGATTTGGTGCGCCAAGAGCAATCCCAGGCCGGTCGCCACGCACAACATGACGACTCCCTGCACGCCTTGGAGCAGCAGGATCACCCACAAGGGCTTGTGTATACGTTCCTGCGCCTTCTTGAAGGCATCAGGTGTGAGTTCCAGTGTATATGGCATGACGCAGGCGACGCCAATCATCGCCGCAACGCACAGTAGCGCGAATTCAGCCCAGGAGAACGCTGGCATAGCGCCGCCTCATTTCATAGGAGACTCGATAATGGCCACATCACCACCTGACGTGATGATAGCATGCTTGGTGAATACATTGGTCAACGAGGCGAGATGCGCTCGCGATGCGGGTCAGCGGGAAGCCGATTTGCGTTTCTTCTCTTGCCTGGTTCGTTCTTTCGCCTGCCTGACCAACTCATCGCGGTACGCTTTTCTTCGCTGCCTCTCTTCCGATGACACTGGGGGCTGTGAGGCGACCATAGCCAGAAGAGCGATGAGTACACTGAACACGACCATCCCTGCGAAGGCGACGCCAATCCACTATGGCATATGGCATAGGGTAGCCACCATACCTGCGAGGGTCAGCACACTGCTGAGAGAGAGGATGTACACGGCATAGCGCAAGGCGACCTGTGTTCCACGGATACGCATCGCCTGCAGTGATGTACGAGAAGGGACCTGCAATTCATCGGGAGTGAGGCCAGCCTCCTGGAGTGTCTGTGAGACGGTCTCTTCGAATCTGACAGGCTTCATATCCTGCACGAGCCGAAGCAGGATTAGTCCGGTCACGTCGAGTGGGAGCGCGAGCGCCAGAGCGGCAGTCGCGATCTTGATGAACAGGTCAATCGGCCCTACGGTGATGAGGGACGCCATGATCAGCAGGGTGAAAGCGATCAACCCGCCAAAGATCCAGGCGCCAACATCAAATAACCAGGGGGTCCCTTTTTCGAGCAGCTTACGATACGCTTGCATGCTCTGGCGGTACTGCTCTTCTGCGGCCTCCAGCGAGACCTCCCGGCGCTGCCTAGTCAGCACAGGCTCAGATTCCGGCATTCTGCGACTCCCGTTGTATCCGTCTGGCGCTCGCCACGCGGCGCAACCCAGCGGCGTTTCTTCCTATCTGTAGCAATCATACGTCGTGCGCGCGGCATTGTTGGTCTAGCGCACCGTCCGTATGGCATCTAGCGTGTCCAGAAGCCGTCTGGGTCTATCTCGCGGATGATGCGTAGCTCATCGCTGGAGGGCGGCTGCGTTTCATGCGCATCTGGCGCGACCCGCAGATCCCATCCCGTCTGTGCGCGCACCTCGTCGGCGCTGACGCCCGGCCGCCACGACTGCAATTCCATCTCATGTGTGTCTGCCGTGAAGCCCAGCACGGCCAATGTCGTGATGACGACGCTGGGGCCACCACGCGGCAAGCCGACCTGCTGACGCCAGTCGCCGCCCTCGCCATAGCCGGGACTGGTGATATAGCTGACTCGCTCAGGGAAGCGTTTGCGCTCGTGTGACATGATGATCGCCAGCCGCTGCGACAGAGACGCGATATCCGCAGCGCCACCACTGCCGGGCAGCTTCGTCTGCGGATGTTTGGGGTCGCCGATGTACGAGGTGTTCAGGTTGCCGTAGCGGTCCACCTCCGCTGCGCCGACGAAGCCGAGATTCGCCCACCCCTGCGCAAGCAGACCCATCAACGCGCCTGTGCGATTGGCCCATTCCGCGCCCTGAATGTTCGGCGCGTCGCCCATCGTCAAGAGCAGTTCGCGAGAGGGTGTGTCGCGCACCAGGCCATTCTCGAAGAGGCCAATCGCATCCGGCGCGTGGGTGCGCTTGGCGAGCGCAAAGGCGATCAGTGGCAATCGCATGCCGACAAATACCACTTCGCCATCGCGAATGGCGCGCGCGGCGCAGACTACCATCAACTCCTGCGGTGTATAGTCGCCTGCCCGCGTCGGATTTCCCGTCATGCCGTGCCGCTCCCTTCATAGTCCAGGTGTCGCTTCATGCTCCCGTGGATCACCGCCCTCTCTTCCACACGATATGCCAGACCTCGCAATTCGTCTACCCGAGCCGGGTCGCTTAACTTGCCCTTGATATGTAAGCATTTACTTACGTATAATTAGGGTATGAGCGATGATGCACAGGCGGAAGTCTTTGGGGCGATTGCCCATCCCATGCGGCGGCGAATCCTCGACCTGCTGGCCGAGTGCGAGCGCCCGGTCAACGATATCGCCCGCCATTTCGGCGTCAGCCGGCCTGCGGTTTCTCAGCACCTGCGCATTCTGCTGGACGCTGGGCTGGTCGCCGAGACACGGCATGGGCGCGAACGCCGCTACCGCCTAACTCCTGAGCCATTGGCTCAAGTCAACGACTGGTTGACACACTACGAACGCTTCTGGGACGACCACCTGCGACGGCTCGCCCAGCATCTGGCTACTGATTCGGAGGAACATTCGTGACCACCACATCCATCACCCGCGACGTCTACTATCCTTACGCCCCTGAGCGCGTATGGCAGGCGCTGACAAATAGCGTCGCCATCGAAAAGTGGCTGATGCCCAACGACTTCGAGCCGCGCCTGGGCCATCACTTCACGTTTCGCACCAATCCCATGCCTGCGATGGGCTTCGACGGCATCTGCCACTGCGAAGTGACCGTCTTTGAGCCGACGACGACGCTGGCCTACACCTGGAATGGCGGCAAGTTGCGCTCACTCGTGACCTATCACCTGGAGCCGGAGGGAGAGGGAACTCGTCTGAAATTCGAGCATGGCGGCTTCGACCTCAGCGATCCCGCGCAAGAGGGCGCCTATCGTGGCATGCAGGGTTGGAACCAGGCGCTCGATGTCAGCCTGCGCCGTGAGATCGAGGCGCTCGCGACGACGCAAGGGTAAGCGCGGCTCCAGCGACGGGGACAGTTCTGTGAGCAATCTGGGAGGTTGTGTGGGCGTTTTGTGAACCAGACGCCAACCGTGGGAGGGACGATAGAAGGGTGTGAGTCTGCGTGCGCTTAGGAGGCGCAGCAGACGCCTGGCGACGCCAGTCATTGCGCGGAAAGGAGTGATTCCTATGTCGCGCTCTGCGGGATGGCTTGGCCGTTTCTGCGTGCTCGCGCTGGTCGTGTTGCTTGCGCTGGCCGCATGTGGACAGCAAGTGACAGCGCCACGAGCGGCACCCACGCCGACGAATGGCCAGGATCTCATTCCCTCGCCCACACCAACCACTGCGCCTACCTTCACGCCGACTGCGCTTCCGTCACCTACAGCGCGTCCAGTTCCAAGCGCTACCCTGAAGCCAACGGCGACGCCAGCGCCCAACATACCAGCCGCGCCACTCGTGTCAGGCCGGGTCATTCTCGTCAGTCTGTCACGTCAGCAATTGTATGCATACGAGAATGGTTCGCTCGCCTTTACCTTCACCGTCGAGACTGGCCGCCCAGAGCTGCCGACACCCACTGGCGTCTTTCGCGTCTTCCTGAAGAACTGCTCCGACGTACGCTGGACGAGCAATAGCGGGCCCACCACCTACCACAATGCGAACTGTGTTGAGCATAACGGTGACGGGCATCAGGCAGTGTTTACTTCGCCCTGGCCAAAGGGATCGCCCAACTGGTATGCGCCCACCCACATCAACTACGCGCTGGAGTTCAAGGATGGTGGATTCTATCTTCACGACGCGTGGTGGCACGTCGCGTTTGGTCCAGGCGCCAATACGCCGCACCAACTTCCCAATGGAACCTGGGAGACAGGCTCGCACGGATGTATCGGCATGCGCATCCTTGACGCCTCACGCCTCTATGCTTGGACTGCGATAGGCACACCTGTCTATGTCCGTGCGAATGTCTGATGTCGTGTCAGATGCGAAGAAGCGACCTCCCACGCCCGGGAGGCCGCTTCTTCATACTACCTAGTGGGGCCACTACCAGGCAGGCGCCCAGATGCCAAATTCGTTGTCATCGAGGTCGGCGATTTGCGCCCACTTGCCCCAGGGTTCTGTGCTGGGCTCCACGGTGAACTTGACTCCGCGCTCTTTGAGCGTCGCGCACGTCTCTTCCATGTTGTCCACATGCAGCACGAAGCCTGTCATGCCGGATTTGTCGGTAGCGCTCTGGCCGCGCAGACCGAGCATGATGTGCGTCTGTGAGCCTGGCAGACCAATCTCAAGCCAGCGCTCAGTCTCGCTCATTGGCTGGTCGTCAACCTTCTCGAAGCCGAGCGTGTTCACATAGAAGTCGAGGGCTTTGTCCTGATCGGTCACGCCAACGGTGATGGTCCCAATCTTCGAAAACATGTCTTCGCTCCCCTGTTTTTCAATGTCAGTATCGCGCTGCATGCTTACTGACTGGAACAAGTGTACCATATTTATACAGGGAATACTTCTCGAACCTTGCTCAGTTGCCAGGGGCGCCGTGGTTCAATAGCCGTAGTCCACGGGCGCGGCGAGTCGCTGCTCTTTTGGCGCCAGCGCTTGCCAGCGTTCGGCGCCGAGTCTGGCCAGATAGGCGGCGCGGTCGGGCATGTCAAGCACCCATTCGCGCAGCCAGGCGTCGAAGCCCTCAGCCGTGCGCGATTGCTGGTGATATTCCGCGAAGGCGGCATGGTCACGGTTGTAGTAGCCCTGCACTGGCGAGGGATGCGCCCCGCCCGGCTCATGGACGACTGCCAGCGTCTTGAAACCCGGGGCCAGCACACGGTTGGGGTCGCTCAGAATCACCTGGGCGGGTACGATTTCCTCAGCAATGTAGATGACGCCCTTCGCCGCGAGCGCCGCTTCCTCGCAGATGCCCAGGCCACCCCAGACATGCGCGCGTCCGAGCACATCGGCGCGCTGCACATGCAGAATCGCGACATCGGGCTGTACAGCCTGCACCAGTAGTGTTGGCTCGCCACCGAACGGGGAGGGCGCGGGGCGCATGCCTGGATGGTCGCGAGCGATGTCGCTGCCCAGCAGCGAGCGGATGGGAATATACGGGGCGCCGAGCGCGGCAGCCTGCAAGGCGACGGCGATGCTGTAATTGCTGTGGTCGGTGATCTCTATGGGATGCGGCTGGCCCTTTTCAGCGGCGCGACGATAGTTGTGGCCCAGCCCCTCGCTGACATTGCCCGCCCACGCCGCGATTACCCGCGCGACGCAGCCTGCGCCGATCATCTGGTCGAACAGAACGTCGGAGATGGGGCCAATCAGCGTGAGGTCGCGCCGCCCCTGCCGGATGATCTCGTGGCTTGCCGCGAACGGAATCAGCGGCTCCAACGCGCAGCCGATGGCGATGCTTGCTCCATCCGGCACGAACCGCGATACCGCGTCTCGCATGCTCATCAGCTTCGTGTGGTCGCTCATGCTGACTCCTTCTGACTCCTTCTGACTGGACTGCCGTCCCAATCGCTACGGCGTCATCCCCAATGGCCATCGAATATGGCGCCGCCCCGTGTGCCCATCAGTTCGCGTCCGAGCCGTGGACCGGGCATCCACTGTTCCATCAAGCCGCACGCGCGGTAGCCGAGCAGTTCATACAGTCCTTGCGCTTCTGGTGTGGCCGTCAGGGTGCTCCACTGCGCGCCGCGTGCGCGAGCATCTACCAGCGCCAGGCGCAGCAGATTGCCTGCCACGCCACGCCGTCGCGCCCCGTGCAATGTGGCGAGGTGGTAGATGCCCACAGTATTGCCGTCGAGCAGCGTCGCCATCGCCGCGACCGGACGCGCTCCCATCCGCGCGAGCCAGAGATCGAACGCTGGATTGAGTGTGGTCCAGCGCTTCATAGGCTCATGCGGTATGGAAAAGACGCTGCACATGATGTCGAGCGCGGCGCGCGCTTCGTCGTCATGTACCACGCGGGCCATCGACACGGTGAGCGGAGCCGGAGGATAGCGCGTCGACCAGTCCGTCAGTGGAAGGTACATCATCGTCGCGCCGCCCCAGGTCTCCATGCCCAGCGCATCCAATTGCTCGCGCAGGTTGGCTGGCTCCATGCCGCGCGTCAGCCACCACTGGAATGGTAGATGATGCTGGCGAAATGGAGCGATCACTGACTGGATGTGGTCGGACGTCACCGGTTCGTCGTTGGTGTAGCGAATCACCATGTTGAGCAGTGGCTCCGGAAAGCCGGGGGTGTACACGCGCACCATATTGGGGAACTTCTCGACGATCGTGGCAGGCTCGCCGCGGGCATGGCCGAGCGCTGCCCACGCCGCCGCCCAGTTGCCTTCGACCAGACGCGCCATCTGGTTCATTTGCTCCAGCGCCATCGCGCACCTCGTCACCCACCAAGATTCCTGGGCGTTCGCGCTTGAGCCAGAGCGTGCCGTATCGTCTGGCGTGTCGAAATCGTACTCGCACAATACAACGCGCCGCCGCTGCTCGCAACGGTTCCGCGGCGCCTGTTCTGCGTGGGGTATGCTGTTCGAGAGAGGAGCGCGCCCACCGATGTCATCCATATTGCCAAGCCACACGACGTCGCTTACGCTGGCCGTCGCCCACAGTCCCTCAGAGATCGATCATGACCCACAGCGCCGCGCCCAGACGGTCTACATCGTCGTGGATGTCATCCGTGCGACGACGACGCTTGCGGTAATGGTTGAGCGCGGCATTCGGCGGGTGATGGTGGCTCCAAACGTTGAGATGGCGCGCAAGTCCCGCGTGACTGAGCCAACAGCGCTCCTCGCGGGCGAGGTCAGCGCCGTCGCGCCACCCGATTTCGACTACGGCAATTCACCCGCGGAATGGGGCGCATTGCAAGTAGCCGGACGCGAAGTCGTATTCTCCACGACCAATGGCGCGCGTGCGCTGCATGCCGCGATGGGCGGCGGCCCGGTCTTCGCTGGTTCGCTTCGCAACGCGACCGCTGTCTGCGCAGCCGCTGTGAAAGCCATACGCTCGCTTGAGGCGCCAGGACAGGACGCGCGGATAACCGTCGTCTGTTCGGGGCTTGGCGGCCAGCCCTCCGACGATGACTCACTCTGCGCGGGCTGGCTCATTCAGACGTTGCGTGATGTCGCAGCGCGGTATAACCTCTCCGCTACCCTTGGCCCAGGTGCGCAGCGTGCGCTGGACCTGCTCGAACAGCGGCGATCAGCAGCTACCGAGCCTGACGGTGAGCCGCGTGTGTGGCTCTACGATGCGCTCAACGCGACAGAAGCCGCCCGAATGGTGCGTGAGTCTGGGCTGGGAGCCGACCTCGCCTGGTGCGCCGACGTGGATGCGTCGAGCGCCGTGCCAATGGTGGCTGGCGAGGATGTTGCGCGGCTGCTGCTGTTCGTCGAGCAGGCGCCAGAGGACATCACCGCAGTGCTGGGCGCGGAGGGGTTGCGTTAGGCCCGTCGCGCTATGCCACGCTCCACCGGAAGCCCGGCGACTTCCCACTCTTCCATACCGCCAACGACGTTGGATGCATTCGAGTAGCCATGCCTGCGCAGGAAATTCACCGCCTGAGCGCTGCGATAGCCTGAGTGGCAGATCATCAGCAATTCGCGGTCCTGGGGTAGTTCGTTGAAGCGCTGAGTAAAGACGCTCAGCGGCATCAGCAGCGCTCCAGGCGCTCGCACCTCGTCATACTCCAATTGCTCGCGTACATCTACGAGCAACGCGCCCGCCTGCTGGCGTTCCATCGCCTCTCGCGAAAAGACCTCTGGCGCCTCATCCACACGATTCGTCTGATATCCCACGCTGCTCTCGCTCCTTTGCCTGACCTGATCGCCGGGCGTCTGCGTCCGGCATGGTCGTTCACACATCAGATTCTACGATTGTATCGCAGAAATCTGTATCGCAGAGCGCACGCCAAAATCAAATCAGCTTGTGAGCGTGATCAGGTAGACACGATTCACCCAGGTGGTATCGATCAGGTGGAATCGTGCGCTATCGTGGCTGGCCCATGCGTCTTCTTGTGTCCCAGCCTCGGTGAACAGGTAATTTGCACGGTTGTCCGCCAATTTGGTCAGAAAGTCCTGCTCGTTTCGCGCCGAGATTGGATATACCTGGTTCTTGAAGCGCATGCCATACAGCGGATAGATCGCGTAGTTATGCGGCATATAGAGTGTGATGACGATATGAGAGCCTTCAGGAATGCGGTCCACCCAGGCGTACGTCGGCATCCATACTCGCCCAACGCTGCGTGCGTTCATCGGGGCGCACACAACAGTGTTCAGTTTCCGCACACTGAAATAATCGCCCTGCGTGACGGTAAGGTACACCGCGAACATCGCTACAGCGAACGTGGCGAACTTGAGCAGGCTGCGCAACGGCGCAGTAGGAACGTGGTCCAGCGCGATAGGCAGTGCGATAGCTCCTAGCGCCAGGTAGTGCAAGGTGAAGCGGCCCCACCACGGCGATGGCGTGAGGAACAGGATCACCGTGAACGGGATAATCAAGGTCCAGAGGATGCTCTTCCTGGCGATGGCCGTGTAGATCGTAAGGCCGATGAGCGCGGGCAGTTCACCCAGTAGCCAGAGAGGGCCGAATGCGCCTAGCCGCTGATCGTAGGTGAAGTATCCTTGGTCAGTCGCATCTCCGGTCGGCGCCAGATGCAGCCATGAGTGGACAATTTGTCCCCAGATCGGCAGGCCAGCGATAGATGATGGAGCATCGTTACGCACGAGCCAGTTGAGCTGCCCTGCCCCCACGAACACGACATGTCCACCTATCGCAATAGTAGCGGGATATAGTGGATCGCCGTAGATCGTCCAGTTGCGGAGATACCAGTATCCACCAAGGAGCGCCAGCGGGAGCGTGAACGCCAGCGCGGCCGAGATGCTTCTGGGCCATCGTGGACCCTCTCTATCTGACGTGTGCGCCGCTCGCCACGCCGCACGGTCAGAGCGCCAGCGGAGCGCGGCGATGACCAGAATGACCCCATAACTCACGCCGATGAACACAATCGCTGATGATTTAGCGCCAAGGCAAAATCCGGCGCAGGAGCCCGCCAGAATCGCGTCGGAAAGACGCCAGCGGCCTACATAGCGCAGGGCAAAGTAGAAGAATGCGAGGAACATTGAGGCGAACGCGAGATCGACATACGCGGTGGGCTCCTGAGCCATCACCGCTGGGGTGAGCAAATAGAGGCTGGCGGCTGCGAGCGCTTGCGGGCGGCTGGCCTCCAATATCCGTGCGATGCCCGCGACGGCGAGCGCGCCGATGACAGCGAAGAGCGCCTCCGCATTGTGAATGAATCTGCCATCGCCAAAAAAGAGCGCCTGCCAAGTGAAAATCAATTCTGTATTCGCGGGATAGCCATTCGACCAACCTTCGACAGGTGAGACACTCAGTTGGCGCTGTTGGAGCCAGGTGACTACCGTTGTCAGGTGGTACCACAGCCCGTCGTAGTCATACGGCGGAAGCACGGTTCCCAGGAAGGTTAGCCAAAGCGTTACAACAGCGCTAACTCCGGTCAGCGCAGTCACAAACGGTTCGGCGCGCAGGTCGGCGGCTATCTGTACCATTTGCTGACGCGCCACCTGTACCGCGCTCCTGGTGGGGAATCGGTGCGTGAGCGCCACCGTTACGATCAGCAGCGAAGCGACCGCGCCGCTGATCGCCAACGTCGTGAACGACTCCAGCCGCTGGAGTATACCTCCGGCGATCAGTAGCGAAAAGACGACCTGCGCGACCACCAGCGTCAGCGTCGCCAGCGCCCAATCGAGTGCGCTTCGTAGGCGAAGTAGCAGACAGGCGGCGACTGCCCCAACGAGCACGACTGCGTCCGCCAACAGGTAGAGGGCAAGCGTGAAGGTCGACGCGGTCATCAGTCGCTCCTTGCGGCGGTCAATGGAGGCATGGGCATTCTGATGCGAGACGCATACGACACAACGGCAGGGGATACGTTGTTGTTATTGACAACCGTCGTTTCGACTTGACCTCTCTCATCGAGTGCGGCGCGCCCTGGAAGTTGTGATACAATCCTGATTGATATGGCCTACTCGATTGCGGCATTTTTACGAATTGGACTAGGCCAATATTGACGAGTGTAGCAACGAGATGAGCCGCGCCAGGGCGCGCAGGAGTGACGACGATGGATACGCAGACCGGAACGGTCCGAGTCAAGCGCAACTTCCCAGAGATGCTCAAGGGTGGCGTGATCATGGACGTGGTCAACGCCGAGCAGGCGAAGATCGCCGAAGAGGCGGGCGCTTCCGCCGTGATGGCGCTTGAGCGCGTTCCAGCGGACATTCGCAGGGATGGTGGCGTCGCGCGAATGAGTGACCCTGAGTTGATCATCAAGATCAAAGAGGCTGTCACGATTCCGGTGATGGCGAAGGCGCGCATCGGCCACTTCGTCGAGGCGGAGATCATCCAGGCGCTGGGCGTGGACTGCATCGACGAGTCTGAGGTGCTGACCCCTGCCGACGAGGCGTACCACATCAACAAGCACAATTTCACCGTGCCATTCGTGTGCGGCGCGCGTGACCTGGGCGAGGCGCTTCGACGCATCGGCGAGGGTGCGGCGATGATTCGCAGCAAGGGCGAGGCCGGCACGGGCAACATCGTCGAGGCTGTGCGCCATCTACGCTCGATCACCGACGGCATCCGCAGACTGACGATTCTGCCGGAAGAGGAATTAATGGCCGAGGCGAAGAATCTTGGCGCGCCCTACGAGTTGGTGCGCGAAGTACGCGACCTGAAGCGCCTGCCAGTTGTGCTGTTCTGCGCGGGTGGCGTGGCGACTCCTGCCGATGCGGCGCTGGTGATGCGTCTGGGCAGCGACGGCGTATTCGTCGGCTCTGGCATCTTCAAATCGTCTGATCCGCTGCGCACAGGCAAGGCGATCGTCAAGGCGACGACCCACTTCGAAGACCCCGAGATTCTGGCCGAGGTGTCGCGTGGCCTGGGCGACCCGATGCGCGGCATCGAGCTCAAGACGATCCCAGAGGATCAGTTGATGGCGGGGCGCGGCTGGTAGCCCACTCCTTTTACGTCGCAGTCAGGCCGCGTCAGTCGAGCGAGTCGCCCGCCACAGATGCCTTCGCGCATCTTTTCGTGGGCGTCCAGCGTCGATGGGATGCGGCCTGATGGCATCCTGCGCCCGCTCTGAAAAGCAAGAGGTGGGTGTAGACATGGTACAATGCATTCAAGAGCGAACGCGCGAACGCTGGCCGCCCATACGACGATCAGCGCCCCCAGCGGTCGCGGCGCGTGAGCAGCGCGCGGAGAGAAGAAATACATGACTCGAACGACGCGCATTGGAGTGTTAGCGCTCCAGGGCGACTTTCGCGAGCACATCCAGGCGATGGAACGGCTGGGCGCGGAAGCCCGCGCTGTGCGTCTGCCTCGCGATCTAGACGGGCTGGACGGCCTGATTCTCCCCGGCGGCGAGAGCACTGTGATGGGCAAACTCATGCTCGCCTATGACCTCCACGAGCCCCTGCGCGCGGCCATTACTGGTGGCCTGCCGACGTGGGGCACCTGCGCCGGGCTGATTCTGCTCGCCAGGGAGACGGATAACGCGCTCGCTGGTCAGCCGTTGCTTGCTGCGATGGATATTCGTGTCTGCCGTAACGCTTTCGGAGCCCAACGCGAGAGTTTCGAGGTTGATTTGGCGGTTCCTGCCCTGGGTGAGCAGCCGTGTCACGCCGTGTTCATTCGCGCGCCGATTGTTGAGTCGGTCGGAGAGGGTGTTGAAGTGCTCGCGCGCGTAGAGCCTGGGCTCTTTGGCGCGACCGGCGACATTGTCGCGGTGCGGCAGGGGTCGCTGCTCGGCACGGCGTTCCATCCCGAAGTGACCAATGACCTGCGCTTTTCCAGCTATTTCCTGACGATCGTACGCGAGGCGGCTGCGGTGGCGCGCTAGCGCAAGCTGGCGCTCTACTTGCGAAGAGAGAGCCTAACTGAGCGTGCGGCGAGCATCAGGTTCGTCGGTGGCTCTGCGGTTGCGAATCGCTCGCAGCCGTCAAAGGACCATCACTGGGGGCTGCGTCTTGATGATACGGCCAGTGCTCAATGTGAATTTGCCCGGCATGGTGCGCGCTTTTGATCAGCGCGCGCGGATGCGGCAGGGTGAGTTCGCCAACTTTGTCGTCGCCCCCGATGTTGATGAGCCCCGTAGCGGCCTCGCAGCCATCGCCACGGCGCTGCTTCCCATCACCCCCAACGCGCATACCTGGCTCGCCGAAGATCACTGGCGCTTGCAAGGTGTCGCGCAGGCGCGCACGCGGCCAGGTGGGCAGGCATGGGACCTCGCCTATCTCGCGAGCATTACCTCGCAGGGTGAGCAGGAAACCACCTCGCAGGATGATGTCTTGCAGGCGCTGCTCCAGTGTGCTCTGAACACTGGAATCACTTATGGCGCGCAGCGTTTCTTTGCGCGGGTCGAGGATGATCGCCCCGAGATGGAACTCTTTGGCAAGCTGGGTTTCCAGCGGTACGCCCGTGAGTCAACGTGGACACTTTCCAGCGCGGCGGAAGGTCTTCGCGCGCTGGATGGCGTCGGATTGCCTGACTATGCACGGAATGGATCACATGAAGGTGACGATTCCGACAGCGCGCATACGCGGCGGGAAGGGCGCAGTTCGCGTGGACTGATGACCCGACTGGCCCCGCAGCGTGTGCGTCCGCAGAATGTCGAAGCGCACGCCGATGTGCAACTACGCCGGTGGGCAGCGCGCGATGCGTGGAGCCTGCTACGCCTCTATGATGCCTGCACCCCACGACGTGTGCAGGTGGCCGAAGGCCTTTCGGTGGATGAACTCACCTATACGCGAGCTGGTGGTGGGCGGACGTGGTACGTGCCGATGCTCGAACCCTCAACCGCTGCGTTCGTACATGACGAGGGACCGTTGATGGGTGGGTGGCTGCGGCTGCGCCAGGGGCGCGGCTCACAACCACATCAGTTGGCGTTGTTGGCGCATCCTGATTCACCGCAGGTTGCCCGCGCACTGCTGAAGTTTGCGCTGCAAGTCTTCGCCTCTGAGGAGGCGCGAGAGGCGCGCCCGATTGTGTGCCTGGCGCGTGATTATGAGACAGCGTCGGTAGACACGCTGCGGTCGGCTGGCTTCGAGCGAGCCGGGTCGCATGCGTTGCTGGTGAGGCATCTCATGGCGCGCGTCGCCTGGAACAATGAAGTCCCAGCTACTCGGATGGTGTTTGGCGTGAAAGGGCTCGGGACAGCTCAATCACGACTAAGTGAAGGTGGTAGAGACACCGTATGCCAGAAGTCATCTACGATGATCTCGATTCCGTCCTCGTGGCGCTCCCCCCACGCGTTCAAGACGCCGTCAAGCGCCTCGATGACCGCGCGGAACTCCTCGAAATCGTACTCGATCTCGGGCGAATTCCAGAGGGACGCTTTCCGCAGCGCGAAGTCAACCTCGGCGAGGACGTGGTAACGAAGGAGGATCTGGCGTATGTGGTGGGTCGAATCGGCCAGTTTGGGGATGACAACCGCGCTGGCATCGAGCGCACCCTCCATCGCATCAGCGCGATCCGCAA
>DASVZC010000056.1:0-8521 GCA_036391835.1 Ktedonobacterales bacterium | reverse complement strand
TCGCCATCGAGACACCGTAGTGTGCAATGATGCTGGGCAGCAGCACGCCGACCACGCCGTCATTCAGACCGACCAGGATAAAGGCAGCGTAGGCGATGATGAGCCGCACCCATTCACCCTGCGCCAGTCCTTGCGCCAGTCCTTGCGCCTGTTCCGCCTGCCATCGCTCGCCTGTCTGCGTCCCTGTCGCCACGCTGCCACTCCTCGCTCTGCCCGTTGTCTCGGTACTCGATCGCCTCGCCGCCTGTGGACGCGGCGTCTCAGAGAACAGTATACGCGCCGGAATCGTCCACATCCTCGCGCACAACACAGATGGGCGCTGACCCCGTCACCGGAGCAGCGCCCATCGTCGTTGATGCGTCTTGATCGTTTATTGCTGAATGTCTTAGTCGCGAAGTCCCTGCGCGACCGCGGCTCCGCGTAGCTTGGCCAGCGCCACCATCTCCAGTTGGCGCACACGCTCACGCGAGATACCCAACTCTTTGCCAACTTCCAACAGTGTGCGGCTGCGACCATCGCCGATGCCATAGCGCAGGATGACCACCGATCGCTCACGCGCCGTCAACTGCGAGAGCGCACGGTGCAGTTCCTCGCCAAGCAGATGTTGCGATGCGACGTCTGCGGGCGCCTGCACACCGGGATCTTCCAGCGTATCCGAGAGCGCCATGCGGTTTTCCGCATCGGAGGGCGTATCGAGCGATACGGGTTGCTCCGTCAGGTGCAAGAGGTCGTCCACCTCATCGATCCCCATACCCGATGCCTCGGCGATCTGCTCGGGGAGTGGGTCGCCGCCATTCTCCTGGGAGAGCTGCGACGCGACGCGCCGCACTTTGCGGAGTCGGGTCGAAACGTGCTCGGGAAGGTGAATCAGGCGCGACTGCTCGCCAGCGGCGCGGCTAATCGCCTGGCGAATCCACCAGGTCGCATAGGTGCCGAAGTGCGTTCCACGCCGCCAGTCGAACTTCTCGGCGGCGCGCATCAATCCGAGGTTGCCTTCCTGAATCAGGTCGATCAGTGGCACACCGGAGTTGGTATAGCGGCGCGCGATCGAGATCACCAGTCGCAGGTTCGCCTCGACGAGACGCTTGCGCGCCCGCATGTCACCACCTTGCGCCCGCTTCGCCAGAATAACTTCTTCCTCATGCGAGAGGAGCAGTAATCCGCGAATGTCGTGCAGGTAGCTTTGGAAGGCATCTTCGCTGCCGTCGGCGCCGCCGTAGAATCCAGCGCCTTTGCCGAACAGCGCATCTTCTTCTTCCGCCGAGAGAACTTCGAGTTCCGCGTCGGTTGGCCCCTCATCGTCGACCTGCGTGGCGTCGATGGAATCGCCGTCTGTCTCTGGCAGCAGCGTCAGCGTGACAGTGTCTTGGTCTTGCGGCTGGTCAATATTCGTGCGAGGAGAAGTGAACGAGCGACCCGAAGGCGCGTCGAGTTCTTGCTCCTCGATGAGTGATCGCGTAGCAGCCATAGCGCGTAATCCTCTCCATTGGGCCTCACCGTGGACCCAAGCTGGCGTTGGTTACGTTGCGTAGCGCAGCGCCATGTGAAATGAGCGAGTTGATGCGATTTGACCTGCATATTATTTGTTCACTGTTGATCCCAGTGTACCCAGCCTGTGATGTGGCTCGCATCGGGTGAACACCTGAGATTTGGACAGTAATAATACCTACTTCCATTTCGGAAGTCTTACTCTTCGCTCTGGGAAGCTCTGGCGGGTGCAATTCCAATGAAATAGGCTGAATTTCACCACTTTACCAAAACTTTCCTTTCGGAAGTCATGATAACACATCCATCCATCAATGTATACGTAGCGTGTTACACATTTGGCGCCATTTCGCGTACTTTTGCGCACACACTTTGCGCGTTACCGAGGCAAATGCGTAACAAACACTATACAACGGCGTCGCAGGCTCCGTAGCGAAAGGCTCAGGCTGGCGGCACATGCACGGGTTCTCCTTAACCCCTGTGTTCCCCGAAGCGATCAACGCCCGCCGCGACCTGTACCTCACCAAACGACGCAGCGGCCAACTGAAGAGCCCTCCACGCGGAGTGAGGCGTGATTTACCCACCGCTAGGACGCACGTCGCCATGCAAAGAAAGAGGGATTCGAGGTCGCGCTAATGCCCTGTCGCAAAGTGTCTGGATGAGTCCAGAAAGGGCTGCTCGATTACCGATCTGGGGGGTGAATTTTGGAATAGGGAAGTAACAGAGAGAGGGGAGACGAGCGAAAAGGAACTCAGAATATTTCGGCATTAGCGCATAGCTGGCCATCTGGTTTCGCTCAGCTTCACCAGTCGCCCCGAGGGTCGGGATAATCGCCAGGAGGACACCCAGATGAACCCATCCATCAACGCCTCGCAGCACATCACCACACTCCGCCAGACCCATCGCACCGCTACCTCGCTCTTGCCTGTGTTGACGGCTGGCCTGACGGTCGCAGGCGCTGTGATCGCCGCGATGGAAGCTCGATCAGCCCGCGCCGAGAGCGAGACATCCCACGCCGGGGCTGACTCCTTCACAGGCTCCGCTACTGGCCGAGAGTCTGGAGCGCACTCTGGCCCGCTGACTGCGATGCAGCCGAGTGGGCGTCGGCTGACCGTGCGCCGCTACATCGCGACGCTGCTCGGCCGCACCTTGCTGGTGGCGCTGGGAATCGCGCTGGTGCTGGGGCTGGTCTATGTCGCCAGCGCGGCGGGGCGAACTGGCCAGGCGGTGCTATTGACCGTGCTAGTGCTGCTGGTCTTCTACCTGACGGAGAAGGTCGCCCGACGCGCGTGCGCATGCAACTAGATTGGGACATTCGGGCATTCGGGCAGGGAAGATAGTCACCTGTGGACGTCGCCAGTGCGAGCGTTTCGTTGACGTGAATAGAGCGTTCCCGAAACACGCGGCCATTGTGACATCACCTAGTCCTCTTGTGATGGGTATGTGATAAACGGGCTGAAGCGGGGGTATACTATCCATAGTGAAGGGTAGAGCGCTCGACGGCGCCGACAGGCGCTAACACAGCCCAGCCCAGATACTGTGGCTTCGCGAAGGTCGTTCATGTAGGGTGTGCGCGCTGTCGCGTACAATCGCTGGAAAGCCAGGTGTCAGGCGTGTCAGAAGGCACTTCAAAATACCTCTGTATCTACGGCCACTTCTACCAACCCCCGCGCGAGGATCCGTTTACGGGTCAGGTTCCAACTGAACCCGGATGCGCGCCGTATGATAATTTCAACGAGAAGATCACCGCGGAGTGCTATGCCCCAAACGCTGAACTCGGCAACTTCGAGCGCATCAGCTTTGATCTCGGCCCTACACTAGCCAGCTGGCTCGAAGCGCAGCGACCCGCTGTGCTCGAACGCATCGTGGCGTCTGATCGCGCCCGTATGCGGCAGACTAACGCAGGCAGCGGCCTCGCTCAAGTGTACAATCACACAATCCTGCCACTCGCCACCGCGCGCGACAAGCGCACGCAGATCCAGTGGGGCCTGCAAGAGTTCGCGTGGCGCTTTGGCCGACCCGCGAAGGGCATGTGGCTCGCCGAAACTGCCGCCGACCTGGAGACGCTCGTTGCGCTTCAGGAGAGCGGTGTGACCTACACTGTGCTGGCTCCCTGGCAGGCCGCCGAGCCAATCGACCTGACTGAACCGCACTTCATCCGCCTGCCCAATGGCAAGACGATCACCGCATTCTTCTATAATGGCCCGCTAAGTGGCAGCGTCTCGTTCCAAAACGACATCACCAGCAACGCCGATGAGTTCGCCCACGTTGCGCTCTCCCCGTTCCTCAACGCAGAGAAGCAGGCGCGCGGCGAAGATCAAATCGTCGTCGTCGCCAGCGATGGCGAATTGTACGGCCATCACAAAGTGTGGCGCGACCATTTCCTCAGCCGCCTGACCCAATCGTCAGCCGCCGCCGCAGGCTATGCGGTCGTAACGCTCGACGAGTATCTGCGCGATCATCCACCCACTCGCGAGGCGAAGCTGCGCGAGCCCAGTTCGTGGAGTTGCATGCACGGCGTCGCGCGCTGGAGTGATGGTTGCGGGTGCACAGAGGGCGACGCCTCGTGGAAGCGTCCGCTACGAACGGCGTTCGATGGTCTGGGCGCACGGCTGGACCATCTCTATGAGCGCGAGGCGTCGCGCTATCTGGCCGACCCGTGGGCCGCGCGCGATGGCTACCTGGGCCTGCGCGATGGCTGGCGCACGGCGGATGAGTTCTGGGCGCAGCACGGCGTCTCTGGCAGGCGTCCCGCGACGCCTGAGCAGGAATCGCGAGCGGTGCAGATGCTCGAAGCGCAGTTCGTCGGCCAGTGGATGTATACCAGCTGCGGCTTCTTCTTCGAAGACCTCGACCGCATCGAGCCGCGCAACGACATCGCTTTTGCACGCCGCGCCATCAGTCTGATGTGGCAGGCGACGGGAACCGATCTGCAAACCGACTTTCTGCGCGAGATCGCCAATACGCGAAGCAGCCGCACAGCTATAACGGGCGCTGATATCTACCAGGGCCTGTCGCGACTGGCAGGCGATGCGCTACCAGCAGGCGAAGCGAGCAGTTCTATGCCATCCAGCGAGCCTGCAGCCTGAGCGGATGAGAAACGGCGGTGAGCGCGCTAGTTGTCCCGCGCACTCACCGCCGTTGGGCTGGGCGTTAGCTCGTCAACATGGGAGCCATTAGGCGCAAGTGGCAGAGTGAAGGAAAAGACACTGCCACGGCCCACACGGCTCTCCGCCCAGATGCGCCCGCCGTGCAACTCGACAAGGTGGCGCGCAATTGCCAGCCCCAGGCCAGTGCCAGCCGCCGCCTGCGCCTGAGAGCCTGCCGGCTGCCCCTGCTCCGCTTCGGTAAGTGTGGGAACCTGTCGCGTACGCGCTCGATCAGCCTTGAAGAAGCGCTCGAAGACACGGGGCAAATCGTCATCACTGATGCCCACGCCGGTGTCGCGCACGCGTACCGCGAGCATCGGCTGCTTCACGCGCTGATGCCCAGCGGCCCCGCTCCCAGCAACCACCATCTCATCTTCGATGACCCCTGCGGAGACCGTCACCTGCCCTCCCGGATTCGTATACTTCAGTCCGTTGTGGATGAGGTTGATGAGCACCTCGCCGATGCGCTCACCATCGCAGAGGGAGTCGGGTAGCGTCTCCGGAAGAGAGGCGGCCAGAGTAATCTTGCGCTCATCCGCCAGTGGCAGCATGCGCTCGATGACGACCTCGATCAGCGCCGCCATATCGGTTGGCTCAGTACGCAGCGTAATCTTGCCAGACTCGATACGCGAGAGTTCCAGCAGTTCCGCTACCATCTGGGCGAGATGCTCAGCCTCCGTCGCAATCCGCAGGGCAAATCCGCGGGCGGCGGCTGGATCGCGGTCCAGCGCATTCACCAACGTCTCGGCGAGCAGGCGCATCGCGGCAAGTGGCGTGCGCAGTTCATGCGACACGTGCGCCACGAAATCGCGCCGCACGGTTTCGAGTCGCCGCAATTCGGTGAGGTCGTCAATCGTCAGGGCGATATCGGTGACCTCGTCGCTTTCCGGATTCACCCGCAGCGGCGTGGCGACGACGCGCCAGGTCTGTCCGGTGGTCACACGGTCGAAGGTGCGCTCGCAGACCTCGCCCAGTCGCGCCGCGCGCACGAGCAATTGTGTTGTGTCGTAATCCTGCAATACGGCTGCGGAGCCACGCCCAATCACCTGTTCTCGCGGCAGTCGGAGCAGCTCGAGCGCGGCGGGGTTAGCGTAGTGGATGATGCGCTCGCGGTTGGTGAGCAGCACAGGCCGTGAGTATGCCGCCAATACACCTTCGATGCTGGCATTCGCGCGCGATGCGGAGCGGCGCAGATTCTGATTCTCGCGCGCGGCGCTCGCGAAGAGCGTCTCGGCGGCGTCGCGCTGATGCGCTGAAGCGCGCAGCCGTGACCAGGCGATGATAGTCGTAATCAGCGTCCCTGCGAGAAAAGCTAGCGCGAGTTGAAAGAATGACATGCACACACCCGGCTATGTCTGGCGCCGTCTGGCGCGACGTTGCGCCACTACTGCCAACGATACTACGTGTCACTGTAACACAAACATCACATCTGCCGATCTGTCCACGCCGACGCATCCCATGTTCAGTCAAGCGTGAGATGTTAACCATTCGGCTGTATATGTCGCGACTGGCGAGCGTCACGGCAGAAGAATGTCTGGTCGTGACAAGTCGCCGCTCTTATGTTATGCTTGCCTCATCACTTGAACCGTATGCTTGCACGATGATGTGTAGCTTCCTTGGGTGAAACCGTCGCCGCTGTGGAAGGAACTACGCGTGGACGTTGTGCGCTACCCGCATACCTTCAAGACGAGATGACCCAGCGTCCTCTTGCAGCGTATCCCTGTCAATCCTTCTAGATGCTGCGCAGCGGGCCCTGTGTCAGGCGTTTTCCGCAATCCTTGTCGTTCGTGGAGTGCGTCACCTGGTCGTGCATCCCCGATCATACCGCTTCCGGTATGGTAGACCACAGCATTCTGAACGTTCGCTAGCGGCTCTCGCTAGGCCGATCTGCGCCAACTGCGCGCAGACGAGAGGAGAATTCTCGCGGTGAAACGATCCTTCTTCCTGAGCGCGCTCGCCACTGCGGGCGCCACCGTCGCCGTCGCTTCGCTCTTCATAACGACGGGCGCCGGGAGTGTCAGCGCTAGCCAAAGCTCGCATGGCTCCGACGTGCTCCACAGCACCCATGTGATGAAGATCAAATCCTCGGGACATCATGGTGGTGGCAGTTCCAACCTCTACTATCATGGTGGCACAGGTGGCGTTGGAGTAGAGACAGGCGCCGACAGAGTCTACCTCGTCTATTGGGGCTCGCAGTGGAACAACAACGATCCCTCAGGTGAAGCCTCCATTCAACAGAACTTCTTCAATCACGTCGGCGGCAGTAGCTGGAACAACTCGGTAACGCAATACTGCGAAGGTGTCGCTAGCGGCACGTACTTCTGCAATGGCGCGGGAACCGCCGCTACCAACCCGAAGAGCGTGCTGTTGGGCGTGTGGTACGACAATGGGTCAGCCGCGCCATCCAGGCCATCCCAGTCGCAGCTGGCGGCTGAGGCGGTCAATGCCGCAGCGCATTTTGGCAACACAAGCGCTTCCGCGAATACGACCGCCCAGTATGTGATCGACACGGCGACTGGCAATAACGCCAGCGGCTTCGGCACACAGTATTGCGCATGGCATAGCTCCACCTCATCGAGCTATGGCAATATCGCCTATACCAACATGCCGTACATCACCGATGCGGGCGCCAGTTGCGGCGCGAACTTCGTAAACAGCGGCAGCGCTGGCCTGACCGATGGCATTACGATTGTCGGCGGCCACGAATTCGCTGAGACGGAGTCAGACATCTTCCCCAGCAGTGGCTGGCTCGATGGCAGTGGCTCCGAAAACGGCGACAAGTGCGCCTGGATTAGCTCAGGCCAGGGCGCTTCCGCCAATGTCTCGCTGAACGGCGCGTCGTTCCCGGTGCAGTCGCTGTGGAGCAATGCCTTCAACAGTGGCGCAGGCGGGTGTGTCCTCTCTTACTAGGTAGACGCTGAGTTCGCCACTAGCGAATATCTGACGCTACAACGCTGACATTTCTTGGCGCGTCCAGCGAGTCAATGGCGACTCACTGGACGCGCCATAACGTTGTGTCCGGTTACGACCAATTGGCGCATGACGCACTAGAGTTAGAGCAGATGCGCGTAGGTGATCAAGCGCATGACTTCACCCCACTGGAGCGCGGCCAGCCCAAGGAAAACAAGGGCAAAGAACATCGGCAGCCCGAGATTCTTGAAGTCAGCGCGGAAGAGGTGCGTGAAGGTAGCCACAATAAAGTAGGCGATGCACCAGAGCGCGCCAAATGCGCCGATGATTGGTAGGTAAAGACCCGCGAGCAGGGTAATGGCGGCGATTGTGGCCACAACGCCCGCGAGCGCCCAGTACCAGCGCGGGTAACGTAGCGCTTTGCGCGAGGCGGCTACCGATGGCGGAGTACCACTAAACAGGCTATACGCGGCGTACGCCATGAACAATCCCATGACACCTTCGAATACAAGTAGCGCGATACGCATCCAGGACATAGACGTCCCCCTCATCCCCACCTGCCAGCAGCCTATTGCTTGCACGCTGAATTGCGCGACCGACCGGCTCTGGCGTATACACAGGGAACGTCCCTCGTCTGCCTGCGTTATGTAGGTGAAAATACGCATGAATCCGCATTGGAAACAGGTTTGAGAACAAATGAGCGGAGATTCAGCGACTTACCAACCACGACAAAGGGAGAGGCGCCACGCCTCTCCCTTTGGTCAGCCCTGCTGACAGATAGATGATGTGCGAGGGGTTACGGGTACGTGGTGACACAGTGGCTGCCGCTGGCCGTCGTGGTGCCATTGCTCCAGATCGGCTGCACAGCGTAGAAGTTCGAGCCGAACGTCACGTTCGTGGACGTACCGCCGTTCTGGTTCCAGGCGCACTTGTCGCCGTTTTCGTCGCTGCCGCCGCCGGAACCCTGCCAGGCGATC
>DASVZC010000055.1:0-18009 GCA_036391835.1 Ktedonobacterales bacterium | reverse complement strand
CCCCACACGAGGATACGTCATCCACGTGTTACTCACCCGTCCGCCACTCACCATAGCCCGAAAGCTATGATCCGTTCGACTTGCATGTGTTAGGCACGCCGCCAGCGTTTGTCCTGAGCCAGGATCAAACTCGCCATTCAGTTTATGCTTGGCCGTTTGATTAGCTCTGCACAGTTAATTTTACTCAAAGGTCTCTTATCACTGCCCTCCGAAGAGGACCGCGACTTGACCCGCCATCATGATTTTGCTCTCATGACGTAGCGTATTTACGCTGCTGCTGTTTCTCACTCTTCAGTTGTTCATGTGCGAATCTGGCGTATTGTCGCCACCGTTGCGCTAGAGGCTTTCGCGTGGCGCAAGAAAGAGATTAACACAACGGTAGATACCCGTCAACCCTTTTGCCAGTATATTTCCCCAAACTTGCCATCTTGGCCCAAAACTCCCGCTATTTGCCGCCAGAGGTACCAGTGAACCACTGTCCTATCGTCATGTCGTATGCTGCGGCCAGAGTCTTGCAGACGTGCGCTGTTTCGCTGGCGCAACTGCGACTATGTCGCGGCGCCGGAGCGAGGCGCAATCTTCAGTGAAAGCGATGATCGCAGAATGACTCAGCATGACGCACGTCCATCATTCGACCACCAGGCTAAACCCGCAGCGGGAACTCCGCGCAAGCCGGCGCGTGCGCCCAAGAGTGTCAATCGCCACGAGCAACGCAGCATCGCCCTCAGCCAGGGCTCGCTCGAATACACCTTGCGCACGAGCGCGCGAGCGCGACGTGTACGGCTGCTGGTACAGCCGGGAGGTGAGTTGGAGGTCGTAGCCCCGCACGGCGCATCACAGGCGCGAGTGGATGCGGCGCTGCGGGAGCATGAAGCCTGGATCACCCGCACGCGCGATCGGCTAGCGAAGGTGGCGCCCGTTGCGCCGCCACAACCTCTGACCAATGGACGCCTGCTGACTCTCGCTGATCGCACAGTGCGGCTGAGCATCCAGACGGGCGCGCCTGAAGGCCGATTCCGCGTGCACCTGACGGACGATACGCTACAACTTACGCTGCCGCGTGAGGACGAAGCGCTGACTCGCCCCGCGCTGGAAGCATTCTACCGTCGACAGGCGCGCGCCATCATCGCTGAGCGGCTGGCCCACTGGAACAAGCACTATGGATACACATGGACACGTCTCTCCATTAAAGAGCAGAAGACTCGCTGGGGGAGTTGCTCGCGCGCGGGATCGCTCAACTTCAACTGGCGGCTGCTCCTCGCGCCAATGCCAGCGCTCGACTATGTGGTCATCCATGAACTGTGCCATCTGAAAGAGCCAAATCACGGGGTGGGATTCTGGGCGCTGGTCGCGCAGACGTGTCCCGACTATCGCGAATGGCGCGGCTGGCTACGCAAGCATGGCCATGAACTGCGCTTATAAGCATCGCCAGCGCCGCAAGAAGCGTCTGGCGACCACTCTGATCACATAGAGCATGCAGGATGAGGAGCGAACCCATGGGCGCTACAACTTCTGCGCTTGCGGCCACAGATAAAGTCACCTGCGACTGGCTCACCCAGGCGCTGCGGGAAGGAGGCGTTCTGTCGACAGGCGCGGTACTCGCATGCGACGAGCGCAACAATGGCGCGTTCAACTCCACCATCGTCCACCTCACCCTGACCTATAGCGATGATGCGCCGTACGACGCGCCACGTCGCCTCCTCCTCAAACGCAACCTCGACATTGATTGGGCGGTTGAGTCGGCGCGTGATGAGGCCGCCTTCTACCAGACGGTGATGCAGATCGACCCACAGCCGCCGTCCATCGTACCGTGCTATCTAGCGATCTTTGACGCGCAACGGCGCGCCTCGTCGCTGCTGCTGGCGGATGTCTCCGCGAGCCACCGCGAGCCGCTCACGCGCGATGATCTCCTGTGCGGCGACTCCATCCCAGACGAGACGGCATTACATCAGGCGATCGACGCGCTGGCGGACGTTCATGCCTACTGGTGGGGACGTCCCGAACTCGACTCGGTGTTCCCGCTCTCGAATTGGACAGGTGACGAAGCGCGATTCACTGCGCATGTGGAGCGTCGCCAGCGCGAATGGCAACAATTCCTCGCAGCCGAAGACACCGAGTTTCCTGATGACTTGCGGCCCATCTATGACCACGCGCTCGCCCGCCTGCCGGGTTTGTGGCATGCTGGCCTGGGAGCGCGCATGTCCACGCCGCGCCGCCTGACACTGGCGCATGGCGACTGCTATCTGACACAATTCCTCGTCCCACGCGAGGGCGTCACGGCGCCAACCTATCTCGTGGACTTTCAGTCTGCCACGGTTGACATGCCGTCATTTGACCTATCGCTCATGCTCGCCGCCTTCTGCTCACGCGAGCAGCGCCAACACGACGACCATGAACTGCGTAGCCTGCGCCGCTATCACGACCAACTGCTCGCCGCTGGCGTGCGTGACTACACCTGGGATGATCTACTCGCGGAATACCAGCTAGCGCTCTCTATCTTGTTGTTCTATCCCGTCTGGGACGAGACAAACGGCTCGCCGCGCACCTACTGGCTGCCGAAAATGCGCTGCCTCGCCGCCGCATATGAAGATCACTGCATGATTGGGCCACTATCGCATAGGCCCGGGTGAGTCGAACGTAATTATTTCGATTGGCGCTCGTTTATATCTGTAGATGAACGACCCAGTCGCATGCTACTGATGCGAGACCCAGGTCAAACATCTTGCGGGGGAGCAGGCTTGCGCGGCTTGCTCCCCTCCTTTGCGCTTATACGCCCTCTGCTTCCTTGCAGACGACCTGTACCGTGCGCTCACTCCGCTTCGAGCCATTCTGTGGTAAATCGCTCACTCGCATGGATATCCACCTGACGCAAACGCCCTGCACCCGTGTTGATGAACGTGTGCGGTGTACGGGGTGGAACGATGATGACCTGCCCCGCATGCCCCTCCCTCGTCTGATCGCCCACCGTGAAGGTCGCCATCCCTTCCTGAAAGATGAAGATCTCCTCATAGGGATGCTGATGCAGGCGTGGGCCTTCGCCGGGCGCGGCATCCACCACGATGAACGAGACATTCGGCCCACCTAGCGGAATCCTTCGAACTCGTAGGTGTCGCGGTAGTGGTTCAATTCGTCCCTGTTGAGCACGGTAATCGCCACGGACATCTCCTCCTCCCAAAGCCTGGCGCGAGCGGCTAGTCACGCTTGCTGGGCGTGTAGTGTCCCGGCTCGCTGCGGAACGGGATGCAGAAGCGATTCCACGCGTTGATGGTGGAGATAGCCAGCGTCAGGTTGACCAACTCTTCCTCAGTAAAGTGCGGGCGCACTTGCTCATAGACTTCATCTGGTACACGATCGACCGAGATGAGCGTTACTTTCTCAGTCCACAGCAACGCAGCGCGTTCACGCTCGGTGAAGAATGGCGATTCTTCCCACACGACCAGCAGACTCAGGCGCTGCTCCGTCTCACCGCGAGCGCGGGCATCCAGATAGTGCATGTCAACACAGTACGCGCATCCGTTGACCTGCGATGCGCGCAACTTGACGAGGTCCAACAGACTCGCTTCCAGGCCGCAATTGTCAACATAGCGCTCCAGTGCGCTCATGGCCCGTACCGCATTAGGCGCCGCTTTGCCGTAATTCAGCCGTACCGTCATATCATGTCCTCCTTTGGCCAGTGCCGTATGAGTCTCATCTGCTTGTCACACGTACAGAGAAAGCGTAACATGATAATGGTCTCCACTAAAGAGCCACTTAGCACGCGCACACCAGGGCCATTTTAGTGCGGCCCGACTGGAGGCGCAAGGAAGGGTCAGGGGCATGCCAAAGCGAGCGGCAATCATCGCAGCGCCGGATATCTTTCTCGATCCGAGCATTGCGGCCCCCCTGTATCGTCAGCTCTATGAGCGGCTACGAGCGCACATCCTGACGGGGCAACTGGAGATAGGCGCGCGACTACCATCGACCCGCGCGCTTGCGGGGCAACTCGGTGTCTCGCGCAATACGACCGCACTCGCATATGACATGCTGCTCTCAGAGGGCTACATCGAGAGCCGTGTGGGCGACGGCGCACGAGTCGCTCGCACGCAGCCAGAGCAGGCGATGCGGGCGCCACGCCACCGCCTCCGCACACGCGCCGAAGCGCTCTCCACGCAGCCAGTCGCTCTCGCTCGGCGCGGGCAGACGCTGCTCGATACACCACATCCGGGCACGCTCTATGGCGCACAGACAGGCCGCGAGCGTCACACATTCCGTGGGGGAGAGCCGGATGTCGCCAGCTTCCCGTTCGAGACGTGGACGCGCCTGCTGACCAGACATGCCCGGCATTCGCTGCCCTCCGCCGCGCTCTACCAGCCGGCTCATGGATATCTGCCATTGCGCGAAGCCATCGCGGCGCACATTGGTATCACGCGCGGGGTACGTTGCTCGCCGGAACAGGTCATCATCACCTCCGGCTCGCAGGGCGCGCTCGATCTGGTGGCGCGCACGCTACTTGATCCTGGCGACAGCGCATGGGTCGAGGACCCCGGCTATCTCGGCGCACGGGGCGCATTGCTGGCCGCAGGCGCGCGACTCGTCCCCGTGCCAGTGGACCGTGATGGGCTACAGGTCACTGCTGGTCGTGTGATGGCCCCTGATGCGCGGCTCGCAGTCATCACGCCGTCGCATCAGTTCCCCACAGGCGTCACAATGAGCCTGAGCCGGCGTTTGGCGCTGCTGAGTTGGGCGCGTGAGGCGCGGGCATGGATCGTAGAGGACGACTACGACAGCGAATATCGCTACAGTGGCCGCCCACTGGAGGCGCTCCAGGGCATCGACCGCGCAGGAGTGACCGTGTATATCGGCACGTTCAGCAAGACGCTTTTCCCCGCGCTGCGGCTGGGCTATCTGGTCGCGCCGCCAGCCCTCGTCGATGGGCTCATCGCGACGCGCCGATTCGTGGATGTGCACCTCCCGCCGCTCGATCAAATGGCGCTGGCCGACTTCATCGCCGAGGGGCACTATGCGCGCCGTTTGCGTCGCACCCGCCTGCTCTACATGCAGCGACGCGACGCGCTCTACCAGGCGCTCACCAAGACACTGGGCGCGCAACTGGAGGTTGATCTGCCAGAGGCGGGCATGCATCTCGTGGCGTGGCTGCCAGAGACGCTGCGCGCAGGCGACGTCGCCAACCGCGCCGCAGCGGTCGGTATCTCGGTCATGCCAATCATCGGGTCAGAGGAACGCCCGCTACCACGCGAAGGGCTGCTCTTCGGATTCGCAGGCGCGCCGCCCGATGAACTGCGAGAAGGTGTACGAGCGCTGGCGAAGGCGCTGCGAACCACCTAGTCGCCGAAGAGCGCGCCGAACTCCCCACCTGAGAGCGCATCGGCTGCCAACGCGGCATAGTCGCCAGTCTCGCGCAATTCGCGGGCGATGCGAGCGATATGACCCAGCGCAGCCCGCATCAGGCCGCCCGCCAGACTCACGCGCGCCACGCCGAGCTGCTCCAACTCCGTCAGCGATGGCTGTGACGGGGCGCCCATGATATTGATCGGCCCATCAATCGCCCGCACGAGGCGTTCGATGACGTCGTGGTCGAGCCTGCCGATAGGATAGACGCAATCCGCACCCGCTCGCAGATAGGCGTTGGCGCGCTCAACCGCATGGTCGAAGCGCGTCTCAGGCGCGCCGACCGCACGCAGAAAGACATCGACCCGTGCATTGATGACAATTGGGACATCGAGTGTCGACGCCATCGCCCGCAGCGCCGCAATCAACTCGACCTGCGACGCTATACTGGCCAGCGCGCCAGCCTGACCAGGCAGCGAGTCTTCGATGTTGAAGCCTACCGCGCCTGTCGCGATCACGGCGCGGGCCGTCTCGACCTTCTCAGCGAGCGTGGCGCCATAACCCGCTTCGATATCAGCCGTGACGGGCAGCGCGACCGAGCGCACGATGCGACCCGTCGCCTTGATCATCGTCTCGCGGCTCATCTGCTGCCCATCGCGATAGCCCATCGATGCGGCAAGTCCGCTGCTTGTCGTGGCGATGGCGCGATAGCCCGCCTGCTCTATGATGCGCGCGCTCGCGGCATCCCAAACGTTCGGCAGAACCAGCATTGGCCGTTCGTGGTGCATGCGCCGAAACCGCTCGGCCTTCTCTTTCTGTGTCGGCTCGCTCATGGTTATACTCCTGTACGTGTCCTGCTAGCGGCGCAGGGAGCGCGACCCCTGCACATTCGACTATAGACCGAGAATGGAGCCATCGCCAACGCCGATTCCGGGCGCCGTTACAGGTCCATTTTGGAGTAAGAAGAGGGCGTGAACGCAGATATGACGCTACCCGCAGACGTCGAGGAAATACTGCGCCTCGCGCTCGCTGGCATGCGCGAGGCGCTCGGCGGAAACCTCGTACGTGTGTATCTGTATGGCTCGCTGGCGTTAGGAGACTTCGATCCCGCGACCAGCGATATCGACTTCTGGGCGGTAACCGAACGCCCGCTCTCCGACGCGGAATTCGCCGCGCTCGCCGCCCTGCACAAGCAATTGAGTCGCCTACCCAACCCGTTCGCCGATCAACTCGAAGGCAAGAATATCGATCGCGGCGAAGCCTGGCGCCATCAGCCAGGCCAGCGGATTCCGGTGATCTACCGCGGTGAGGCGATGGGGTGGAGTCAGCCTGGCGCGAACTGGGTCATCGACCGCTGGGTCGTGCGCGAGCGCGGAATCATTCTGTTCGGGCCAGACCCGAAGACACTGATTGCGCCAGTCTCCGCCGAAGACCTGCGCGCCGCCACGCGCGCCCGCCTGCGCGACTGGGCAGACTTCGCCAACCGCCCCGATGATCCCGGATGGCAAGAACATCTCGGAGAAAAAGCCTACTTCGTCGAGACGATGTGCCGCATGCTGCACACCCTGGCGACGGGCGCGACGCAGACCAAACCGCAAGCCGTAGCGTGGGCATTGTCGACGCTGCCCGAGCCCTGGCGCACGACGGTCGAGCGGTCGCAGGCCTGGCGCGGCGACCAAACCCGCGACGATGCGTTCAATCCCGAGGTACGTCGCTTCATTCTGTGGACAGTGGAACAGGGCGAAGCAGCAGACGCCAGCTAGCCGACGACATTCGCCAGTTTGCCTGGCACGTAGATGAATTTGCGCAGTTCGCGGCCATCCAGCGCGGCGCCAACCTTGGCGCTGGCCAGCGCATGCTCGCGCACCTGCGCCTCCGTTACATCGGCAGGCAGTTGCATGGTATCGCGCACCTTACCGTTGACCTGCACGACGATGGTGATCACGTCATCCACCGTCATCGCCGGGTCAAACGTCGGCCACGACTGCTGATGCACACTGTCACTGTGGCCGGTGCGACTCCACAGCTCCTCTGCGATGTGCGGCGCCAGCGGAGCCAACAACGTTAGCAGCGTCTCCACTGCCGCGCCATAGCGAGCGTCGCGGATCAGATCATCGGCCCCTTCGCGCGCCTTGTTCAGCCCGTTGACGAACTCCATCATGCCGGCCAGCGCCGTGTTGAAGCGCAGCCCCTCATAGTCGCTGGTGACGCGAGCAATGGTCTTGTGGCGCAGTCGCTCGACCTCGCGGCCAGCAGACGATTGCGCGCTCCCGTGACCCTCACTGGCCTCCACGTAGTCCGTTACGAGCGTCCAGACACGGTTCAGATAGCGCGAGACACCTTCGATGCCCTGATTATTCCATGGTCCACCCTGATCGAACGGCCCCATGAACATCAGATAGGCGCGGACACCGTCGGCGCCGTAGCGGGTGACGACATCATCCGGCGCGATCACGTTGCCGCGCGATTTCGACATCTTCTGCCCGTCAGGCCCTAGCACCATCCCCTGATGATACAGCCGCGTGAATGGCTCGCTGATGTTCAGCAGGCCCATGTCGCGCAGCGCCTTCACGAAGAAGCGCGCGTAGAGCAGATGCATGGTCGCGTGCTCTGGCCCACCAATATACATATCAACTGGCAGCCACTTGGCGACCTTCTTCTCGTCCCAGGCGTGTTCTTCGTCGTGCGGATCGGCGTAGCGCAGGAAGTACCATGACGAACAGAGGAAGGTGTCCAGCGTGTCCGTCTCGCGCGTCGCCGGGGCACCACAGATCGGGCAGGTCGTATTCAAGAACTCCGGCACATAGCGCAATGGCGATTCACCCGTCGGCCTGAACTCCGCCTCATCCGGCAGTCGCACCGGTAGTTGATCTTCCGGCACAGGCACGGCGCCGTGCTCTTCGCAGTAGACAATCGGAATCGGCGAACCCCAGAACCGTTGGCGGCTCACCAGCCAGTCGCGCAGGCGATAATTTACCGAGCCAGCGCCAACTCCATGTTCCTCAATCCACGCGATGACGCGCTTGGTCGCCTCGTCGCCGGGGACGCCATCAAAGGGACCGCTATTCACCAGTCGTCCGTGCGCAGGCTTGGCCTCATCCCATGTCGCAGGGTCGGTCAGCGGCTCGTCGCCATTCTGCACCACCTGAGTGATGGGCAGGTCGAATGCGCGGGCAAACTCGAAGTCGCGCTGGTCGTGCGCGGGCACGCCCATCACGGCGCCCTTGCCGTAGCTCATCAGCACATAGTCTGCGATCCAGATGGGAATCTGCTCGCCGCTGACGGGATTCTTGACGTACGAGCCGAGCGGCACGCCCGTCTTGGCGCGCGACTTCTCGGCGCTCATGCGCTCGATCTCCGACTCACGGCGCGTCTGCTCCACGTAGGACTGCACGGCGTCGCGCTGCTCCGGCGTGGTCAGTTGCTCCACCAGCGGATGCTCAGGCGCCAACACGAAGAACGTCACGCCGTAGATCGTGTCCGGTCGCGTCGTAAAGACGGGCAACTCCACGCTTGCCTTCTGGCCGCGCTTGCGATTCTCCTTGGGAATGCTCGCGGTGAATCGAATCTCCGCGCCTTCGCTGCGACCAATCCAGTTGGTCTGCATCAGGCGCGTCTTCTCCGGCCACTCCAGCCCATCAAAGTTCAGCAACTCATCGGCGTACTTCGTGATACGCATCAGCCACTGATCGATCTCACGGCGTTCGACGGTCGTGCCGCAGCGCTCGCAGGCGCCGTTCACCACCTGCTCATTCGCCAGCGTCGTGTTGCAGGTGGGGCACCAGTTGGCGGGCGCCTTGGTGCGATAGGTCAGTCCGTGCTTGTAGAACTGCAGGAAGACCCACTGCGTCCACTGGTAATAGTCGGGCAGACAGGTGATGACCTCGCGCGACCAATCCCAGGCGGCGCCCAGGCGGCGCAATTGCTGCTGCATGTTGGCGATATTGGCGAGCGTCCACGTGCGAGGCTGGATGTTGCGCTTGATGGCAGCGTTCTCGGCGGGCAGGCCGAATGCGTCGAAGCCAATCGGCTGCATGACGTTATAGCCGCGCATGCGCATGAAGCGTCCAAAGATGTCGGCGCCGGTGTAGTTGTACCAGTGGCCAATGTGCAGATCGCCGGAAGGATAGGGGAACATGACGAGGTTATAGAACTTAGGTCGTGGATCGTCGTCACGCGCCATCGCATCGCCAGACTCCGCCCAACGCGCCTGCCACTTCGGCTCGAATTCCGCTGGCTGATATTTACTGCGTGCCATGACAGCGCCGCTCCCCTCCGCCCTGGTCTCTCACCGTGGGGCCTGAACACAGCGAAACCCGCATCTCGCCGTATGAATCTGCATTCTCGAAGTCACAAACCGGGCACGCACATAGCAAACGGCCTTTCGCCCAAAGGGGTGAAAGGCCGTCACGCCAGTTGCGCGATATCGGATTGGATGGTGGACCTGAGGGGGCTCGAACCCCTGACCTTCTGCATGCCATGCAGACGCGCTCCCAGCTGCGCCACAGGCCCTCGCGTGCGAGTTCCCTCGCGAACCGCCTTCGTATGGTATCACAGGATGGCGCCCATTGCAAGCGGTACACATCCCCCACATGGGAACCTGATCACCCCTCCCACTTTGACCGTATCCACGGATGTAGTCCTTCGTTATATACATGACCGTCGCGCCAAGCGGGTCGGCGCAACGGTCATTGTGGGCGAAGATGGGGTAACGGTGCGAAAGACGTCTCTCGATCAAAGCGAACGCGTAGCGGCGCCTGCGAGCACGCCTGAGCCACAGCGATGGAGGACGCTCCAGCGGGCAGGGGCACGTGCGCTGCTGCCCATCACCATGCTCTTGTTCGCCACCTCGTTACGCTACTACATCGCTGGCGATGGTATGGATCGCTACCGGGAATTGCAGGCGCTGCTCAGCCATGGAGTCCTCTCTGCTGGTAAGTATTCGCTCATCGGCCCGCTCTTTTCGACACCACTCTATCTGCTCGGCGCAGCGCTCGGCTCGTCGGAAGTGGGCATCGTATTCTTCAATGTGCTGCTCTTCCTGGCGGGACTCCTCATACTGCGCGCGTTCCTGCGCCCACTGCTCGACGAACGCACGCTGCGCGTGTTCCTGCTCCTGCTGCTCGTCGGCTCGATGTTCCCCACAGCCGCCGCGAGCTACTACGGAGAGATGTACACGGCGATATTCGTCGCGGTCGGGCTGGTCACGGCGATCGTCGGTCGGCGGGTGACACGCGGATTCGGCTGGACGGCGATAGCGCTGGGTGTCGCCAACACACCTGCGACACTGGTGGGGCTGGCGCTGGCGCTGGCGCATCACCTCTGGAGCACGCGTCGCCTGCGCTACGTCATCGTCGGCGTGGCGACGGCAGCGCTCATCCTGGGAGAGGCATTTTTGCGGCGCGGCTCGATCTTCGCCACCGGTTACGCGCACTACACAGAGCCAGCAACAATTTTGAACTTCAATTTCGGGCCTGGCTTCAGCTATCCCGTGTTCTTCGGACTGCTGGGAACCTTCCTCTCCTTCGGCAAGGGATTGATCTTCTTCACACCGGCGCTCTTTCTGCCGATACGCCAGCGGCTGGCGGCGCTGGGAGAGAACGGCCGCACACTTGCGACGATCTACACGCTCTGGATGCTCTTCCTCGCGGGAATGGTTATCGTCTACGTGAAATGGTGGGGCTGGAGTGGCGACTGGTACTGGGGACCACGCTTCTATCTCATCGCCTGCGTTCCGGCGTCCTTCGCCCTCGCGCTTTGGACCCAGCGGCCCTCGCGCACCCTGTGGGTCAACCTGCTTGCGCTAGGCGTCCTGGCGCTCACCTTATGGATTGGACTGGATTCAGCGGTCTTCGGCCTGTCGAATCTTGCGATTTGTGGCCGGAGCTACTATTACGATCCTATCTGCCAGTTCACGCCGATGTATAGCCCATTGTGGCGACCGCTCAGCGCGCTCTACCAACTCGGCTTCACCCAGCGATACGTAGATGCCGAACTCCAATATGGAGTTACTTCACTCGGTTTCGCGCTGGTCTCCCCTATCGCTGGCCTTTACATCGCCTATCCGCTGCTGAAGACGACGTGGAGCCAGACGCGGGCGCTACTCCCCAGCCGCGCTGTGGCCTTGGCGGCGCTCCGGCGCGGCTGGCGCTGGTAGAGATTGAGAGCCGAGAAGACAGGCTACACTACTCCGCGTAGCCGTTGGGGTGCGACCGCCGCCAGGCCCACGCCGTGCTGAGCAAGGTGCGCAGGTCGCTCTGGCGCGCCTGCCAGCCCAGTTCGCGGCGGATGAGATCGGACGTAGCGACCGTCGCTGACTGGTCGCCTGCGCGGCGCGCCTTCTCGATCACCTCGATTGGCTGCCCTGTCACTTCCCGCGCCATCTCGATCACCTGGCGCACAGAATAGCCGGTGTCTGAGCCGACATTGAAGATCGCGACGCCTGGCTCTGTGCGGCCCAGCGCCACCAGATGCGCTGACGCCAGATCGCGCACGTGGATGTAGTCGCGCACGCCTGTGCCATCTACCGTCGGATAGTCAGTTCCGAAGATGGTGACGGGCGCCCCACTCTCAGCGGCGCTCAGCACCAGCGGAATCAGGTGCGTCTCTGGTTCGTGCGCTTCACCGTTGCGCTCTGTGGCGCCGGCGGCATTGAAATAGCGCAGAGAGGTGCACATCAGCCCATGCACAGGCGCGACCCACGACAGTATTTGCTCCACCATCAGCTTCGAGGCGCCATATGCGCTCGTCGGGACGGTCGGCGCATCCTCGCGCAGAGGCAGTGGCGCATCGGCGGCATAGGTGGCGGCGGTCGAGCTAAAGACCAGCCGTTTCACGCCCGTCTCCAGCATGGCGCGCAGCACACTCATGCTGCCGCCTACATTCACCTCGAAGAACGCGGCGGGGTTGGTCGCGGAGAGTCCGACCTCGATCAGTCCGACCATATGAATCACCGCGTCGATACGCTCATTGCGCATCGTTTCGATCAGCAGCGCAGTATCGCTGATGTCGCCTGTAACGACCGTCACGCCTTCAGGTATGGCGGCGCGATGGCCCTTGGCGAAGGAGTCAAATACGACTGGAGTGTAGCCCTCGTTGAGCAATTCCTCGACAATCACACTCCCGATATATCCAGCTCCACCGGTCACCAGCGTACGCACGCGCTACCTTCTCTCTATCGTTCGCGGCCGCCAAATCAGCGAGCAGCGAGATACTCTCATGTATGGCGCTGAAACCGACTCGCGCGCCGCAGGTAGTATATGTGGACGCCTACAGGGGCGCAAGCAGCGTAGACCTGACTTGACGCTCTCGCTCCGCAGCGGCTACGATTTTCTCCGAGTGCGCGCCTGTGACGCGCGCACGCAACATCTCCATCGTGCACGCGCGGGGATGAGAGAAGGAGCCACGAACCGCATGCCGAGTCGTATCGCCCTCTGGAGGACTGTTCGCGGGGGAATGCTCGCCGCGCTGCTGGCGCTCGCAGGATGTGGCGCCGCCCCAACCACCTCGTCGCCTGGTGGTTCTGCGTCCGCCGTGCGCCCGACCGCTACGACAACAAGCGCCGCGAGCGCAGGCCCGACCGTGCGCTACATCGCAATCGGCGCCTCAGACGCCGTTGGTGTGGGCGCCTCCGACCAAAACCATACGGCCTACGTTCCGCTGCTCATCTCGCGTCTGCCCAAGGGGTCGGCGGCGCTCAATCTGGGCATCAGTGGCGAAACACTGAGCGGCGCCATCAGAGATGAACTGCCGCAGGCCGTCGCCGCAAAGCCAACCCTCATCACCGTCTGGCTCGTCGGCAACGATTTCAAGAACTGTGTCCCGCTGCAGCAATATGGCGCTGACCTGAACACACTGCTCACCGACCTCGCGCAGCAGACAAGCGCAAAAGTCTTCGTCGCCAATGCGCCAGACTTCAGCACACTGCCCGCCATTCAGCAGGCGGCGGCTGGTGGCACATTCTGCGGGGCGCCGGGGACGGTAGCCTCGGTGCGGGCGATGTCGCAGCAGTGGAACACGGTGATCAATGCCTCGGTCACAGCCCACCACGACACGCTGATAGACCTCTTCAACTCCGAACTGACGAGCCACCCGGACTACATCTCCGGCGACGGCTTCCATCCCTCTGACCAGGGCTATCTGGCGCTGGCGAATCTCTTCTGGACGGCGATCAAGGCGCAGGGCGCAGTTCCCACAGCCTGAGTCAGGTCGAGGTCAAACTATCAAACACACACAGGCAATAAAAAATCAGGGCGACAACCGTCTGGTTGTCGCCCTGACCGTTACCGCGCAGGCGGGGAAACATCCCACCGTCGTGGCGGCTTATTCCGCTCCTGGTCCGAAGACCACTCGCAGGCGGGAACCGCAGCGAAAACGCTAGCGGCTCACCACCTCCAGAGAATTAGCGCGGAGTGTAGCAAAACCGCCTGCGCGGCTAAAACGTTCACTCACTGCACATCACCTCCTTTCGTTGGGCAGAGCATAACACGCGCGCGAAGCGCACGTCAACACCATCCAAAAACTCGGTGGCGGATTGCTCCCATTGCGCTTCACTTTTGTTAGAGTTGCGTTAATTAGCACGAATCTAACGCAATTTCGCGCAACTTCTGTTGCCGACCTTGCGTACATTCTATAGAATTAATTGTGTAGATCGCGTTCACGAATCTACAACATTGGTCAGCGCAGCACTTGACATCGGTTGAGCGCATGCGGTAAAAATATGTAGGTGAGTGACATGGATATACACAATAATCCACCCGACGCGGATGATACGTGGAGTATCACGTATCACTTCGTCTGGGGTCCAATGCGCTCAAAGCCATGTCTGACTGGTGAAGTGGCTGAGCGACTACGCGCGCTCATAGAGGAACGCGCGAACGATGTGGAGTTCCATCCGCTGACGGTGCTGGTGCTGCCCGATCGAGTGTATCTGGCGGCGGCGGCGCCACCAACACTGGCCCCACATCGTATCGTCTGCCAGATCAAGGCCCACACATCGCGTATCTTGCGCGATGAATTCCCGGAGCTTACACGCATTCCGACGCTGTGGACACGCGCCTATCTGGTCATGGCGGGAGACCAACTCACATCCGATGAGGTGTTCGAGCGATTTGCGGCGGCGCAGCCGACTCGCAGACCACGCGGACGCCCGCGCAAGACCATCCTGGACGCTGATGAGGCGACAGAGGTCGAAGAGTAAACCAAACGTAGCCAGAAGGCGTGCGCGCCTCGCTGCTAAAAGCAATGCGAGACGCGGCGAATTCGATAGATCAAGACCATCGCGCGAAGAGGCGAAAGCCGTGTAGAGCTCGCGCGACACCCTGGATATAGAGGGGGACGACATGCAAAAATGTGAGCGCTGCCAAATCAACGACGCCCGGGTGCGCCTGAATTCGGTCACCAACGGACGCCGCGAGCAGCACTTCTATTGCCGCGAATGCGCCGAGGAACTGCTTGGCCAGGTCAACGCCGAGAACGGTGGCGGTAACGACTTCGGCAGCATGTTCAACACGTTCTTCAACAACGGCGGCGCAGTGGGCAGCAACGGCGGCGTCGCCTTTGGCGGTCGGCCCAATTCCACGGCCACCGCGCAGCGCGAGCCGAACAAGCACAGCAAGACACCGACTATCGACCAGTATGGCCGCGATCTGACGCAAGATGCCCGCGATGGCAAGCTCGATCCCGCCAGCGGGCGCGACCGTGAGATTCGGCGCGTGCTCACGGTGCTGGGTCGCCGCCAGAAGAATAATCCTGTGTTGATTGGTGAGCCGGGTGTTGGTAAGACAGCGATTGTCGAGGGCATTGCCCGCCGCATCGCCGAGGGCAATGTGCCACAGACCCTGCGCAACGCGCGCATTGTCTCAGTCAACATGGGCGGCATGGTCGCGGGCGCAATGTTCCGTGGCCAGTTCGAGGAGCGCGTGAAGAACATCCTCGAAGAGGCGCGCACGAATCCTGAGGTGATCCTCTTCATCGACGAGTTGCACACTGTCGTTGGGGCTGGCGCGGCAGAGGGCGCGGTCGGCGCGGCTGACCTGCTCAAGCCGGCGCTCTCACGCGGCGAACTCCGCGTGATCGGCGCGACCACGCTCGACGAGTATCGCAAGCACATCGAGAAGGATGCGGCGCTGGAGCGGCGTTTCCAGCCGGTCAAGGTTGGTGAGCCGTCCGTCGAGGAAGCCATCGCCATGCTGCGCATCCTGCGGCCAAGCTACGAGGCGCATCACAGCGTCAGCATCACCGATGAGGCGATCGAGGCGGCTGTGAAGCTCTCTGACCGCTACATCAACGACCGATTCCTGCCCGACAAGGCGATCGACGTGATGGACGAAGCGTCAGCTGCGCTGCGGCTGAGCGCCATCGAGAGCGGGCTGATTGGCCCAGAGGCGGTGCACGAACTGGAGCGCGAGCTGAACGAACTGCAGCAGCAGAAGGAAGCCGCCGCGCTCTCTGAGGAGTATGAGAAGGCTGCGTCTCTGCGCCAGCAAGAGCTGAAACTGCAGCAGAAGCTCGACGAGGCCCAGGCCAAGACCAAGGGCTCGCCAACCCTGATGGTGACAACCGAGGAAATCGCGAAGGCTGTCGAGAACTGGACTGGTGTGCCAGTGACGCAGATGCTCGAATCCGAGCGCGCGAACCTCATCAACCTGGAGGGCGACCTCCGCAAGCACGTCGTCGGTCAGGATGAGGCGATTAGCGCAGTCGCCAGGGCGATTCGCCGGTCGCGCGCTGGGATGAAAGACCCGCGCCGTCCGATTGGCTCGTTCCTGTTCATGGGCCCAACTGGTGTTGGTAAGACGGAATTGGCGCGTGCGCTGGCCGCCGAGATCTTCGGTAGCCCCGATGCGCTGATCCGCATGGATATGTCGGAATACATGGAAGGTCACACGGTCTCGCGTCTGTTCGGCAGCCCTCCGGGGTACGTCGGCTATGACGAAGGCGGCCAACTGACCGAGCAGGTGCGCCGACGCCCGTATAGCGTGGTGCTGTTCGACGAGATCGAGAAGGCGCATCCCGAGGTCTTCAACGCGCTGTTGCAGATTCTGGACGACGGTCGGCTGACGGATGGTCAGGGGCGCACAGTGGACTTCAAGAACACTGTGATCATCATGACCAGCAACGCCGCGACCGAGGAAATTCGTCGGGCGAACATCGGCTTCACGCCATCCAAGTGGGGTGACGCGGAGAACGCCGAGGACAGCGCCGAAGCCCAGAAGCACGCACGTGCGATGGAAGGTCTGCGCCGAGCGTTCCGGCCTGAGTTCATCAACCGGATCGACCAGATCGTTGTCTTCCATTCGCTGGGCCGCGAGCAACTGCGGAAGATCGTGGATCTGCTGCTGGAGCAGTCTGCGGTGCGCCTGCGCGAGCAGGAAATCGTCCTGGAATACGGTGACGACCTGCGCGAGTTCCTGATGCGTGTGGGCTTCGACGCCGATTTCGGTGCGCGACCGCTGCGCCGAGCCATCCAGACGAACGTGGACGACACGCTGGCTGACGCGCTGCTCTCCGGAGTAGTGCAACCGGGCCAGACGGCCACGGTGACGGTGGAGAACGATGTGGTGAAAGTGACGGCGAGCGGCGAGCCAATCGTCCGCCCGGTCGCCAACCCACAACTGATGCCGCAGGCGTAGTCATTCACGCCTGACCGAACAGAGGCCCCTGCTTCCAGGAATGGGAGTAGGGGCCTCTGTCGTATCTTCTAGCGCACAAGCTGAAAATATCGCAGCCTGACAGCGTCACATCTGCAAGGGAGAAGTCGCCATCATCGAGCGGAAAGCGGAGCGCGTCATGCGTGGCTGGACAGACGCAGGCATACGACTACTCATTGCGATGGCGACAGGCGCGGCGCTGGTGGCGCTCGTCACGCTGGCGAATGTCTACCTCATCCCCGGCGGCTTGCTCGATGCGGCCGGCGGCTGGCGATTCCTCGCAAAAGGAGCCGCACTCCTCTGTGGCGTCTGCGCTCTGGCGGTAGAGGTAGGAATCCGCCTGCCTGTGCGCTTTGGCCAACGAGGTAATATCACCTTGATGGCGCTCAGCGCCGTTGCGTGGGGCGTGTGCTTGTCGCAGACAACGCTGACAAAGGCGTGGGCTCGGGAGGGACTCGCGCTCCCGTGGCTGGCGAGCGCTGGCGCCGCGGCGCTGGTATGGCTGACGCTCTATGCCGCGCTCGCGGGACTGCTCGCGGGCCAACGCGCGACTAATGGTAGCGCGACCCGGGCCGCGCTCACTCCACTGTGGCTCACTCCCCTCTCGGGAGGCATCACAGGAATCGTCTTTGGCCTGTCCTGGACGTTGCTCTATCTCTCCAGTCCCCCGGTGTGTCGTCCAGGTATACATTGCTACGGCCTCGACATCTCACCGTGGCTTGGCTTGAACACGGGGCTGATCATGGGCATTGGCGGTGGATTCGCGCTTGGATTGACGCTGACACTGGCGCTGCGGCTGGCCCTGGCGCTGCGTCCAGTCTATACTGGCCCAATCGAGCGAACGCTGTCAGGGAGCCCCACGACCACAGCCGAGGCGTAGTCACACCCTGCGCGCCGAATGAGCCAGGCGGCAGAATGAGCCAGGCGGCAGAATGAGCCAGGCGGCAGAATGAGCCAGGCGGCAGAATGAGCCAGGCGGCAGAATGAGCCAGGCGGCAGAATGAGCCAGGCGGCAGAATGAGCCAGGCGG
>DASVZC010000054.1:0-10662 GCA_036391835.1 Ktedonobacterales bacterium | reverse complement strand
TGCTCCATGCCAATCTCGATGATAGTATCGCCGAAGCGGCGGCGAAGTTCATCGGGAGCGCCGAGCGCGATCAACTTGCCGTGGTCGATGATGGCAAGACGGTCGCAGAGCGCGCTGGCCTCTTCCAAATAGTTTGTGGTGATGAGGACGGTTTTGCCTCGCGATTTGAGGTCGAGAATGTAGTCCCAGATGGCGCGGCGGCTCTGCACATCCACGCCGAGCGTGGGCTCGTCCAGGTAGATGAGTTGGGGATCATGCAGGAGCGCACGCGCCAGCGCGAGACGCCGCTTCATGCCGCCCGAGAAGGTTCCGGCGCGGCTATCTTTGCGGTCAGCGAGTTGTACGAGTTCGAGGAGGCGCGTGATGCGGCTGTCGCACTCGCGCCGTGGGACATTGTAGAGTTCGGCGTGAAACATCATGTTTCGCCAGGCCGAGAGTTCTTCATAGAGCGCGGTTTCTTGCGGCACAACGCCAAGGCTGGCCCGCACAGCGCGTGGATTGCGCGTGACATCGTAGCCTAACACACGCGCCTCGCCGCTCGTCGGCTGCGAGAGTCCGCTGATGATATTGATCGTAGTGGTCTTGCCGGAGCCATTTGGCCCGAGCAGACCGAAGATTTCCCCGCGAGCGACCGTGAGTGATAGTCCATCGAGCGCGGTAAAGGCGCCGAAGCGTTTGACGAGGTCGCGCATCGCGATTGCGGCGTTGTCAGTGTCCGCTGCAACTCCGAGGGCGCTCAACGCGGGCTGCGCCTCTGACATGATAGTTCTCCTCTCCTTTGGACCGAAGGTAAGGTGTGGATTTGCGGTTGCGCGTTTCATCAGGGATGATCGATGACCAGCAGGCGGATATTCGCTTCGATGATGTGTTTCCACTCCTCATCGGTGTGCGTGATGAGGCCACGTGTCTGCCAGATCACGCTGAGCGCCAGCAGCCCTTGCAGATGCAGCGCACTTGCCTCGGGCTCAACCTCCTGGCGCAGCATGGGCTTGGCGGCTTCTATGACACGTTGGAGGTAGGCTTGCGCAGCGCTGATGGTGGCGCTTACCGCCGGCGCAAGATCTGGATAACGCCAGGCTTCGCTCAGGCCAAAGTTCAGCAAGTCGGTGCGCTGCTTGAGCGTATCGTAGATGAGCAGCGCGCTTCGTCGTATCCCTTCTACGGCCAACTCCGGTGTTGATGCGTCGACCTCGATGGGGAACGACTTGATGAATTCAGGATTGCCGAAGTGACGAAAGAGTTCGCGCGCGAGGCTCGCTTTATCGCCGAACTGACGAAAGATAGTGACTTCGTTGACGCCCGCTTCCTGAGCGACGGCGCGAGTTGTGGTCGCCTCGATGCCACGCTGTGAAACGAGATGCAGAAACGCTTGTAATATGCGGTCACGCGCTGTTTCGCTGGTGTCTACCATGTCGTCCCACACTCTCATCATGGGCAGCGCCCACCCGCCTCTCTCGCCTCGACTGAGGAGAGTGTAGCGCAAGAGACTGATGGCATGCAAGTACTTACTTGCGCATCTGTGAAGTCTTACCACGTAAGGGCTATATGGAGGGCTATATGGCGCAGAAAAAAGCGGCGCCACATAGGCGCCGCTCTCTGGTGTTCGCGCGCAGATTCGGACGGTCGCGGATGTTAGGCCATCGCCATCATCGCGGCGCTCTGGCGCGCTGGCTGGTCGGCTTTCGCTCCACGGGTGCGGCGCAGGCGTGACGGCAGAATCTGCAACTCTTCGCGATACTTGGCGATGGTGCGCCGCGCGATCAGGATGCCCTGGCGCTGGAGGATGCGCATCAACTGCTCATCGCTATAGGGGCGCTGCGTGTTTTCTTCGGTGATGATGTCGCACAGCGCCTTCTTGGCGGGCAGCGACGCGTCGAAGAAGTCGTCAAAGGAAGCGGTGCGGCCATTGGGCAGCAGGACAAACTTGCCGTCAGTCGCGCGGCTCACCGTGGACTCGTGCAGGCCGATTTTGTGGGCGACATCGGCGCGGGTCAGCGGCTTGAGCGCGCTCTGCCCGACTTCCAGGAATTCGCGCTGCATCTCGATCAAGGCGTCTGAGACGCGCTGCATCGTCTCCCAGCGCTGGCGCAGCGCCGCGATGAATGTCTGCGCCTGCTCGACATGACTGCGGATGTGTGTGCGCGCGTCGTCGTCGCATTGCATGCGGGTGAGGTTCTTACGCGCCCAGACATACTCCGGGTTGACCCGCAGCACGTAGCGGTTGCGCTCCACGACTTCGGCGACGAAGCCATTGGCCGTCGCACGGATGACCACGTCTGGCCGCACGGGATTGGCGGTAGATGTCAGCGAGCCGGAGGTCGCATCGAATCCATGCGCGGGATACGGATAGAGGTCGTGGCGGATGAACTCCCATTCCGTCTCGATGCGTTTGGGTGTCAGGCCGAGGCGCCGCGCCACATCGCGGAAGCGGCGATAGGCGACATCCTTCATATGGTCGCGCACCAGCGTCACCGCCAGTGGATGAGGCGTACCCGCTTCGGCAAGGCGGTCGAGCTGAATCAGCAAGCATTCCTGCGCGCCACGCGCGCCAATGCCAGCGGGATCAAGTCGCTGCAGCGCCTTCAATGCGCTCTCGACGCGCTCTTCCTCGCAGCCAAGCGTCTCGGCAGCGTCGGGGACGATGTTCGCAGGCAAGAAGCCATGATGATCGAGACTGCCGACCAGATATTCTGCGATTTCCGCGTCTTCCGATGGAATGCTCAGGCAGAGGGTTTGCAGCAGCGCTTCGCCGGTGGGCGCAGTGGCCGCGACACGGCTCATCGGGTCGTCGTTCTCATCGTCGGTGAATGAGCCTCCCGAATAGGCGGGGCCTTCGAAGTCTGTGGTCTCGTCGCGCTGGCGCTCTTCAGTCGTGGAGCGCGGCGCATTGCCGCAGATGGAGCACGGGGCGAGCGGTGATTCCAGGGGATTGTTGCAGCGAGGGCAGCAGGCACGTGTTTCGGCCTCGAATGCTGGATTCTCTTCGAGCGTGCGTGCAATGGTGGCTTCGAGTTCCTGGTTCGGCAGCTGAAGCAACCGCACAGCGGCGATCTGTCGGTACGAAATATTCGGCGTCGCCTGCTGTGAGACGGACGTATCAACCCGCAATTCGAGCGTGTCCACGAATGTTCCCTCCTTACCCTACGCATCCGGCGTCCCTAGGTGAATATTGGGTCCATCGGGTCATGTGCTCACGACCCAGATGGCGCCAGGTCGCTCTAGAGCAAGAATCGTGCCAAGTGCTTTTCAGCAAGCTGAAAGTGCTGAATTTTTCAGCCTTCGCGCGTTTGAAATCCTTATATCTATACTGTCACATCTTACGGAAAATGCAAAGTCTCAATGTGGTATCTATTTGCCGCGCCTCTCGCGGGGGGAGCCTGCGGCGTGCTACCGTGGTGTGGGCATGAGACGGCGTCGGCGATGGGCGCCGTATTGGAACGCCGAAGCGAGGAGTGTGGCTATGGGTATGGTCGTCGTGCTTGGCATCGCTTCCATCATCTTCCTGACGACGATCCTGATCGTGGCGGCGGTCATGATGCGCGGCCAGTGGGATAAGCTGGGACAGCGGGAGCCTCCGCGGGAGGGGTAGCGCGGAGGCTGGAGGCGTGGTTTCCGCCTCCTTGTGCTTACCAGTCCTGCGAGCGCTGCTTGAGGGCGCGGGCCATCTCGCGGTCGGCGTCGCGCTTCGCAATCGACTCGCGCTTGTCGTAGAGTTTTTTACCGCGGCAAAGACCTACTTCCACTTTCACCAGATTGTGGGCGAAGTAGAGGCGCAGCGGAACGAGCGTGAGCCCCTTGGCCTGTGTGCGCGTGACCAGTCGCTCGATCTGACGACGATGCAGCAGGAGCTTACGCGGGCGCATGGGCTCGTGGTTCATGTACGTCCCCTGCTCGTAGGGGGCAATGTGCATCCCTTCGAGCCAGACTTCGCCCTGTTTGACGCGCGCATAGGCGCCGCGCAGGTTGACATGACCCGCGCGGATGGATTTTACCTCGGTTCCTGTGAGCGCCAGCCCCGCCTCGATGGTCTCGTCCACGAAATAGTCGTGGTACGCCTGACGGTTGACGCTAATCGTGAGTCGCTCTTCTGCCACGCGCAGCCCCTCTCGCCTTCGCCAGGACACGCATCGCAGCACTCACGCGCGTTATGATCTGGACGTGGCATATACAACAAGTGTGAGTCAGTTAACTGGCTACCGCTTGATTTCTGTATGCAAACAGTGTACAAACTCTCTAGTGAGTTCCCATATCGTGACGTTGCGCAGAGCGTCGCGTTGTGGGGACTCGCCCATCATACCCCCAGCGTTGGCGCCCCGACAAGCGAGCGCTGGGTTGGAAGGCCGCGCGCATGTTCTATCGGCTTGGGCAGGCTATGGTGCGCCTGCGCTTCTGGGTTCTCGGCCTGTGGCTGGTTGCGGCGCTCGTGAGTATTCCATTTGCGCCACGCGTCGCGGAGGTCCTCTCTCCCGGCGGATTCTCTAGCCCCGACATGGAATCGCAAAAGGCCATCGATGCCCTCCAGCATGGCTTGCATACGAGCTTTACCACGGTGCTGGTCATCTTCACCAGCAAGACGCTAACGGCAAATGACCCCCGCTTCATCGCGGAAGCTACCGCCGCGACGGCCAAACTGCAGGGTTGGTCAGCGGTCAGCGCGATTGTGCCATACACGATCTCGCCGTCGCAGGTCTCTCGCGATCACCACAGCGCCTTCACTTCAGTTCTGCTCAAGTCGAATCCGGATAATGCGCCGAGCGACCTTCCTGGACTGCGACAGCGCATCACCAGTCAGCCAGATCTCGAAGTCGCCATCGGCGGTGGCCCCGTTTTCTATGCGGACATCCAGTCGGTGAGTGAGGCGGACCTGCGACGCGCGGAAGAGATTGCGTTCCCGTTCGCGCTGCTGGCGCTTGTCCTCGTTTTCCGCTCGCTCGTGGCGGCGGCATTGCCGGCGATGGTTGGCGGGTGCAGCGTGGCCATCTCGCTGGCGCTGCTCTATCTCATCGCTTCGCACTCGCCCGTCTCGATCTTCGCGCTCAACATCACCACGCTGTTTGGTCTGGGCCTTGGCGTAGACTACTCGCTCTTCGTCGTTAGCCGATTCCGCGAAGAGCTGGCGCGGGGCCACAGTCCAGAAGAAGCGGTCGCCATCAGCATGTCTACGGCAGGTCGTGCGGTCTTTTTCTCCGGCCTAACTGTCTCGATTGGTCTGCTTGGGTTGGTGATTTTCCCACTCAACGAATTGCACTCGGTCGGCATCGGCGGCATGCTCACGGTAGCGTTCTCCATCATCGCGGCGGTGACCCTGCTACCTGCGCTGCTCGGCGTGATTGGGACGCGAGTGAACGCGCTGCCCGTCCGTCTGCCACGCTTCGGCGCGCAAAAGGACTACCGTGAAGAGCATGGCTTCTGGCATGTCCTCTCGCTGTGGGTGATGCGTCGCCCCGTGCTGACGTTGCTGCCGACGCTGATGTTCCTGCTGCTCCTGGGCGCGCCGTTTCTAAACGTGCGCCTGGCCGCGCCGGACGCCTCGATTCTGCCGACCTCGGTCAAGTCGCGCGCCGCATTCGACACGCTGACGAACAAATTCGACCAGAGTGAGACGACGCCGATTGTGCTCGCGGTGGAGACGAAAGGCAGCCCACTCGCGCCGGCAAACATCGTCGCTCTCGATCAGTATGTGCGGCGCATCGAGGCTGATGGGCGTGTCACGCGCGTCTCCAGCATTGTCTCGCTCGATCCACGGCTGACGCTGCAACAGTACGAGACGCTCTACGCCAACCCACAGGCTATCGCAGATCCCTATATCACGCGGTCGTTGAGTGCGATGGTGGGCAATCAGATTACTCTGGTGCAGGTCTACAGCAAGTATGGCATGCTCGACCAGCGCTCCGAGGCGCTTGTGCAAGCGATTCGCTCCACGCCGCCGAACGGGAATCTGCGGGTGCTGGTGGATGGCGGCACTGCCGGCATCATCGACTACGTCAACACGCTCTATGGGGCTTTTCCCTATGCGCTGCTGCTGATCGCGCTCATCACGTATATCGTGCTATCGCTGCTCTTCCGCTCGCTGGTGCTGCCGCTCAAAGCGATTCTGATGAACACGCTCTCGATTTTGGCGAGCTATGGCGCGCTGGTTTTCATCTTCCAGGAGGGCCACTTCAGCAACTTGCTCAACTTCACGCCATTGGGCTATGTCGAGGCCAGTTCACCAATTCTGATGTTCTGCGCGCTCTTCGGCCTTTCGATGGACTATGAAGTCTTCCTGCTCTCGCGCATTCGTGAGGCGCACGAGCAGACCGGCGATAATACGATGAGTGTCGCGCTTGGCCTGGAACGCAGTGGTGGCATCATCACCAGCGCGGCGGCCATTGTGATTCTGGTGAGCGCGGCCTTCGCCTCGGCGGATATGGTGATCGTGAAGGCGCTGGGCGTGGGCATGGCGCTGGCTGTCGCGCTGGATGCGACGCTGGTGCGCGGCCTGCTGGCGCCCGCGACGATGCGGCTGCTGGGCGAAATCAACTGGTGGTGGCCGTGGCCGTTCAATCGCTGGCTCCCCAGCGAGACGTACCACGAGGCGCTGGAAGGCGCTTCCACTCCGCAGGATGATTCGACGCTGCCGACGCGAGGCGCACGATGAAACAGGATAGAGACGGTATGCTGCGACGATTTACTTCTGCGCTGACGCCACGCACGCTGACGACGCTCGCCATGCTCGCGTTGGTGGCGCTGCTGGCAGGCTGTGGCGTGCCAGGCACGATTCATACGACGGGTACTCTCCCGAAGGTTGCCGCTACCGCGCCGACTCAGCCACCGCTGCCTCCGGTCGCCTTACCGCTCGATGAGGCTCCGCATCAGGATCTCACCGAGTGGTGGTATTACACCGGTCACCTGCAGGGTAGCGACACACAGGGGCACGCGCATACCTATGGCTTTGAGTTGACGTTCTTCCAGACGTTGCGAGGCGCGCTGCCACCCTATTACGCCGCGCACTTCGCCATCAGCGATCTCACCGCTGGGCAATTTCACTACGATGAGCGCTCGGGCTTCTCATCGAGCGCCGCGCCGCCGCCCGCTGGTGTGTTGACGGGCTTCAATCTGGCGCTCGGCGGCTGGACGATGCGCGGACTCAACGGCCACGATGCGCTGAACGCCAACATGAATGGCTACAGCATCGATCTTGCGCTGGTCGACCAGTTGCCGCATCCTATCCTGCACAACGGGAACGGACTGATCTCGTATGGGCCGTCTGGCTTCTCGTATTACTATTCGCGGCCACTGATGACGGTGACGGGAACATTGGCCGACCATGGCGCGCCGGTGAACGTGACCGGGCAGGCGTGGATGGATCACCAATGGGGCAACTTTATCTCGGTTTCGGGCTCTGGATGGGACTGGTACAGCCTTCAACTGGCCAACCACACGGAATACATGCTCTACATCATTCGCGACGCCCAGAAACGCCCCGTCTCGACGTTTGGCACCGCCGTCGCGCCTGATGGGAGCGCCAGCGAGATTCCGCCGCAGCAGATCGAGTCTCAGGCGACAGGGTCGTGGACGAGTTCCGTGACGGGCGGGGTCTATCCTTCCGGCTGGAAGGTGACGCTGCCCAGCCAGGTGACGCTGACCCTGGCGCCGCTGCTGCAAGATCAGGAACTCGTGACGACCCGCTCGACTGGCGTGGCGTATTGGGAAGGCGCTGTGAGCGTCAGCGGCTCGGCGGCAGGCCAGCCAGTGGCGGGCGAGGGCTATGTGGAGCTGACCGGCTACGCGAACGTGCCATCATCGTCGCCGGGTGGGGTGACGCCGTAGCCGCCACGTCGTGCTATGGCGTTGGCGGGCGCCGCTTCTTGAGCGCGGCGCGTTGGATCGCCTTCGTTCGGGTGTAGGCGCGTCGCGACAGCCACGCGATGACCGCTACGATCAGCGCGCCCAGAATGGTGGTTGTCAGGCCCGCCTGGTCGATCGCGAAGGGGCCGACATCGATGATTCCGGTGTCTGGGCCTGAGGTTGGCGTCGCTGCGGGGGCGCTCACGTCCACCGATGTATCCATGGTGGCGACTGTGAAGGTCGGATTAGCGGGCAATGCGTGGGCATTCGCAGACGTTGGCGTCCACTCGATGGTAATGGAGCCGTCGATGATTTGCGTGCCGCTATACAACGGCGTGACATTCCATTCCCATGTCACCGCCGTCTGCCGCAAACTTTGTGTCTCCTGACTAATCAGTTGCAGTGTGAAGGCGCCTCCGCCCAATCGCGCGGTCGCATAGGGTTCATATCCTGGGCCGAAGGCGTTCAGTACGCTGGTCAACGGCGTGCCGACTGGCATGGGCTGTATGTTCGAAGTGGCCGCGTTCTCAGCGGGAATGTCGGAGAGCGAGACGTAGCCTTCGCGTGGGCGCAGAGTGATACGCATGGCGTAGGACACACCAACAAGCATCCTGTGGGGAATTTGCGTCGAGACCTGCAGCTTTTGGAACGGGCTCTCGAGCAACTGTTGCTGCGCGAATGTGTTTATCGAAGATGCGCCAGCGCCGCATGCGCTGAGGGTTAGAGCCATCAGTAGACTACAGAGAATGAACGGCCACTTTCTCCACATACAGCCTCCCATGTTCCTTTCTGGGCAAGCGCCTGCGTGTATGCATCCTTTGTAGGGAAATCGCTGCTCAGCAGCCTGTACACGTACTACGCTAGCTGTTGCGTGAAACTCCCCCATGGCGCCGGTTCGCGTTGACAAGCCCGATTGGCCCGCGTTATACTACATGCGTTGCCGCAACCGAAGTGATTCGCGTGGCGCGTATGGTGACTGTAGCTCAATAGGCGGAGCGCCAGATTGTGGATCTGGAGGTCGCGGGTTCGACCCCCGTCAGTCACCCCAACTTCTCGCAGCGGATGCCCTGATCCAGCATGTTCTGGTTCAGGGCATTTTCGTTGTGTGGAACTGCTTTTGCGCTTGTGTGACTTCCATCTCTCCCTGTAACTTGACGGTAACGTCATACGTACGGGATAATAAGAATGTGAACGTGAAGTACGCTCGCGCCGGTATGCGCGGCCCGGTAGGGTTGACGACGGCCGCGAGACCGCAGTGGGCGAGCGACTTCCATTAATTTTGGTCCACTTCTACACGGCGTGTAGAGCGTGACGAGAGTGATTCTTCGTCCGGCGTTGACGCCGTTTTGGGTGGATGATGTGGATGGGTACAAATTATCGTGAGTATGCGCAGGAACACGCAGGCCAGCGGGCCTGCAGGGAGTAGGCCAGGGGCCTCTCCTCCACCTCATGTCGCTGGTGTTTCCGTTCGGTATGTTGATCGTGAGATGTCGCAGGCAGGAAGCCCTGTGCGCCAATTGACCTCTTCAAATTCGTCGTCCGTCACATGGAATGTGTGGACTGCCTGGCCGGGACATCCCGCCCTCCTCCCACCCCTTCCTCGCGAGTCTCGTTCGAGCCTCCCGATAGATGGTTTCGATGCGAGCGCTTCCGTCCAGCCGGCTCCCCAGCGGCCGCACACGCGCCGACCGGCGCAGACGTCGCGGCCAGCCCCATCGCGGACTGCAGGCGACAACACGCGCCGCTACACCGTTTCGACGCCGACCTTTACACCAGTTCAGCGGACATTTACGCCCGCGCCCGATCAGCGCCGACGGCCACCACGGCGTGTCAGCCCCGCGACCTCTGCGGAGGCGCGCCCGGTGAATCCAGCGGCTCGCCAGCGCGCGCACGCTCGCGCACAGAACGCCTCGCTTTCCGGCGTCTGGCAGTTTCCGGCGAACCTCGAATGGCCGGCTCGTTTCGATGACTGGATGATCGATATCATGCGGCGGCGCGCGTTGCGGCTGAATAGTGGCGCGCGACGGCGTGGCTCGCCTGGCTCGGTGCGCGCGGTTGAACTGGCGCACATCATGGAGCGCTCGACCGATGGCAATGGACACTGGATTTGCGCCATCTGCCACCTGCCGATGACGCTCGCCGATCTGTCGTTCGACCATATCATCGCGCTGGCTGATGGTGGCGAGCACGCGGCGCACAACCTCGCGCCGACGCACCGCAAGTGCAACGAGATCAAGGGGTCTGAGAAGGCGCAAGATCGCATCAAGCAGCGTGATCGCTGGATGGACGAGTGGGCGGCTGGCAAGACCAGCATCGGCGCGACCGCAGCCAGCGTCGGCTCTTCGTTCGCGCAGTCGAACGCGCAGTCTCGCTACGCCTGATTGACGCAAGCGCAACCAAGCTCAACTATGAATGCCTCGACGGACTCCGTTGGGGCATTCACTTTTTGCCTGTTTTGCCTGCTCTTCTCTGCAACTTCTGCCTGATTCTTGCGTAATTCCTCTCAGCCGGACGCGCCTTGCCAGGTGTTATACTGTCGGCGCGGCGTCGGAAGTTACCGCCGTGACATGCGAAGAATTGCGAAAGGAAACCAAAAATGGCCGACGTAAATACTCCCGTCGAAGCCTATGGACAGCTCGATCAGTCTCAGCGCACGCAGCTTGCGCAGACATTCCTGGAGGAGATGCGCAAGGAAGACCACGCCTCTTTCGAGCGCTATGCGCATGTGAACCTGAACGCCGTCACCGCCGAGCAGTTGGCCGACATGCACAACCATGCCGCCGCCCATCACAAGAACGCGTTCGGCGTCGTGATGGAGCATCCGATTCTGAC
>DASVZC010000053.1:0-13989 GCA_036391835.1 Ktedonobacterales bacterium | reverse complement strand
CGACCGGGCCAGTGGTCGCTTTCGTCCCTTCGACGGTCGTCTTTCCGCTCGAAGACGCGCAGCCGGAAAACAGCACTAGCGCAGTCACCAGAACTAGCCAGCCTTGCCATCGCAGGCGCAAAGCCATGAAATCTCTCCTACAGAACTGCTCGAATCCACCCGGGAGCCCCAACATCCCTGCCACTCCATTGCACCCTTGCCAGTGTACCATCTCCCCCACAGAAGTGAAGCCAGCAAAACCAATCACGCTATTATGCCAGGAAATGCACGCTACATGGGCATCCACGCGGATTATCTGAAGATTACCTGAGCAAGAGTTGGGCCGTGCGCCTCAATGGTATACTCTACCTGTGCGTTTGGCGCGATCTGTGCGCCGACAAAGCGGTCATTTTCGCCGCCATACCAGTCTTCTCTAGTGAGGCGCGACATGTCGAAGAAGATGCTGAGCACAGCGCTGCTCTTTTTGATCGGCGCGGGCTTTGCCCTGTTCAGCCTGTTTAACCTGCTCAACTCCAAAGATTCTGACAAATTGATGGTCAGTCTGCTTTACCTCGTCCCAGCGATTGCCGCGTTCATCGCGCTGATCATGCTGCCATTCAAGCCGATGGAGGAGCGCGAGTAACTGCGCTCAGCTAGGACAGACGGAATCATACTGCATCATACCGAGGATTCGAGTTACTCCGATGACCACAGAGACAGAGCGAACGAACTCCCGTCAGCAGGCTGATGGCGAACGAGCGCGTCAGATTCCGCGCGTAGAGGGCGGATTCCCCGCGCGACGAATGCGGCGACTGCGGCGCTCCGAGGGACTGCGGCGCTTGACGCGTGAGACGACGCTCGACCCCGCTGACTTCATCTTCCCGCTGTTCGTGAGTGAAGTCATTAGCGAGCCAGCGCCGATCAACTCGATGCCGGGCCAGTTTCAATGGCCTGTTGGCGCGATGGGGCGACAGGCTGAGGAACTCGCCCGTCTAGGCGTCGGCGCGGTCCTGCTCTTTGGCATCCCCGAGCATAAAGATGAGATCGGCTCATCGGCTTGGGACGAGCAAGGCCCCGTACAGCGCGCCATTCGAGAGATCAAGGCTGCGGCGCCGGAGCTTGTCGTCATCACCGACGTCTGCATGTGTGAATACACGAGCCACGGGCATTGCGGGGTGATTCGCAATGGCGAAGTGCAGAACGATGAGACACTCGATCTGCTGACACGCGAGGCCCTCTCGCACGCTGTCGCTGGAGCGGACATCGTCGCGCCGTCTGATATGATGGATGGCCGGGTCGCCGCCTTGCGCGCTGGACTGGACAAAGCAGGCTTCAGTGAGACGCCAATCATGGCATACTCGGCCAAGTTTGCGTCTGCGTTCTATGGCCCGTTCCGCGAAGCGGCGGAGTCGGCGCCAGCATTCGGTGACCGTCGCGCATACCAGATGGACCCTGCCAACGGGCGCGAAGCGCTGCGTGAGGTCGAGTTGGATATCCTGGAAGGCGCCGACATGGTGATGGTCAAGCCCGCGCTGCCATACCTGGATGTATTGGCGCGCGTCCGTGACCGCTGGGACCTGCCCATCGCGGCCTACAACGTCAGCGGTGAGTATTCGATGCTGAAGGCGGCCGTCGCTAACGGCTGGCTCGATGAGCGCCGCGCGACGCTGGAAACGCTGACAGGCATCAAGCGGGCGGGCGCGGATATGATCATCACGTATCATGCGATTGAGGCAGCGCGCTGGCTAGCCGAGGCGTAGCCAAGGAATTGGCCGCGCTCGCGACTCGCCACGCGTTGGCCCAGCGCATGGGGCGTCCGCGTGACGCCCGACGATGAGAGGCTCGCTGTGATCGAGGCGCAGAAGGCAAAAGACCGCTCCACTGAGACCAGTCGGCTTCGGTGGAGCCTCGTCCTACCTTCGGGCGATGTCGCGGCCCGCCTGACGCTGCTCGGAGTCGTCACCGCCCTGCACAATCTGCTAGAACTCCCACGCGACCCACTCAGCCATGCGCTTGGCTCATCAGTGACGGGCCTGCTCGCGTTTCTAGCGCTATCGGCGTCGCTCGGCTTGCTGTTGCTAGCGCTGGGTGAGCATCCACCGACATGGCGCTGGCTGAATCATCGCGGCGCGCAGGCGATCATCCTCGCGTTGACGCTGGCGGCGGCGCTCGTCGGCGTGAAGCAACTTGGCGCGATGGTGATGGCAAGCGCTCAGCCGCCCGTCTACCCGAATGACGGCGCGACGCTCGACCAGTACGCGGCGCAGCAATTGCTCGCGGGCCACAATCCCTACGTCACGACTAACATCGTCTCGGCGGTAACATCGCTCCATCAACCCGCGCAGTACACTACGCCGCTGCACACCGGCCCATTCGCTGGGCGCGCACTGACCGACTATCCCTCAGCGACTGAACGCGCCAGCGCATTCGAGGCGACACGCGCGGCGGGCGCTCCGGCATTCGAAGGCAAACTGAGCTATCCGGCGTTTGCGTTTTTACCGCTCGTACCGTTCATCTGGGCAGGTTTCCCAAACGCGACACCGCTGACGCTGTTGTATGTGCTGGGGTTGGCCGCATTGCTGGTCTCCGCCACACCCAAACCACTACGCCCGTGGATGGCGCTGCTCTTCCTCGCGGATGTGCCGCTGCTCAATGCCGCACTGATCGCCGATCCCGACGTGCTCTATATCGTGCCGCTATTCGCTGCGTGGCGTTGGCGTGAGCGCGGCGCGCTGGCGGCGCTCCTGCTGGGGCTGGCTCTGGCGACTAAGCAACTCGCATGGTTCTCTGCTCCGTTCCTGCTCGTCCTGGTGTGGCGTGAGCGTGGATGGCGCGCGACAGGCGCGCTGCTCGCGGGCGCCGCTGGCGTCTTCGCGGTGATCAATGGACCGTTCTTCCTGAACAATCCGCGCGCGTGGCTGGCGGGCGTGCTGGCGCCGCAGTTTGATCCAATGTTTCCGCTGGGCAACGGCCTGATTCGGCTATCGTTGTCGGGGCTGCCACTGCCGCCCTCCTTCGTCTACACAGCGCTGGAACTACTCGCCCTGATCGGCGCTCTGGTGTGGTATTGGCGCAACTGCCTGCGCGTTCCCGCGATGGGATATGCGCTGGCGGTAGCCCCGCTCTATGTCGCGTGGCGCAGTTTGACAACATACTTCTACTTTGTGGCGACGCCTGCGATCGCGCTCTGGCTCGCCGCCATGCGAAAAACGCAAAGCACGCAGGGAGGCGTAGCATGAGCCTGACCGCAGACTCGCCGCGTGTCCCGGCGAACGACATTCCGAAGAATCCACCGAACCCACCCTGGTGGACGAAATTCGTCGCGATGGCTCGGCGTCCGGGCTCGCTACGTGCGCTCACCATTGGCGTCTGGATAGTGACCCGGCTCCTGCTCATGGCTGCGGTCGTGCTGGGCCATCGCTACTGCGATCCGCAATTCTACAAGTACGCGGGCGAATTCGCCGCTGGACGGTGGCCATATCGCGATGTCAGCGTAGAATATCCGCCGCTGGCCATCGGGCTGATGCTGCTAGCTGCGCTGCCGCTGCTCCCGTTCGCAGGCATTGCGCCACGCCCTGACCACGCTTTCGCACAGCCAGTGGTACACCTGCCTGCGCCTGACCCCGTCCGATACGGCGCGTATGGCGTCAGTTTCGCGGTCGTCATGCTGCTGGTTGATGCGCTCACCTTCTGGCTCGTGCTCCGGGCCGCCCGCCGCCTCACCAGCAACGAATTCGTCGTCATGGGCGCCGGAATGCTCTACACCTCGATGGTCTTTCTAAGCGGCGCCGTCCTGCAAAAGTTCGATCTGGTCGTCGGCGCCCTGCTGCTGGCCAGCGTGTATGCATTGGTGTCCCGGCGACGCGCGCTCGCGTGGAGTCTGCTGGCGGCGGCGGCGCTGGTCAAGGGGTTCCCCATCTTCGTCGCGCCCGCCTTCGGGCTCTACGAACTAGAATTGACGGGAATCGCGAATCTTCGCGATGCGACTCGGGCGGCGCTCCGCCCGTTGATAGTGGGCGCTAGCTGGCTCATCGGCATCGTGGGTGTAGCGACGCTCGCCGTCGCTGGCTTCGCGGGCTGGGGAGCTGTGCTGCACAGCGTGACGACACAGACAGGGCGAGACGTCGAGATCGAGAGCCTGTATGGCTCGGTGGCGCTGGCGCTGGGCTGGATACCAGGCATGGCCGTCAAAACGGCATTCCATCCCGCGACGCTTTCACGCGTGATTCTGGCGCCGCTGACCTCGGCGGCGGTGATCGGCCCACTCTCGAATGCGCTGCTGCTCATCGCATTGGCGGGCGTATATTTCGCACTGTGGCACGGCTGGCGCTCACGCGTCACGGCGCAGGTGGATGTCCCAGGCGTAACCCCATGGAACGCGAATCAGGCGCTTGCTCGTGGCGTGGCGGTGGTCACACTGGCGTTTACCCTGACCTTCCGCGCGCTGCCCGCACACTATATGCTGGACTACTTGCCCCTCATTCCCATGCTTGACCTCCGGCCAGCGCGGCGCATGGCGCGGTGGCTAGTCGCAGCGATCGGCTCAGCGATTGTCGGACAGGTCGTGACGATTCCGGTGATCTGGTCGGCGATCGTGGGATTACAGGCGCCCGCGGTCACGCTGCTCATACTACGAAATGCGCTGTGGGCGCTGTCGTTTGGCACATTGCTAGCGGCGACATGGCGCGACGCCTTCGCGTTGGGCTCGCTCGGATCTACGCAGTTCGTACCTGTGACGGAAAAAGAACGTCGCACGCCACTGACGAAACGCGCGCTGAACCGCTGGCGCAAATTCACGGCGTCAACGCCACCGATTCCTGGCTTCGCTCCTCGCGCCGAAGATATCTTCGCCCACATTTTCGGGCAGGTATCACCGGTCACGGCGTTGCTCGGGTCCGGACTTGTCTCGATCATCTGCTATCTCGGCCTGACGCTCTCGTTCCCGATTTTCACCTACTGGAACGAGCCGCACATCTCGCCAGAGTCGTCACAGATCAAAGACATGGGAGCCATCACCGGGTATAGCCCACTGGCGGCGATATCGTTCGTCGTGATGGTGCTGATGCTGTTCGGCGCGCAGTTTGTCGCGCTGTTGGCCGCCACGCGCGCACAGGATGACCACGCACTACAGCCGCGCATCGCCCAGTTAGCGCAACGTCTGGTCTGGCTGGGGCCAATCGTGTTCAGCCTCGTGCTCATCTTCCTGCAGCCGATCACGACGACCGATCTGTATGGCTATGTCGCGCGCGGCTACCTCTACACGCACCTGCACCAGAATCCTATGGTCAACCCCGCCTACAAACTGCCCGGCGGCTATGCGGTCGACCGTCCAGCCTCGCCCTATGGCCCGGCATGGTTGCTCGTCACTGCCCTGTTCTCCTGGATCAGCGGCGAGAATCTGCTGCTGAACATGCTACTCTACAAGATCTTTTCCGCGATCTGTGTCGTGGTGGCGCTGCTTCTGGTGAACGAAATTGCCAAGCGGCTCTATCCGGCGCGTCGGCTGCGATTACTGGTGCTGGTCGGCTGGAGTCCATTACTGCTCTTCGAGTCGGTTGGCGCAGGGCACAACGATATCGCGATGATGGTATGCGTGCTGGCGGCGTTCGCGCTGATGCTACGCGGACGAGCGCAACTGGCGTTCGGGTTCCTTGTGCTTGGCGCGCTCGTCAAATACGTTTCAGCGTTCTTCGTGCCGCTCTGGCTGGTCTATGAACTGCGGCGACGCGCCCTCACCACCATGCTACCCGCCCCACGCAAGCCACCCGTCGGTGTGCAGCAACGGTTGAGCCGATTGGCCCGCACGGCACGCCGCATGCTCGGCGACCTCGACCGTGGCGCGGCGGCGCGGCTTCTGGCAGGAGCGACCATCACAGGTGGCGTGCTTGTCGCCGTCTGCTACGCGCCATTCTGGGACGGCGTCAAAACGTTCAATGGACTCGGGCAGCAATTGCGCCCGCTCTACTACAACGCCAGCGTCGTACAGTTCATCACTGCGCCGCTCGAACTGCTGGTGCAGCCGTCGCAATACTCAGCGCTTGATAAGACCGTGCGATTGGTCTTTTATGTCATCTTCGTCGTTTACGCAGGTGTACAGACACATCGGCTGTGGCAGCTCGGGCCACGCGCTGATGTTGGCGACCTGCTAACTGCGGCGGCTAAGGTGACTTTCGCCACATTGGCGCTCATAACCTTCTGGTTCCAGCCATGGTATATCGTCTGGCTACTGACGCTCGGCCCACTGTCGAAACAACCGTACGTACGCCGGCAAGGCGTGCTGATGTCGGTTGGCGCGATGCTCACCTACGCAGTCAGCAACTATCTGCTCGTGAACGAACCTGGTGTCGGTCGCGACCTCTTCGTGCAATTCTTCGAGGTGCTGCTGATCTTCGCGCCGTTGCTGCTCTTGCGCGCCGCGCCCTACGAAGAAGGATGGGCCAGCATCGCCCGCCGCTACATCGGCCTCTTCACCGAAGGGTTCGCACAGCGGCCAGTCATCTGGCAACGGGTGACACTCGCGCTGATTCTCGTAGTGGCGGCGCTACTTCGGCTACTGCGCCTAGGCAATCTCAATCAGAATCTGACTGGCGGCGCCGACGATGTGAACGTGCTCAAGCAGGTGAGTGGTGACCTCCGCCTCTTCCTGACTGACCCACAAGGGTTGCACGGCCCATTCGTCGCTATTCAGGGCGCGCTCGTGCGCATCTTTGGCCCCACGCCACTCGCGGCGCTTCTCCCCTCTGCGGTCATCGGCACTCTCACCGTGCTGGTCGTCTACTTCCTGACACAGGAGATCCTGAGACCCATCGGCGGGCACGCGCCGCGCGGCGTGGCGCTGCTGGCGGCGCTCCTGGCGGCGACCTCCGGCTGGCACGTATCGCTCAGTCGCTCGGGGATGGAAATCGTACTGCTGCCACTGCTGATGTGTCTTGCGGTATTCACACTCCTGCGCGCCTTCCACGTCGTAGACGAAGCCGATACTGCCAGCAACACCGAGAGCGCCGTGAACCCTGAACCCACAGGCTTGGAGGAAACTGCGGGTGCGTTAGTTCCGGTGGAAGATGAGGTTAGCGCAGAGTCAACGGCGCCTGCCTCGACACGCGGCTGGAAGACCTATGTCTTGGGTCTGACACTCACCGCAGGCATCTCAACGGGACTCGCATGCGATTTGGAGCCGGGACTGTGGCTCGTGCCCATGCTGATCATCAGTGTGGCGTTGGCATGGCGCTGGAAGCGTCCCGCCGTCTTCCGGACAATGCGCCCGCCCCTTGGAGCGCTCATCCTGGCTGCGCTGATCTCTGGGCTGCCCGCACTCTGGACGCTACTCAGTCCGCTCATCGGCTTCCAGGTAGGTAGCCCCATATTCGCGCGGTCGAGTGTTCCGCTGCAGCCGTCGCCAGGCCCGCTCGACCCGCACTACTGGGTACGTGTCGGCGCCAACGCGCTCGACGTGCTGCGGCTGCTCGTCACGCAAGACTACAGCGCGGGATATCCAGCCGTCGGCGGCGTGCCGATCATTCCGCCGTACCTTGGCATCTTCTTCTATCTGGGGTTGGCGATCTTGCTCTACCGCCTGATCTGGCGGCGTGAGTTCCCTGCGCTGACGCTGCTGCTGATGCTGGCGCTTCCAATCCTCGCCAGCGTCGCGGTGTCCGCGCCGACAGGGGTGATCGAAGCGGCGAGCGTGCTGCCCGCTACCTGCATCGTACCTGCGCTGGCTATCTATGAGATCGGCCTGTGGCTCGGTCGCCTGCCCATCGTGCTCGACCGCATGAATGGCGTGCGCGTCTTTACGACTCCAGAGCAGATTGGCCGAATCGCACTGTTCATCTTCCTGATGGCCAGCACGATTCGCACCTTCTACTGGTATTTCGAGGCTACGTTGCCAGCGGAACCAGGCAACGGCTACACGCCAAGTTCGCTGGCGTTGGGGCTGGCAGTCACGCTGGGTCGCGCGGCGCTGTCACTGGCTGGCGTGCTGGCGACACATCTACACGGCGGCCTCATCCCACTGATTCCGTAATCACGCCCTACAAACCTACTGCACAGATTCGAGAATGCGCGTGGCGATAGCTACGCCAACGACTGAGGAGGGAACAGCATGTCAGGAGCGGACAAGACCAAGCCCAGCGCGACAGAGCGAGAGCGCGCGGAGAGCATCGTCACCGAGTTGCGCCGACTCTATCCCGACGCGAAGTGCTCGCTCGATTTCACGTCGCCACACGAGTTACTGGTGGCGACGATGCTTTCCGCACAATGCACCGATGAGCGCGTCAATCAAGTCACGAAAAGCCTGTTCAAGAAATATCATTCGGCTGAGGACTACGCCAACGCGAACCCAGAAGAACTCGAACAGGACGTCAAGCAGACAGGGTTCTATCGCAACAAAGCCAAACACATCCGTGAGGCGTCACGCATCATCGTGGAGCGCTTCGGCGGCGAGACACCCCGCACAATGGATGAACTGCTCACGCTGCCGGGTGTCGCGCGCAAGACCGCAAACGTCGTCATGGGCAACGCATTTGGCGATGTCGAAGGTGTCGTGGTCGATACCCACGTGGGGCGACTGTCACGTCGGCTCGGCCTGACCGATAGCGAAGATCCCGTGAAGGTCGAGCAGGAACTGATGGCACTGCTGCCCCGGCGTGACTGGCTCGATCTCTCACATATGATGATCATGCACGGACGCGCGGTTTGTCAGGCGCGCAAGCCACTATGCGACCAATGCACACTCGCGCCCCTCTGCCCAACCGGGCAGTCGACGCTTGGCGTCGCCATCGGCGCACCTTCGGCAGCGGCAGCGGCAGCCACGCCGGCAAAGACAAAGCGCGCCGCCAGGAAAGCGTAGCGACGCGCTTGTTTCAGTCCGCTACCACCCATTTCCCCGTGATGGCGACGGGCGACCATACCCATTGAATCCAGATGGATGATTGTAACCAGGCGCCTGATCATATCCAGACGGCTGGTTGTATCCAGTGGGTTGACCCGGGAAGATGGGTGGATACGGCTGATAGGCCATTTCCCCGCCGTACTCATTCATCATGTCACCGCTGCCGTCGAGTTGGAACGGCGTGACGCTGACCTGCATCTCCTGCGCCACCACGAGCAGTTGGCGCGCGAGCGCGCTCGTCTCCTGCGCGAAGTCCGTCGCGACCCGCACGAATTCATACACCTGTGAATCTGAAGCAGGCGCCTTCCGGAGCAATGCATTGGCAGGGCCACCATTGAACGGCCCGGAACTCGCTGAGCGCTCGACCGTCGCGACTGCCTCGCGCAAGGCGCTCAGGCTCTCCGGCGCCGTTTGATTCATCGTGTAAGCTTCGCGACCTACCTCATGCAGAATGCTGTCGAGCGTACGAACCTCCTGCGTGATTTCATCGCTCACGCCAGACGCTTCGACCTGAACGCGTGGCAATCGCTGGAGCAACTGAGTCAGCCGCACGAGCGAGAGATACGCTTGCTCGGCCAGTTCAAGCGAGCGGCGGGCGCGTCCTACCCAGGCATCTCCGCCCAAATCATCCGTCAGGGTACGCACACGCTCCAGTGACACCGAAAGCTGGGGCGCCACCGGCGTTGGACCCATGCCAGTAAGGCCGGGCGCTTCATAGTCTCCAGGCAGCCCCATCGGCCATGAAGGAAGCGAAGACGCCTGGCCTGCCAGCAGATCAGAGACGCTGCCCGGGCTGCTCGTCGAGCGCCGCACCGCGCCGATGAAGACGTCGGCCCGCTCGACCTGTTTGCGCGCGATGCCGTTGATCTGGTCGGTCGCCAGGCGTGACCGGCTGACGAAGCGCTTGAATCGCCCAATCGTGAGATTAAAGGCGTTGCCGAGCAGTCCGATGGGGTCGGAACTGACGATGGCGTTGACGCGCAGGTCGCCGCCGCTCGCCACGCGCATGTCGGTGAAGAGCCGTTCAGCGGCGTTGCTGAGTGCGTCACGCTGGCGGCGCGTCTCCTCCAGCAAGCCAACGATGGTATCGAGCATACCGTTGACCGATGCGCTCACATCACTGATCTCGTCGCGCCCGACAACGCGCACGCGAGTATCGAGACGTCCATGCTCGATCGCCTGTGTCACCACCTGCAGTGAATGGAGCCGACGCACGATGGTCTCTGAGATGACCCAGCCGACGAGCGCAACGGCAGCGAAGGCGAAGAGCGCGGCCACCAGCGCATCGATGGTGAAATTGCGTTCTTGCGCGCTGGCCGCGAGTCGCACGGCATTCGAGAGACCGTTGTTGAACTGGATGAGCGCGCGTAAGGCGCTCTGCGCATCAGCATTCGTTGGCTCCGCAGCGAGCCGCTCAGTGGATTGGGCGGCAGTGAGGTCATTTGCCGTCACGCCAGCGAGCATCTGCTGTTGCGCGTCTCGATACGCTCGCCAGGTTCGCAGTGCGCTACTTACGAGTGCAGCTTGTTTGGTCGCGCTATTCGTGTCGCCAGCCAACTGGAGTGTCGCCAGTTGATTCGCATGCTTCGAGAGCAGGTCATTCGCCGCGTAGTCATTGATGACGCCATCGTAGTAGGAGGCGAGGCGTGGCAAATCCTGTTCGTCGGTGGTCAGCGTCTCATTCGAAGGTGCGGGCGAGGCGAGGACGTCCAGAATCTCATGCGTCTTCGTGTTCATCAACTGCAGAAACGAATCGCCGGTTGAGAGGTTGGTGTTGTTCTGCAGCAGCGATTGATAAAACGAAGACTGATCAGTCAGCGCCTGCGCACGGAGCGCGCCCACGAAGCCTGCCGAAGCTGCCGCGATCAAACCCGCTAAAACGAAGCCAAGCGTCAACCGCCAGGCAATCGGCAGATTCAAGGCAAGATTGCCGCGCCGCGCAACATTCGCGCGCATCTGCGGTTGCATGTTCACCTGCGTCGCAGGTCGCATGTTCACCTGCGTCGCAGGTCGCATGTTCGCCTGCGATAGGGGTCGCACTGGCTGAATACTTCGGTTATCCATGCCGTTAAACATGCGTAGCCTCCTCGCGTTTCCATGCGCGCGGAGATACATCCGCGTATGGCGCACTGCTCGCCCGGGGCTGAGAAATGTCGCCTACCTGCATCTGCGAGATGGGAATATATCCGAGATTCTTGGCCAACCCCTGAATCTCTGGCGTCAACATGTAGTCGAGAAACGCACTCGTGAGCGCATTGCCATCGCCAAGGGTGTACATGTGCTCGTAGCCCCAGAAGGGGTAGCGGCCCGCTTCGATATCTGTCGGTGTGGCGCTGACACCATCGATCGACACAGGCTTGACCGTTTTATCAAGCACGGAAAGGGCGACATAGCCAATCGCGCCGGGAGTCGTCGCGACGGTCGTAAGCACGGTCTGAGACGAGTCCGTCTTGAGGAAGATGCCCTTCTCATCACGTCCACCCATCACGTATTTGCGGAAGGTCAGACGTGTTCCCGAGGTGGGCGGGCGCACCACTGGCATGATAGGCAAATCTGGCCCACCCAACTGCTGCCAGTTGCTATATTGTCCCGATGAGAAGACACCGATGATCTGGTCATGCTTGAGCGACGCGACATTAGCCACATCAGGATTCACAATCATCGTGAAAGGGATGACCGCGACAAGATGATCCGTCAATGTCGGGTCAGGGTAGGTTCCAGGGTCAGCATAGACATCCGAATCGCCAATGGTGACCTGATGGCTCGTCACCGCCTGAATGCCATGGAGACTGCCGCCACCCGACACATCGACATGCGCGTGTATATAGCGCTGATCGAAGAGTTGAGCGGCGTGCTGCACTAACGGAAGCAACGCCGTCGAACCTGAGATGGTGATGCTGCCCTGGAGGTCGCTCTGTCCACCACCCGACTGGGAGCATCCCGCTAGCGCGGCCTGGCTGATGAGAAGCGCCGCAAGCGACAACGCCACCCACCCACCTCGTCTCTTGACACGAATCCCTATCTCCCTGCGTTCCCTCACGCGGATGCTCCTTAATTACCCCCCAATCCGACGGCCTTGATGTGCTTGGCTACTCGCCGGGCGACTGGTACCACATAAGCGTGCCAGAATCACGTTAAATCTCCGCTAAATCTGCTTTAAGGCTGTGTTAAAGCTCTATGCGGAAACGACTCTGTCAACTTGCGTGGACGTTCAAATACGTCTTGTTGCCAAGGCATGCGGGCTCTGTCATACTGCTCCGAAAAGCAGACTGGCGCATTGGGGCGACGAGTCGCGACACAGCAAGGAGTGTGACGATGAGAACGTGGCGGGCGAGCGTGTGGTTCGGCATTGCGATACTGCTCGCGGCGCTTCTGGCGGGATGTAGCGCGCCCCTTGCGCAGGCGCCGAAGTCGCCCGGAGGAGACCCGACCGTAACGCCTGCCACGTCGCTCCCGCCGCTCGCGTGGCGCTCCGCGACGACGCCACCTAACTTCGATGTGCGACGTTCAGGTATCGCCGTGTCGCCAGTAGACGGACACATCGCCTGGGTATGTGAATCGTCGGGGAGCACGTCCGCCGACATCTGGCAGACGCAAGACGCCGGGCTCCACTGGACTGTCGCGGGCCACATCTCCATCACGACGAATGGGGTAGGTAACTGCGAACTTACGCCCGATGAAGTGGACCCACACGCGCTCGTAGCGACAATAACCTGGGGATCAGGCGAGGCTGGTGACCTCACTGGCGAGAGCTTCTACTCTTCTGACGACGCAGCCCACTGGCAGAGCTTGCCACAAGGAAGTGGTCTATCAGAAGTAGCGACCCTAAACGATGTCGCCGTCGGCATCGTGCCAGAGGGCCTCGCCCTTAGCAAAGATGGCTTCAGCACGTATTCCACCACACGACCAGACAGTTTGAAGTCACAGGACATCTTCCGAATCTGGGTCGCCCCTTCCGGGGGAACGATTCTGGCAGCCAGCCTAAATAACGGCTTGTGGAAGACAACCGACCTGGGTTCGACCTGGACGAGGGTGTCTACGCCATTCACGCAGACGACAATGGGACGATGGCTGAACGGGAGCGGAAAGTTCCTGATCTGCGGTGGAGTCTCGAATCCGCCGTCGTTGCAGTGTAGCGCTGACCTCGGCGGTACGTGGTCTACAGTACCGTCGCTGACCTATACCCACGCATGCAGCAAATGCGGCGTGGGCATCGTCACCCAGACGGACCAATGTGCGACGGCTGGAATTGCGCCCGACGGCTCGATACTAGCGTATTGCCCCGTCTCGAAAATCGCCGACATTACGTCGTTGTTTGTCCTCTACCGATTCACACCAGGAGATACCGCGTGGACGATCCTCGGTGGGGCGCACGGCGTTCCAGGTGACATTCCCGACAATGGACCCCTCTGGACAATACCAACGGAATCCACCACCACGCAGGCATACACGCTGCAGTTCTCGTTCTAATGTCGTCACGTGACCCCGGCACCGTTCAGTCGACGTTGGGGTCACGTGCGAACCAGCCCAGCAACCACGAGGGGGCCAGGATTAGCAGAATGGCGCCCACCAGGAAGCCAATCGAGAGGCTGACATTGCGCTGGAGCCACCCCGAACCGGCTGCGCCAAGGCTAAAGCCGATGCTCCAGGTGACCGAATAGAAGCCACTCAGTCGCGCGCGATACCGTGCGTCTACACGTTCCATCGCAAACGTAGCGTAGACCGGCTCAAAGGCGCCACGCAGCAGCGTGCGTCCCAGTTCCGCCGCGGCAGAGAGCCAGACCACCGGCGCATAGCCAATCAGCAGGGCAATCGGCGCGCTCAGAAGTTGCGCTGTCGTAATGACACGGAGTTTGCCGAAGCGGCGCACAATACGTGGAGCGAGCAGCGCTGTCGTTCCCGTCAGCAGACCAGCGCCCGCAACCAGCGCGCCGATCAAACCAGGCTGCAAGTGGAATCGCAAGCGGAAGAAGAGTGGCTCCAGCGCGACCACACTTCCCTCGCCCGCCGTGTAGAGCACATCTGGTATGAGCAGCAGCAAGAAGAGCAACGCGATTGGCCTTGCGCTCGGTCGAATCGCGTCTGCCTCATGCGTTTCAGCCTCGACCTGCTGCGCTGCG
>DASVZC010000052.1:0-15127 GCA_036391835.1 Ktedonobacterales bacterium | reverse complement strand
TATCGTCCGGCGAATCTGCGCGTTGAAGAAATCGGCCAGCGCCCGCGCGCCCGCATCTGAGGGGTGCAATCCATCTTCGCTGATGTAGTCGGGGTGGTCCGCGAATCGTCCCCAGGCGCTCGCAAGATCGGCCAGATGAGCTCCATCTGCCTGGCACTCCTGCGCGATGGCGGCGTTCCACGCGTTCACGTCGACGCTCAGTTCAGTCGCGCTACGGTCGTAGAAATAGGGTATCTGCGTCAGGTCTGGCACGTTGCCGACAAACACCTGTGTCTGCGGACTTGCCGCCTTGATGGCCGCCAGAGTCGCATGCAACTCGGCTGAATACGTCGCCAGCGGCACACCTTTGATGATGTCATTGACGACCAGCCAGATCACAATAATCCTTGGATGCTGCGCGAGGGCGATGGGCAGTTCTTCCACCTGCGCCTGCGCAAGCGTCACGCCAGGGATGGCAAGATTGACCAGATGGGTCGGCTGCGGCAGTTCCGCCGCTAACTGCATGGGCCAGTTCTCGCGGTCAGGATCACGCGTGCCTATGCCATATGCATCAGACGCGCCCAGCACGGCCACCGTCGGCCCAGGAGCCACTGACGTCGCGCTGGTCCGTTGCACAGCGGGATTCCCTCCGCACGCGGCAAGCGGTAGGCACACCAGCAGAACGACTGCAAGACACGCGGAGGATGTCAGGCGGTGAATTGAGGGCATGCGCGCATCCAGTCCCTGTGGCGCTAGCAGACGGCATAATGAAGCGTCTAAACCTGTATTGTAGCAGGTCATGGCTCATGTAGCGCCAGCAGACGGCGAGGGCGGCGCTGGATGCGCGCCGAAATCAGCCTCCTGAAGAGAGCGGGTTATCCTTGTAATAGGTGGCGAGCCACTGCCCAGCGGGCTTACTGGTGGCCAGGGAATCGCCTGCCCAATTGCTATTGCTCGCCCAACTCTGCTGACTGGTGTGCGGCGTGAGCGGCTCATCCCCATTCCAGAAAACGCCATCCCACCACGGCAAGCCAGTGAAATTCCCTAGCAACGCCTGCATATCATTGAGTTGTTCCGCGCCATCCACGGGTGTCGTCTGCCCTACCGTCGCGCCATCACCACCCAGCGACACTGGATCGGTGTTCGAGCCTGGGCTGCTGGCGTATCCGGCAGCGGTGAACAGAATATTTCTCCCGTATTTTGCCGATACAGCAGCCAGGCGCTGGGTGATATTCTTTTCGCCCGTCGCGCCCGTCTGGAGCGAACCGTTCCAGGCTTTTTCGAGGCTGGTCACGTCCAGATCGGCGCTCATCTGAGTGAGTTGGAAGTAAGCGTCCACGCCGATGATGTCCACGGCGTCCCACCAGGTGATGTGGTCAAACTCACCTTCCGTGGCGCCATCTGGCGCGCCATCGCCATTCGCGGCATAGATCAGCTTGCCCGTGTAGCTGCCGCCTTGCTGACCCGCATGCTTCATGAAGTCGGCATATTCCGGAGTGCGAATCGCGTGAATGACGTGGCGCCACTCACAGTCGCGCCTGCCGACGCAGCCAGGGAAACTCTCGCCCGGCACGCCGCGGTCAATCCCGTACGGGTCGGCTTTTGCCATCGTGTGCGCCGTGTCGGTGGTGACATTCGACAGACCATCGCCGATGATGAAATATGGCAGGTTGTTTGCCTGCGACACCCGCGCATACTCCGCCGCGAACTGTGTATAGGTATCGAACCACGTGCGCTCTAGCGTGCCCACGTTACCACCGAGTGCGAAATACTCATCGCCGACTTTCGAGTCATACCAGACGCGGCCAACCAGCGAACCAGACGTATTAGAGCCAGAATAGTCGGTATCATACTGCCGCACCTGTAACTCCAGGATTGGCACGAGTCCAGCGGCTTTCGCGTCCTTGATCGCCTGCACATAGTCGCTCTCAGGCAGTGTGTCCTTGTCGTGCGCCTGTCCTGCTTTCCAGTCCAATTCAGAGCCGCTTCGCACTGGCATATCCGCCACGACCGGGATGATGACCGCATTCATGTGGAAGAGTTTGGCGTCAGATTGCAGGGTGCGGGCCGACGCTGGAGATGTATAGCCGCCACCGGTCTGCTGGGCAGTCCAGTTGAACACGAAACCCTGGAACTGCGCGTCTGACACGTTAGGTATGCCACCGCCAACCTGGCTCTGTAACTGCGCCACCTGAAAACTAATCCCCGGCAGCAACAGCGGCCCCGCCAACAGCGACACAATGATGGCAGGCAGTGTCAACAGGAATCCCATGCGCAACGCGCGCCGATCAGGTGGGCGGCGTCCAGGCTCGGATAGAGGTGAGGAGCCAGGCAGCAGCGGCGCCGGGGATAGTGGCATTCAGCGAGTCCTCCTCTGACGTGGCGCGACGAACGGCGCTTCCCCTGATACGAAGCGCGCCGCTATCTTAACGCGATCACGCCGGGAAGGCGAGTTTTCGGTACTTCTCGGCAGTCTCGTACCATGCTTCCTCTGAGAGTCCGAGACGCTCGCGCAGCACGTCGAGCGGTGTTCCAGCGCGTAGCTGGCGCACGGCGTAGATATCGCGGAGAAGTTGGAGGGTGACGCGTTTGTTCACTCCAGCGCGCCGCACGGCGCTGGCGAGCACATAGTTGAGGTTGCGGTCAGTGCAGTCAAAGACGCGCTCACGTGGCTGAAAGCGATCGAGATAGCGGAGATAGACCTCTGTCCATTCTGGCGGCAATTCCATCCGTCGTTCGCGCCTGCGCTTGGCTTGCCCCGGAAAACGCACGTCGATCGCGGGATGCTCTGGATCGGAGAGGTCAACACGGCTCAGGGTGAGCCCCATCACCTCTTCTTTCTTGAGGCCAGTCGAGAGTAGCAACAGCACGAGCGTGTGGCAGCGCGCGTCGCTCGTGGAGGCAGCCAGCACACGCTCCACCTCGTCCTCATGCAACAACTCTGGCAACGGCGGCGCCGGGCGAATCTGCAAGATACGGTCAGTGGGGTTACGCTCTAGCGCGCCTTCGTCATACAACCAGCCAAAGAAATTCTTGAGAAAGGTCACGCGCCGGGCAATCGTCTTTGGCGCAGGAGCCGTCTCACGCCCGTGACGCATATGCTCGAGCCAGCCGCCCAGGCGCTCCTGCGTGACGTCGTTCGCCAATGTGCGAGCGCCGAGGTACTCCGTCAGCATGCCAAGATCGGAGAGAAAACAGGTGATCGTGTGCTGCGAGTGGTCGGTGCGCTTGAGGAATTGCTGATAGGGCAGGGCACAGGCGCGCAGAGAGGTCTCGCCGGTGGGCGCAGAAATCTCAACAACCGAGACGGGTGATTGCATCACCGGCGTCGCAGTGTCAGGGGCGAAGAGGTTCGGTTGTTCGACGCCGCGACCAATGGGCGCGTGTTCCTCGGCCATGACTACTTCCTGCCGCGCGACCGTTGGCTGACCATATCCATGACGATGCGTGTCCCGGTCAAACCGACAGCCACTTCTGTTCGCCAGTATCTCCCATCTGGCAAGAGTATTGCAAGCCAGCCCATCCATGTGACATAAGTTGACCAAAGTAAGGAAGAGCTTTGTGACCATGTGCAATGACACGCGCAGTAGAGGACATCCCGAAGGATTGCAGTATGAAGCCCGGCACGCCATCACATCCAGACGACCACATGGAACGGCACGAACCATCTGATTTGGCGCCTGCGTCTGGTTCGGCGGCTAATGCTGCGCTGTGGCTCGATCTCGCCACACAGGCCAATGGTAGCGTGTGGTGGTTGACCGACAACGATGGGCTCCTGGTGGACGGAGCTCGCGGATTGAGCAAGTCGACTGGCGCGCCAGAGTCGTCGCTGATGGGCTCCGGTTGGCTCAGTGCGCTCGCCTCGTCTGATCGAGCGACCATCGAGCGCCAATGGCAAGCGGCAAAATCCTTGCCGGCGCCGTTGCATGCGGCAGGCAGGTTCGTGCTACCTGACGGGAGCTACGAGTGGCGAAGTGTGCGAGCCTCCCCTGCGCCCCCAACGCCTGATGGACACATGCGCTGGCTTTGGATCGCGACGCAGACAGCGCATGAGCGCGCCGTGCTGAGCATAGACCACTATCGCATGCTGTTCGAGCAATCCGCAGAGGGACTCTTGCTGATTGGCGTACACGGACGGCCAGTGCGGGCCAATCAGCGGGCGCTGCAACTGCTGGGCCTGAGTCTGGCGCAGGCACGCAATGAGGCTACACCTCCTACCGGCTGGCGTATCATGCGCACAGACGGCTCCGTGGTTGATGAGCCGTTCCGTGAGATCACTGCGGCTACCTCAGAAGGGCGCGCGGCGCACTATTTTTGGAGAGTCACATCCGATGGATGGCCACATGAGCATTGGCTCAGCATCAACTGCAGCCCCATCATCAGTTCGCAGATTGCCCGCCGTAAACGCACGCTGGTCTACATCACCGATGTGACGAAGCAGGCGCAAGCGCATTTCGACATCCAGACGACCGCCGAGAAATCCAGCGGTGACCTTGCCGCACTCCACGCGGCGCTCGACCGCATGACCGACTCCTTTGTCGTGCTCGACTTCGAGGGACGCTTCGTCTACCTCAACGCTCGCGCACGTGAGCAATTCGGGAATGATGGCGAGGAGTTGTTAGGGAAGCGCTTCTGGGAGGCGTTCCCGAACCTGGCTGGAGCCGAGCCGCACATAGAGTTCGAGCGCATGTTACGCGTTCCCACACCCAATATCCTCGAAACGCAGATGGTGTCTGGCGAGTGGTATGAGTTCCGGGCCTATCCAGCCGCTGACGGTATCTCCGTCTACATCCGCGATATCACCGAGCAAAAGCTCACGATGGACGCGCTCGACGCAGCCCTGCTGGGCGAGCAGGACGCGCACGCCGAGGCCGAAGCTCGCGCCCAACAACTCGCGGCCATCTTTGAAGCGGTCGGCGATGGGATGGTGGTATTCGCGCGCGATGGCGCTGTGCTCAGATCTAACTCCGCGATGAGCAACTTGCTGGGAATATTCGGTTCCGATGCCGCTCGCCCCGCATCCGCTGAGGCGTTCACAGCGCTGTTCCGCCGGTTTGCAGCGCCGAACACCGACGGCGCGCCGATGGCCGCAGCGCCGCCACAGCGCATTCTGGCGGGAGAATCGCTTATAGACGGTCAAACGGTGGATCTCCACCTGCGTACGCCAAGTGGGCGCAACGTGTATTTCAACGCCAGCGGCGCGCCGATTCGTGGCGCGGATGGGGGCGTGTTGGGGGCGGTCATGAGTCTACGCGATGTCTCTGCCGAACGTGAGGCGGAGCAAGAGCGTAATCGAACATTGAGCCTGGTGGCGCATGAACTGCGCACGCCGCTCACCGCTATCAAGCTCTCGCTCGATCTGATGGCGCGCCGCATACAGCGGAATCTGGAGCTTGATCCCGCGGCGTTTGATGTCGCGCTGGCGAGTTGCACACAACTCGAACGCATGGCGGCTGACCTGGTGGACGCCGCCCGAGCCGAGCGAAACAAAATGGATGTGACGCCTGTGGCCTGCGACGTTCGCGACCTCGCCGCGCAGGCAGTCGCGGAACAGGGAACGGTGAGCGACGCGACGATCATCTACGAGCCGCCCACCGAAGCGATGCCAGTCAACGCCGATCCGGTGCGCATTCACCAGGTATTTTCGAATCTGCTGTCCAACGCGGTGAAATACTCGCCGCATGGCGCCACGATTCAGGTGCAGGTGGAGGCGCGCGACGGGAGCGTCTGGTGTGGCGTATCCGATGAGGGCCAGGGCGTCTCGCCCGAAGCGATTCCCCACCTCTTCGACGCATTCTATCGAGCGCAGGAGGGCGGAAAGCGCTCCAGCCCCCACGTCGGGCTAGGGCTAGGACTTTTCCTCTGCAAACGCATTGTCGAATTGCATGGTGGCCAGATCGGTATGCAGCCGCGGCCAACACAGGGCAGCCTGTTCTGGTTTACGCTGCCACTGGTCCAGGTCGCCAGCGCCTCATAGCGACGTCGCCTAGACTGACTGGGTGAACGGATGCTCAGAGCGCCACATGCGCACGACGATCAATGCGGGAATCAGCACCCACGGCAGGTTGAGCGCAAGCACGAATGGAAAGTTCGGCGTCGCGTGCGGGCCGCCAAACTCCTCGCTCAGAATGATGCAGACGATAGTGATGATGGACGCGCCGTAGACCAGGCTAGGGATACGTATCCAGTCGCGGCCACGAATGTAGGCGTAGATGCTCGCGGCATAGAACGGCCCGAAGCCCAGCACGTCGAACCAGATGGTCATCTTCCACCAGGGCGGACGCGCCAGCACCAGCGGATCAAAGTGGCGAGCGTAATTGTGTGTGAGGTCCACCAGTGGCGCGGGTGGCCACAGCGGATAGGTGAAGTGCGCCGGATTCGCGATGATCAACTGCTCGATGTCCACCACGTAGGTGATGTAACACAGATTTAGCACGAAGAACGCCAGGAACACGAAGTCCCACGGGCGCTCCGCCAGCGGTATCCGCCGTCGCCCCATGCCAGCCGCCTCCACCAATGATCCACTTCTCATTTCAGAGGGTTCGCAGTCCCCATTCACCTCAGCGCAGCGGCTGCAATTGCTGCGCTTCGGCCATCCACGCCGCGCCGACAATGCCTGAATTGTCGCCGAGTTGCGCACGCTGCACCTTCAGACCGCGCGTCGCAGCCGGAAGCGTTGATTCGTGCGTACGCAAGGTCGCGCGGTCGAACAGCAGCGTCGTAGCGTCGATCAGGCCGCCACCGAGGATGATGCGGTCGGGATTATAGAAGGTCGCGAGCGAACTGATACCCGCGCCCAGATAGTCTGCCGCCTCGCTCACAGTGTCGATCACCAGTTGGTCGCCTTCGTCGATGCATTTGGCGATCACCTTGGAGCGAATCGTGTTATCTTTGGGATCGATCAGCTCGCGCAACTTCGACTCTCGGCCACGGCCCAATTCCGCCATCAGGACATGCGTGATCGCCGTGCGTGACGCATATGCCTCTAAATGGCCACGTCCTCCACAGCCGCAGATGCGCCCCTCATACTGCACGACGGTGTGGCCAATCTCGCCCGCCGTCCCAGTCACCCCGCGCCGCATCTCACCGTTCTGGATGATGCCTGCGCCGATACCCGTGCCGACAAAGATGCAGACGAAGTCCTCGCAATCGCGTCCTGCCCCATAGTGGTGCTCGCCATAGGTGGCGACCTCGACATCGTTGCCAATGGCGACAGGAACCTTGAACTCTTTCTGCAAGAGATCGCGAATAGGCAGGTTATCGAGTCCCTGGGCCAGGTTAGGGCCAGTGATCAGGAGGCCCTTGGAGCGATCCACCTGCCCCGCGATGCCAACACCGATACCGAGCAGCGACGATTCCTTTGGTAAGTCGGCATTGGCGATGGCGGTCGAGACGACCTCGTTGAGGCGTTTGACGAAGAAATCGAGGCCGCGCTCGGGGTGAGTGCGTTTGCGCTGGGAACCGATGACCTCGCCTGAGACAAGGTCGATCACACCAGCAAACATCTTAGTGCCGCCGATATCCACGCCGACCGCATATCTCGCCGCCATAGCCGATTCCTCCTCTGCGCCCTCAGAGTCCGGCGCCGCTGTCCCTCAATCTGGGCGCATTATACGCCGCAACCTCTCGCCATAGGCGCAAGGATCGTGCTAGAGATGAGCGCGGGAGGCTACAGTGGCGGATTCCAGACTGCGAACCAGAATCCGGTGTCTTGTTCGATGGGCATCTCTTTACCCAGCGCGGTCGCCAGTCGGAGTTCGGCGGCGTTGTCGCGGGCGCGGGCAGGATCTTTCGCGCTGCGTAACGGAACAAACGGATAGAACGCGCTGCGCTTGTAGTTGTAGACCCAATACATCTCGCGGCCATCGCTGGATTTGAACGGGAAGAGCGCAAACACAAGCTGACTGCCGTATCCACGATCGAGCAGCGTGGAGCTTGCCATGTGCAGAGCGGTCACGAGCGCCTGAAAATCGCTGCTGCCAAAACTAAACCAGCGATATCCAAGCTCATCCACACTCGGCGTGAGCGTCAGGTTATCCTGGCGGCTGGCAAGCTGGAGCAGTTGCTGCAACTCATTTTGAATCGCGGCGAACGGCCCTGATTCGATGCCCTTGAAGCAGATGGCCGCCGAGCCCGTGGGCGTCAGGTCATTCTCGGTCTGCAGCGTGATCTGGGCTGTGGACATGGCGAATATCTTATCTGGGCCAGCCTGGGTCGGTTTCTGACGACCAAATAGCGCGTCGAAAAATCCCATGACGCTCGCCTCCTTCGCCACGCGCACTCGCTGGCGCTCCTGGAACACATAGCCCGGCGCACGTGATGCGTCGGGCTTAACATCGACTTGAATGCTCATTCGTTAGAAGCGCTGGCTTTGCTCCATCGTCGCCTGCATCTGCTCCAGACGTCGCACACGCTCCTCAGTCGAAGGATGCGTTGACAGGAATGACATCAGGCTATCGCCCTTCAGCGCAGGCACAATCCATAGCGCGTTGACGGCTGACGCCTCACGGATATCCCTGTCGGGAATGCGCTGCATATCGGTGCTGATGTGCATCAACGCCGAAGCGAGATGCGATGGCGCGCCAGTGATGAGCGCAGAGCCACGGTCGGCGGCCAACTCACGATACCGCGACAGCGCGCGAATCAGCACGAAGCTGATGGCATACACGACGATCGAGGCAAGGAAGATGAGCAGGATGACTGCGCCGCCGTTGTCATCACGACTGCGCCGCCCACCAAAGCCGCCGAACATGCCAGCGTACATCAGGTTGCGCACCAACAGCCCCGCGACCATCGAGAAAAACGCCGCGATGGTCATCACCATCATGTCGCGGTTGATGATGTGGGTCAACTCATGCGCCAGCACCGCTTCCAACTCCTGTGGCGACAGGCGATTCAGGATGCCCGTGGTAACGGCGACCACCGCGTTGTTCTTGCTGCGGCCAGTGGCGAAAGCGTTCGGCACAGTGGAATTGACAATGGCAATGCGTGGTTTCGGCAGGTTGGCCTGCGCCGCCAGTCGCGCCACCATCTCATGCAGTTGCGGCGCCTGCGCCTCATCCACCTCGCGCGCGCCCATCGCGACGAGCGCGATCTTGTCCGCGAAGAAGAACTGGGCAAAGGCTATCGCGCCCGCCACCACGATCAGAAATACGAGTGGAACCCGCAAATAATACAGCACGACACCGAACGCCACATACACGGCGCCCAGCAGAAAGATCGTTATGGCCATACGCATGGACAATCCAACGTCGGGCTTATACCACGATGGACGGCTGCCGCGGTTCATAGTTTGTTTGCTCCCTAGAGCGTCTCACGCCGCCAATTCGCGACGGCGTGGGCGGTCATCCAGCCCAGAGTTCACGCGCGCCACTGAAACAGGCGACCGATGTGAACTCGTCTCATATAGTGTACGCTACGCGATGGGCGCGGGTGGCGCCGAAAGACGAAACGCCGCCGCGAGCCATATCAACTCACGGCGGCATTCTCAGGAAACGCTAACGATATGACACGCGCTGGGTAGGAGCAAACTACTGGCGCGTCTGCCCGTCGCGCGACTTCAGCGATTTGTAATAGCTCTTGGGGCGTGGCTGCTTTTCTTCTTCCCAGGCGTTGCGGGCTGTGTCTTCGTTGCGCGCCGTGCGACGCGCCTCGATCTCGCTCATGAGTTCCTGCAGGTCATCGTAGATCGCGTGGGTATCGAGCGCTTCCTTCTGTCTAAGCAAATGACGAATCATCATTACCTGGGTGACGGACATATCACTGTCCCGCTCTGGCTCGGCTCGCGCAATGAACTTTTCTACCAAAGCGACGCTCTTCTCATTGGCGCCGTTGAGTTCGAGTCGCTCTCGGATCGCTACTAGTTGTTCGTATGCGTTCACTAGCCCTTACCTTTCCGTCGTCTCAGCGCGTCGCGCTGGCCGCTCGTCAGTGTATCGTGAGCGCGGATTGGCGCGGCATTCGCTGCGATGACGCCATCATCCCCCAATGGCCGATACTAACGCTCCCAATTTCGCATTATACCGCACGCGTCGGCCTAGAGCCAGCGCCGGACATTCGTCTTGACGCCGCTCACTACTGGCGATACGATGCGACAAAGCGCATCGTATCAGACCATTTACGCGGCTACGGCGCCAACTCATCAGCAACGGAGGAGCCAGGTATGGCACGACGGAGCCGCCCAGGCGACCCCAACCCTCGGCGTCGCGACGACAGTGATCGCTACACGTCTGACAGAAATCGTTTCCGCGACCGGCAGGATCACCAGCGCGACGCCACGCCACAACCGCAGAGTGACGCCTTCACCTGCGGTCACTGCCAGCGCTATGTCGGGCCACTTCCCAGTGGCGGGCACAACCGCAATCACTGCCCATTCTGCCTCTATTCACGCCATGTGGACGCCGAGCGCTCAGGCGACCGCGGCAGCGCCTGCAAAGGGCTTATGGAGCCCATCGGCGTTTTCGAGCGCCCCAACGGCGAAGAAGTGCTCGTCCATCGGTGCGTGAAATGCGGATTCGAGCGATTCAACCGGGTCGGCGCAGATGACGACGAAGCGCAGGTGGCGGCGCTACCTCGCGTGGAGCCGCGACGCGCGGGGCCAAACGCATAACTAGCGCCGCCGCACACAACGAAGCGCCGCGCCTGATGAAGTCTCAGGTGCGGCGCGTCTCGCATCATCGCAGTCGAGGTCAAATCTCGCAGCTATCACCTTCACAAGCGCCGGATGCCTCGGCGGGCGCCTGACCAGCTTCAGTGGGCGTCGCGCTGACCATCGTCAGTGGATGAGCCGCGTTCCATGCGGTCTGGAGCGCTTTGAGGAAGACTTCGGTTGGCTGCGCGCCTGAGACGCCATAGCGTTCATCGATCGCCACGAATGGCACGCCCGAGATGCCAAACTCCGCCGCGCGCGCCTCGTCTGCCCGCACATCGTCGGCGTAGGCGTCGCTCGCGAGTGTGGCCCGCGCCTCCTCCGCGTCCAGACCAACCTCAGCGGCGATGCGCACGAGCGCCTCACTGTCGCCGATGGGTTCGCCCTCAGTGAAGTATGCCCGCATCAGACGCTCCTCGACCTGCGCCTGGATGCCTTTCTCCTTGGCAAGATGCAGCAGTCGGTGCGCCTTGAACGTGTTGCTCGGCTTCGCCTTGTCGAGATGATAGTCGAGTCCAACTTCGCCAGCGATCCCACTGACGCGCGCATTCATCTGCGCCGCCTGCTGCAGGGTGGTCTGATATTTACGCGCCAGCATCTCATCGAGCGGCTCAGCCGTCTGTTCCGACGCGGTTGGGTCGAGTTCAAAGCTGCGCCAGACGATATTGACTTCGTCGCGGTGTGGGAACTGTTCGAGCGCCTGCTCCACCCGGCGCTTGCCGATATAGCACCACGGGCAAACAACATCAGACCAGATTTCTAGATTCATGGATCGGATTCCCTCGTACTTGCGTATCGCTCTTGCGCCACTCACGCGCCGAATATCGCTACTTCTCCCATTACTATACAATATGAAGCAAAAGATCACCGGCATGGCCCCACATAGTGGGATCATGCGCACACTACGGCAATTCTGATACAATACCTTGCGGCCCTGCGACGTCCGCCTGGCCAGCGGCGCCAGCGCGACACGCGCGCCAGAGAAGGGATCGCTTGGTGACGCCACCATCTCAGCCATCTACCTCCGCTCAGCCGTCTACGGCTCGTACCACCAGTTTCGTAGACGCCCTGCGCAAGCGTTGGCAAACCTCCGGCTCGCTCGTATGTGTGGGCCTCGACCCCGAGCTAGAGCGCATCCCACAGGTGGCGCGCGGCGGACGCACGGGACTGCTGAGCCTCAGCGCGGACGACCAGGGAAACGACGTCGAGGGCGCGCTGATCGAGTTCACCCAGGCCATCGTGGACGCCACCGCTGAGGTCGTCTGCGCCTTCAAGCCCAATAGCGCGTTCTTCGAACAGTATGGCCCCGCCGGGATGCGCGCCCTCCAGCGGCTCATCACCTACATTCGCGGACGCTACCCCGACATTCCCGTCATCCTCGACGCCAAGCGCAGCGACATCGGCAGCACCAGCGCAGCCTACGCGCGCGCAGCCTTCGATGCGATGCAGGCCGACGCCGTCACGCTGCATCCATATCTCGGGCGCGAGGCGATTGATCCCTTCCTGGAGCGCGCTGACCGTGGTGCGCTCATCCTCTGTCGCACCTCCAACCCGGGCGCGGGTGAGCTTCAGGACCTCACGACAACCGACGCGAGTGGCACTGCGAGGCCGCTCTACCAGCACGTGGCGCACGCGGTGGCGACCACCTGGAATACGCGGGGGAACTGTGGTTTGGTCGTCGGTGCGACGTATCCTGAGGAATTGCGGGCTGTGCGTGAGATCGTCAGCGACATGCCGATTCTCGTGCCGGGGATCGGTGCGCAGGGCGGCGACCTCGCGGGAGTCGTACAGCACGGACGTGATTCGAGCGGGGACGGACTGATCATCAGCCTGTCACGCAGCGTGCTCTATGCCTCCAACGGCGCCGACTTCGCCGAAGCGGGGCGTCGCGAGGCCGAGCGGGTGATGAATGCCATCAACGACCTGCGCAAATAACGCAAAAAGGAGATAACCCGTGGCTGATGATACACCAAGCGAGCGGTTGACCACGAAACAGCGGGCCTTCGCCGATGGTTTGCTCAGTTCAGGCGCTGTCAAGTTCGGCGCGTTCCGTCTGAAACTCCACGAGACGCAGCCCGACGCGCCGCTCTCCCCTATGTACGTTGACCTGCGGGTACTGCGCTCCTACCCCGATGCGCTCGACGCTGCGGTCGCTGTGCTGCAGGAACTCATCGAACACGATGGCCTCCAATTCACGCGCTACGCCGATGTGCCGATGGCTGCGACACCGATGGTAGCCGTGCTCACGCACCTGACCCGCGTCCCAATGATCACGCCGCGCGAAACAAAGACCCACGGCGCAGGAGGCTCGATCAACGGATTCTGGGAGCAGGGCGAGACTGTGCTGGTCATAGATGATGTCGTGACCCACGCCGACAGCAAGATCGAAGCGATTCGCACGCTGGAAGCAAATGGGCTGGTGGCGAAGGATGTCGTGGTGCTGGTGGACCGCGAGCAGGGTGGCCCAGAAGCTATCGCAGCCGCCGGATATACGTTGCACGCCGCGGTAAAGATCAGCGATCTGCTAGCCTACTGGCGCGCGACGGGTGGCATCTCTGAAGCGGACTATCAGCGGGTCGCCGACTACTTCGCGGCGACGAAGGCGTAGTATCGAGATGATCTACCGCAACCTCATTCGGCCAGCCTTCTTCGGAGTGGCTGGGCGCGACCCCGAAGCGATCCACGAGCAGGTGCTGGGTGGGCTGGCGTTAGCCTCACGCTCGCCCGCGCTGACACGCGCCGTGGCAATCGCCTCGGAGGTGAGCGAAGGCGGCGCCACACCGCGCTCGCTCGAACGCGACGTGTTTGGCTTGCGGTTCCCCAATCCCATTGGTCTGGCGGCTGGCTTCGACAAGAACGCCGTCGCCACACCCGCGCTTGCCGCGTTGGGCTTCGGCTTCCTGGAGGTCGGCACCATCACGCGCTACGCCCAGCCGGGCAATCCGCGCCCACGTCTCTTTCGTGTGCTGAGCGACGATGCGCTCATCAACCGCATGGGCTTCAATAACCAGGGCGCGGAAGTAGTGGCGGCGCGCCTGGCGACGATGCCCAGGGCAAACGTTCCCATCGGAGTGAGCCTGGGCAAATCGAAAGTGACGCCACTCGACAACGCTGTCGATGATTATCTCGGCTCGCTCGAACTGCTCTATCCCTATGGCGACTATTTCGCGGTCAACATCAGTTCGCCCAACACACCCGGCCTACGCGACTTGCAGGAGCGTGATCGGCTCGATGCGCTGCTCTCCGCGCTGGTGGCGCGGCTAGCCCGGCGCGCAGTGGCGGAAGGACGAGCGCGCCCACGCCCGCTGCTCGTCAAAGTAGCGCCCGACCTGGACAACCGTGCACTGGATGAAGTGGTGGAGGTCTGCCTGGCGCGCGGCGCAAGCGGGCTGATCGCCGTCAACACGACCATCTCACGCGACTCACTCAGCGCCTGGGTTCCGCGCGAGTTGCGCGACCAGTCCGGCGGATTGAGCGGTCGTCCATTGCATGCGCGAGCGGTCGAAGTGGTCTCACGCCTCCACGCGCGGGCAGGTACACGGCTCCCCATCATCGGCTGTGGAGGCATCTTCAACGCCGACGATGCCCGCCGCATGTTCGACGCGGGCGCCAGCCTGCTGCAACTCTACACCAGCTTCATCTACGAAGGCCCAGGCATAGCCCGCCGCATCTGCCACGACCTCGCCAGAACGCAGATCATGGCGCGCTTCTAACCGCGGGTACACGTCAGTCGAAGCGCACGACCAGATCTTCAATCGGACGATGTGGTCGACGCTTGGGGTCGCGTGCGGCATAGCCTACAGGAATCAGCGCATGTGGGATGAGCGCGGCGTCGAGGTCAAGCGCGGCGCGCACGGCGTCAGGGCTAAACAGTGGGGCGCACATCCAGCCGGTATCGAGCCCTAGCGTGTACGCCGCCAGCAGCATGTTCTGGATGGCCGCGCCAAGACTCTGAATCGCCATCGTCTCTTCGGCGCGCTGCCGTTGCGGATCGGGGTAGACGTCAAGATCGGCGAGATAGAGGCAGGCAAGAATCAGCGTCGGCGCCTCGCGGATACGCTGGCGTGAGTTTTGCAGCCGTTTCTCCACGATGTCGGCGGCCTGCCCATCCTGAGCAAGGGTTGCGCGCCAGTCGTCGCCCATCGCATCAGCGAGTCGCGCTTTTGGCTCTGGCTTGGTCAGCACGACGAAGCGCCAGGGCTGACGGCCATGTGGCGAGGGCGCCCAGGTCGCCGCTGTCAGCATCTCCTCGATGGCTGCCCGAGCGACAGGACGCTGCTGGAATGCGCGCACCGAGCGGCGATTGCGCGCCAGCGGCAGGAAGTCGAGGCCGCGCCCCGGCTGCATCCACACGCTGCTTTCAGACGCCTCCACCGCTGGCCCCCATTGGCTAGCGGTCAGCGGTTCCAGCGCGATCAACGGAGCCTGCTCCAGCGCCATCGCGCGATATTGGGGATAGCGCTCCCGCAGCGCTGCGATGGCTGGCGCATGCTCGGCTGC
>DASVZC010000051.1:0-15812 GCA_036391835.1 Ktedonobacterales bacterium | reverse complement strand
TGCCCTTGCTACCCGACCCAAAGAGCGCGGCGAGTTTGCCCTGCGCGACGCTGCGATTGAATTCCATTTGGAACAGCCGGTCTTGCGCGGTGACGTAGCCCTGTGCGAAGAACACATCGTGCTGCGTCTGCGCAGTGATATGTGGAACGCCCCACTGATCGCGCGCCACGGATACGTTTGCCTTCAGGCCGGTCACCGTCAGTGCGCCGCTGGTCTGCGGTAGGGTGGACTGCGTGTAGAAGGCGCTGGCGCCGCCCAGGATGAGGACCAATGCGAGGATGATACTCAGGCTAACGCCGACGCCGCGCGCAATCCTACTCATTCTGCTGCGTCCAGGCCGCCGCTGGCCCGACGCGCTCACTTCAGTTTCGACGCCCATGGGAGCTCCCGTCCACTCGGAAAGATGAGTTCTGTACGTGACAGTCTAGCAGCCAGCCCCTGAAGCGGCAATGGCGCTGCGCGCGTCTTTGCCTGTCTTTGCCGGTGGGCGCCACCCGTTGGCGTTGTCATACGTAGGAATGGCATCTGGACGATGACGTCGCCTGGGCGCCCGTGACAGAAAGCTGAACCGGCGCTACAGTTTGTAACGAATGATCAGGAGCCGCGCAAAGTCCGCCACCGCGAGCGAGCGATGTGACCAGCGCTGGAGTTCGCTAGAGGAGAGCGAATCGCTATGACGCCAATCACGTCACGCTACAATGCAGACGAAGCGAAAAAGGAGCTCCTGGCGACGATTCACGCCAGCCGCGACCTAGGTCCGCAGATGGACGATGCTCTCACTGACCGCTACATTGAGCAACTGGGCAAACTGCGTCCCGCTGGTAGTTTCGATCCAATAGCGACCCGCTCACGCCTGCAAACCCTGCTCAACACCTTGCGAGGCAGCGATCCTGCGGGTGATGACGCCGCAGCGGAAAGTTTCCTGGAGGGCATTCAGCCGCCACGGGTCCCTACGCCCGCCTACGGTGCGTATCCACCGCCTCCTCTGCGCCCCTATGGCCCAGAGTTCGGCCCGATGGTGCGCTATCGTGGCGGTCCGCAGATGTCGCCGTTTCTCGTCATGGCGGTCATTTTCATCGGCGCAATGATCATTTCAGGTGGCCATTTGTGGTGGCTGATCTTCGTGCTACCGCCGATATTTGGCTGGTCACGTCGGGGACGCTATCAGCGGCGTTACGACCGCGAGCAGTGGCGCGCCTATCGCCATAACCGCATCATCGGCCCCGACGACCCCTACGGCCATGGCCAACTGCCACCGTCGGGCCCACCCGAAGTGCTCTAACGCGTAGACATCGAAAATACCCACCGGACAATGCGTCTGGTGGGTGTTCTGTCGTCGCTGCTCGCGATCTGGTTACTGCTTCAGCAGGGTCGCGAGGTCGGTACTCACTGCCTTCGGGTCAAAACTCCCAAGGAACACCATGCGCTCGCGTCCAGACTTGTCAATGAGAAACAGCGCGACGGTGTGATTCACATCGGTCGGTGTAGGTTGCACATCGATGTAATAGGAAGCCCAGACGGGCTTGAGTTCGGCCTGCGAGCCGAGCAGCACCTTGATCGGGAGTTTTACGTTGTTCTTCTGCATGAAGGCATTCGCGTCGGCAGGCGTATTGTTCGGGTTGACGCTGACGACGAGCCAGTCCACCTGATTCGCCTGCTTTGCGCCGAGAAAGTTCCCTGCCTGCTGGAGCATATGCGCCTGCAGCGGGCACTCCTGCGTGCAGGTCATATCGAGGAAGGTCACGACGACGGGGTGGCCACGCAGGGACTTCATGTCAACAAGTGCGCCGCTCTGGTCGTGCAGGCGAAACGACGGCGTGGCCGCATTCAAGACATCGCCGCCGACGAGCGTAGGAGCGGCGCTCTGCGCGAATCGCTCATGGAGCAATGCGACGGCGCTCACAACAACGACCAGCGCAATCACGATGACACGAGAGATGTTTCGCAGTCGCATGCCGATGTTCCTGTATCCCTGTGGTTTGCAATTCAATCCCGCCAATAGCGCACATTGGCGCCGTCAGCCCAGTATACTGCACTCGTGAGCCGTTGTGCGGCGCCCCAGCCCACTCGGAGATGATAACGAACATTCCAACTGGCGGCCAGTGACACATACCGATCATCGCCCGAAGGAGCAGCTATGGCGCATCACCCGCCGCGCATCGAGGAACTCTTCACATCTGGCCTGAGCGCGCACTGGATTCAGACGCTCGCCGGCTCCGGTCGACTAGACACTGCCGATGGCGCGCTGCGACTGGAGCTGCCGAGCGCCTCGGCCAGGCGCTACAGCAACGCGCAGATCGATGACTATTCGGGCAAGCGTGCGAGCCAGTATCCTTGGCGGCCTCCGCTGCGACTACGCGTCCGCGCTCGCGCCTCACATCCCGCCCAGCCCTTCGGCAGTGACTCGACAAAGGGTGAGCAAAAGTGGCTGCGTGGCACGGCAGGATTCGGCTTCTGGAACGCGCCGTTCACGCTGGCGGGCGGAGGCTTGCGCTTGCCCGACGCGCTGTGGTTCTTCGCCGCCTCGCAACCCTCGCGCATGGCGCTGACTGCCGATGGCCAGCCGTACGGGTGGAAGGCACAAGTCGTGCACGCGCGGCGACCGGGCGCACTGATGGCGGCGCCTCCACTCGCGATTTCCGCGCTGTGGGCGCGTCTCAGCGGTGACGTTCACTCGGCTGCGCGCTGGATGGAGCGCATGACCGGCGCGGTGGAGACGCCACTCGATGCGACAACCGCCGACCTGCGCCAGTGGCGCGAGTATGAGATCGAGTGGCTGCCGCAACGTGTGCGATTTCTGGTGGACGGTCGTGAGATACTGGCCGTGCTCGACCCACCAGGTGGCCCACTTGGCTTCGTCGCGTGGATAGACAATCAGTACGCCGTCGCTACCCCGCGCGGAGAGTTGCGCTTCGGTGCGCTCGACTGCGAGCCGCAGTGGCTCGAATTGAGCGCCCTCAGCATCGAATCTTTGGGGTGACCCCAAATCGGCGCCGCGCTACCCTGGAGGCCACGCCATTTCGCGGCCACCGAGCAGGTGCAGGTGCAGGTGAAAGACCGACTGTCCGGCGTCTGGGCCGACGTTCCACACGAGCCGATAGCCACTCTTATCGATACCTTCCTGGCGCGCGACCTCATTCGCGGCATGCGTGATCGCCACCAGGGTCGCGCCATCCTCTGCCGCAGGGTCCGCGATGTCGCGCACATGTCGTTTCGGCACGATGAGCACATGGGTGGGCGCGCCAGGGTTGAGGTCGCGGAAGGCGTAGACCTGCTCGTCGTCATAGACCTTCGTGCTGGGAATTTCGCCAGCGACAATGCGGCAAAAGATGCAATCGGCCTCAGCGCCATCAGCCATAGCAGGCTCCTCGTCGGCAACGATAGACAGTCAGCGATTACTCAGGAGCGAATCGTCTGGATGAACTCGCTCGGCGTCGCATTAAAGCGTTCATGCAGGAACGTGCGGCCTAGCGGCGTGAAGAAGAGGACCACACCAAGCGTCGCCGCACGCTGCACAGCGCTCATCACATGCGCTTCACCCCAGAGGGCATAGCGTCGCCCGCGCGCCTGCGCCAGCAGTGTCAACAGCGTCACAAGCGCGACGGGCACGACGACTGCGAGCAATATCGCGGAGCCGCTATGCGGCAGTCCGCTAATCGGGCCGGGCCGCGTAACGAACAGCGCAAAATAGATGACGCTTCCCATCGCCAGTGCGGAATAGAGGAACTGCCCGACCGACTGGGAGAGACGCGGTTTGCGCAGCGCGACGGTCGTGACGCCAAGCAGACCAACACCCCAGCAAATGAGGGACGGATCGCGCAATATGGGCCACAGGCGATAGACGAGGTGATAGACCAACAACGAGGCGGCGGCAGCAATCACGAGATACAACGGGTTCAATTGTAGTGCCATGCTCGCCTCCCGAGGTGACCCCTGGCGCCCAGACGCGCCCGTGCGTAAAGCGCTTCGTAATTCCGCCTGGCTCGCTGCGAAATACGAAGCATGCAGTATATGTGCTCGGCGCTGAGCGCGATGATGCTATGAAGTGTACCGATCAAAACAGCCGCTGGTCAAGTCACTTGATTATACCATAGGGGGGTATGGTATACTACGAATACGAACACTCTTCTGGATGCGCTATCATCAGACAGAGCGAAGAGCGTGACATGAGCGCGCTCGTACAGATTGGCGATCGGGCAGCGCGAGTGCGCAATGGACGCTCGCATGTCGAGAAGGGCTGATAGAGAATGGCAAACGAGAGCGAAAAGATCAACGGTTCTGAGTCTCCGACGGTGTACGATGTGCTGATCATTGGCTCTGGGCCTGCCGGCTATACCGCCGCGATTTATGCGGCGCGGGCGAATCTGCGCACGCTCGTGTTGCAGGGTGAGCAGATTGGCGGTCAGTTGATGATCACCAGCGACGTCGAGAATTATCCCGGCTTCGAAGACGCCGTGATTGGCCCTGCTCTGATGGATAAATTCGAGAAACAGGCGCGTCGTTTTGGCGCTGAAATGGTTCCACAGGATGTAACGAAGGTCGACTTCTCAAAGCGCCCATTCAGTGTGGAAACCTATAAGAAGCAGTATCAGGGACATGCCGTCATCGTAGCGACGGGCGCCAGCGCGAAGTGGCTGGGCCTGCCGAACGAGCAGCGCTTGCAGGGCCGCGGTGTCAGCGGCTGCGCCACCTGTGATGGCTTCTTCTTCCGCGAGAAAGAGATTGCTGTGGTCGGCGGAGGCGATACCGCGATGGAAGAAGCGCTCTTCCTGACGCGCTATGCCTCGAAGGTGCATTTGCTGCATCGCCGCGATAGCTTCCGCGCGAGCAAGATCATGGTCCATCGCGCTGAGACGAACCCGAAGATTGTCATCCACTACAACACAGCGGTAGACGATATTTTGGGCGAGAACGCGGTCGAGGGTCTGGCGCTGCGCGATACAGTAACTGGCGCGACTGAAACACTGCCGGTGCAGGGCTTCTTCGTCGCCATCGGACACCAGCCCAACACTGAACTCTTCAAGGGCGTGTTGGATATGGACGCTGTCGGCTACCTGAAGCCGGGCGAGCATACGATGACGAACATCCCCGGCGTCTTCCTGGCGGGTGACGTGGCCGACTCGCGCTACCGGCAGGCAGTCACAGCAGCGGGCGAAGGATGCCGCGCAGCGATCGACGCCGAGCGCTGGCTGGAAGCGCAGGGCGAACTCGACCCCAACACGGCGGAGGACGCTTCCGCCTGGGGTCACATGAACGAGACGACGGGCGCCAGCGCTGAAGCGTCCGCCTCGCGCTAACGCATCGTGTCCGGCTGAACCATACCTCCCGAGGTACGATCGACTGCTTCAAGACCGATCGGACCCGGGAGGTCTTTTTGCGCCCTCGACACGCTTATCCGCTCACAGTGTCATCACAAATGCCCCTAAGACACGTTGAGTGCGACTTTTCTCACTACTCGCCACTGGGGGCGCCGGGCTACTCTTGCCATAGCGATTACCGCAACAAGCGTAGTCGAGTGACATGGGCGCGACCCATGCCTCCAGGAGGGTCGAGAGATGAGCGCTCCGCACGTCGATCAGGAAGCGCCGGCCGCATCGACGGCCGTGAAAGAACCACCCCGTCAAGTAGAGTCACAGCCAACGAAAGCAACCAATCACAAGCCGGTCGTCACGGCCAGCGAACGAGATGTCGTCCTGCCGCCGTCAACCGGGACGCTAGGGGAGATGTGGCGCGGTGTTCCGCAGATTGTGCGAACATCCTTCATCCAGCTTGCGGTCGCACTGGCCGTCGTGCTCATCATGCTGCCGTTGGCGTCAACATACGGCTGGTTTGGGCTGCACAATGTGACGCCAGGCACGACCACGACTACCCAGCAAACCGCATCGAGCAATCTTCCATCGCCAAACGCGCCCGCGCACACGCTCTATGATCCGCAGGCGCCCGCCTCGCCTACTGGCTCGGTCGTCAACGTCAACCTCACCGTGAAGGATACGGTCGTCTCGATCGTATCAGGCATCGCATATCACGCCTGGGCATTCAACGGCACAGTTCCAGGGCCGGTCGTCCGTGTGCGGCAAGGGCAAACCGTTCACTTCACCCTCACCAACGATAGCGCCATGTCGCACTCGATCGACTTCCACGCGGCGCAGACGGCCTGGAACGTCAACTACCAGCCAGTCGCACCGGGAAAGAGCCTCACCTTCGACTGGACAGCGAACTATCCTGGCGTCTTCCTGTACCACTGCGGCACGCCTCCGGTGATGGAGCACATGGCCAACGGCATGTACGGCGCGATCATCGTGGACCCTGCCAATGGCTGGGCGACGCCCGCGCAGGAATATGTGCTGGTGCAAAGTGAGTTCTACATCAAGCGCGGCGCAGATGGCGACTATTCGCTGGACAGCGCCAAGATGATGACCGGCATGCCCGACTATGTAACATTCAACGGCTACGCCAGCCAGTACACGCAATCGCCACTGACTGCCAAGCCAGGCGAGCGCATCCGGCTCTTCGTCGTCAACGCAGGCCCGACGCACTTCTCGGCCTTCCATGTGATCGGAGCCATCTTCAGCGATACCTATGTAGATGGCAATCCCGCGAATCACGATGTAGGCAATCAAACACTGACCATTCCGCCCGGTGGCGGCGCGATCGCCGAACTGACCATCCCTGACGCGGGCTCGTACCCCTTCGTAACCCATTCATTTATGGACGCCTCGATTGGCGCTGTGGGCATGATCAAAGTCGCGCCGTAGCAGTCCGACGGGCCCAGATGACACCACCGCGCGTCATCTGAACTAGTGCGTAGCCAGAAACCTCCTGTGTCGATTGCACACAGGAGGTTTCTTTTGCCCTCGCGCTAGCGAGAGACGCTGGCGGGCGTAGGCGTATGCGTTACCCCACGCTCGCCTGCCATACGTGCGCGCAGAGTGAGCGCCACCACTACGGCAAGGACAAGCGCGACGAGCACGGTCAACAACGAGGGCAGCAACGCAGGCTTCACCGACATCAGGAAGATGATGCTCAGGTAGAGCGCAGCCGATACGCTTACACCAATCCACAGCGTCTGGTCGTCACGTAGGCGCCGTAGCTCGGGCGTCACCAAGCCGTCGCCAGCCTGGGCAATGGCCGCGCCCACCTTGCCAAAGCGTGGGCCGATGAGGCGAGCGCCAAGCGCTGCCATAGCGACCATCAAGGCGAGCGAGATGTCAATCCACGGAGTTGCCCAACCCCACGAGACGAACGCCATGTAGCCGCCAGACAGCAGGAGCACGATCGCCGAGATGGTAGTCAATGATCGCGTGCGCCGCGCCAGACTGCCCCAGAAGCGCATCTCCGCAGTGGCGTTTGCGCTACGGATACCGCTAAACACCAGTAGTGCTACAGCATTGGCGACGCCGAGTGTCAGCGCGCCGACGATGTGCAGAAAAAGGGCATAGTTATAGATCGCCATGGTATTTCTCCATCGTGTGCATGTGTAGGTAAGATGGGGCGACGCGCGGTCGGACAATCTAGCGCGTCGTCGCTAGGTGGCTGACTGAGGCGTCAGACCTTCGAGCAGTGTTCGCACGATTTCGTGCGGAAATTCAGCCTCTGAGAGCGCCACCGCATCGTCTCCCGCGACGTGGCGCAACCGAGCGTAGTTGAAACACGTGCTGTTGAACAGCGTGGAGACGGCGGCGGGGTTGGCATCTCGTCGGATGCGTCCCAGTCGTTGCTCCGCCTCGATGTAGGCCATCACACTCTTGAGCGACGCTTCTGGCCCACCGCCAAGCTCGCGCAGTTGCGCATTGTGCCGAGCCTGGAGGTGCGGATCCGAGGACAAGGCGACGTTCAGCGGCATCACACGAACGAAGTGGGATATCTCGACACGCGCCAACTCCTCCAGTATCGCCGCGACCTCGCCCTTGCCTGCTCGGCTGGGCAACTCGCGGATGACCTGCAGGAACTTGCCCGAGATGCGTTCATTCATCACGGCGAGCAGGAGATCAGACTTATCCTGGAAGTGCCGGTAGAGCGTAGCCTCAGCAAAACCGGCTTCCCGCGCGATGTCCTTGGTCGTCACGGCCATAATCCCTTGCTCCCGGATGATTCGCTCCGTTGCGTCTATCAACAGTTCGCGTGTGTTGCTGCCCTTACCCACATCGGTCTCCCGTATAGTGAGTGAGTGATCACTCACACAGTAGCGCGCCAAACGTTCATGTGTCAAGACTCAGGCGATCAGCGCGGCAATTTGATGCAAACACGCGCGTTCGGACTAGCTGACCAGCTCATAGACAGCTTCGACGTCACCAAAGCGCACGAGGTCGCCATGCGCCAGCGCCATCGGACGCTTCACGCGGGCTTTGTTGATCCAGACGCCGTTCTGACTGTCGATATCTTCGATGACCCACTGTCCACCCATAAACGTCATGCGCGCGTGTTGCCGCGATACCGTCTCATCCTGGAGCAGCACATCGTTGCCGAGGCCGCGCCCGATCGTGGTCACATCCTGATGCAGCGTGAAGGCCAGTCGCGCAAATGGCCCTGTGCGGAAGACGAGGCGGCAGCGTAGTGGGCGGCCAGACGACGCGATGAAACGATCGCTATCGATGCGGTGCGCGGCCATGTCATACCCGCAGACAACGCAGTGGCGATTCCCTGGATTGTTCACCGATCCACAGCGGAAGCAGACTCCGGGCGCGCCCGGTCGTCCGAGGGGAACAGGGCTCGCAGGCGGCGCGGAGTTTGGCGCATGTGGACCCGATACCACCGATGGCACGGCGAGCGTCACGGGCGCGGTGGTTGGCGCACGCTGAGCGGGGTTAGCGCCGTTCTGCGCCTGCTCCATTTCCAGCCGCGCCGCGTGCATCTCTGCCGCCATATCGCCTGCGCGCTGGTAGCGTTGGGCCGGGTCTTTCGCCATCGCCCGCAAAATGATGTGCTCGACCGACGGAGCAATCAGCGTGGCGACCGCGCTGGGTCTCGGCGGCTCCTCGCGTATGTGCTTGAGCATCACTTCGTCTGGCGAGTCGGCGTAGAAGGGCAGCCGCCCGGTGGCGCACTGGTAGAGCACAACGCCGAGCGAATAGATATCGCAGCGGCCATCGAGCCCATGTTCACCACGACACTGCTCAGGCGCCATGTATTGCGGCGTGCCCACGACACGCGGTTCACCTTGCCGCGGTGTGCGATCTTGCAGAATCTTCGCGACGCCGAAGTCAGAAAGCAGCAGCAGTTGCGGATTGCGCAGCAGCATGTTGGCCGGTTTCACGTCTCGATGAATGACGCCGCTCTGGTGCGCGAAGTCGAGCGCCTGCGCCGCCTGTTCCAAAATGAGGAGTGACCAGGCCATGCTCAGGCGCTGGCCCAACTGTTCCGCGCGCACCAGATGGTCACGTACCGATCCGCCGGTGATGAATTCCATCACCAGATAGGCGAGGTCGTGGTCCACGCCGAAGTCATAGATCGGCACGATATACGGATGGGCGAGCTTGGCGACGGTCTTGGCTTCAGCGCCGAATCGCTCCAGAAAGACATTGTCGGATGGCTGCTCGACACGCGCGGGGATGAGCTTGAGCGCGACATCTCGCTCAAGGGTCGCCTGGTATCCCTGATAGACCCGGGCCATACCGCCCTGACCAATCATATTCAGGACTTTGTATTGGCCGAGTGTTAGACCATTGGGGTCGAGCATTGCTCCTCCAGAATCGCGTAGCAGGGGTATCGCCATGGTCCCGCCTATGTTCATGAATTATACGTTGCGAAAAGCGGGATTGTTCACCTCGCTCCTGATGAGCTTATACGCAGAGTACTCGCCAATCCGCGACCCTGGGTGAGGGCGCGAAATCCACCTAATCCATGCGGATTGAGCAGCGTCGTCACAGCATTACGTAATGCCGAGCGGCGTAGCATGTCGGCTTGCCCGCGATCAGTGTGGCGTTCGATTTCTGCGTAAGGATACAGCCGCGCGGCCGACGTCTCTGCTTGTTCACGAATGCCCAACCCGGACAACAACGCCGCCTGCGAGGTATAGCGGACGACACTCAGCCCTTCCGCGGCTCCAACCTTCGCGACGGCTGAGAAGTTGACGTGCGCCGTCAGATCTTGCTGGCCGGGAGTGGCGAGCGGTCGCTCGCTCAGTCGGTGACGCGTATAGGCCATCAGCGTGCCGCGTCGCCGGTCACGCGTGTAGAGGCGACGCGCACTGGCGCCATAGTCGAGCGTGAGCATGAAGCCAGCGCCAAGTTTTCCCGCCACCTCACGCGTCCAGTCCTCCGCCGCCGGGCAGACCTCCGCCCGCCAGCCGTCTGGATACTCGCGCCAGGGGATACGGTAGTCGTCCAGATAGTTCGCGACGCGCTCCGATGATGGCTCCGCCAGCGTTTCGACCAGTCGCCCGCTCTCCGGCTCCAACGCCACGTAGACCTCCAGCAACGCGCCACCGCGCGCCTCGATGCGATGGACTGGCAGCGCGTCGAGCAGTTCATTCGAGATGACGCAGCCAGTGACCGGCCCATCACTGGTCGCCTGGTCGAGGGCCGGCGCCCAGCGCACGGCGCCCTGTGGCGCGGGGATAGCGGCCAACTCGGCGGCGAGTCGCGCCTCACGCGCTGCCCGTAGAGGCGCGTCCGGCGCGGCGCGGTCCACCAGCGTGTAGCGCAAGGCAGTCGCCCAGCGCTCATCCAGCGCGAGCGCATAGCGCCAGACGGACGCCGCCAGCAGCCCACGGCCTGCTCCCGGCTCGATCACATCGAAGCGCGCGGGACTGCCGAGCGACTGCCACATCTGATGCAGTTGCTTGGCGAGCGCCCAGCCCCACAACGGACTGACATCGCCGCTGGTGAAGAAGTCGCCCGCCCAACCAACCGGCTCGCGACCAGACCCGCCACCCGAGTAGTAACCCAACTGGGGATGGTAGAGCGCGAGGTCCATGAAGCGCGCGAAGGTCATTGACCCATCGCGCCGAATCTCCTCGGCGATAATCTCATCCAGTTGCGCCACGCTCGTACCCTCTCGCTCAAACGACTGTCTACGTCAGCATAGTATATGTCGAGATAGCTATCGCGCCCAGAAGGGTAGCGTGGCGGGCGCCGGATAGATGGTCAGTTGCGTGATTTCGGCTTTGCCGCCGCCCTGGTCGAGAAAGGCGCCCACGTAACCGGAGGTGCCAGCCTCGCCGATGGTGTCACGGTAGACGAAGACAGGCGCGTCGTTGAGGTAGAAGAAATACGTCTGGCCGCGATGAATGGTGAGAAGTGTGTTGGCGGCTCCGTCGTATGGGTGAGGACTCTGGGAATAACTATCGAAGAGCATGCGATCGCAGGCGCCTTGTGGGCTGTTCATATCGTGGCAGGTGTTTAGGGTGACGCTGCCATACTGATTGATGATAAATCCCAGCGCGCGAGAACCATCCGGGCTAACGTTGAGCAGCAGTCCACCGCCAGCGGCGCCCGCATTGGACTGCGCGCTCGTCAACCTGATCGTCATCTCGACCGCGCTATCGCTGGGCGTCGAAAGCGGCAACCGGACGGCGTTGGTTTGATTCGGGTCGGTAGCTGACAGCTCGTAGCCACTCGACGTGAAGCGAACAGAGCGCGTATCCGCAGAAGAAGCGGCTCGCGTAGGCCAGCCCGCCTGAGGACCATTGAACGCCGTATCGTACAACGGTGTTTGCGCGACGGTCTGAGTTGGCAAGGCGCGTAGCATAGCAGGAGCATACCAATTCGTTGAGGCATAGTTGAGCCCGAACGCGACAAGGTAGAAGATGCCTAGCGAAAAAACGACACGTTCCTGCCATTTCATGATGTGGCCGCGCTCCGCGCGGCGCTGTTCGGTAACAGGCGCGATTGGTTCTTCTGGCTTGGGATAGTGGGGTAGCAGCGCACGTGCGTAGCGCACGATATCCGCACGCTGCTCTGGGGTGAACGACATGTACAGTCCAGCGCTCTTGGTCTTCGACACTTCGCTTGCAGGAGCGTCGCCTTCACCCGGATGAATTCCTTGCCAGATTGCCCTCGCCGCTTCTTCATCGCCTGCCGCCCGCGCTATGGACAATGCCACATCAAAGAAGCTAGTTCCACCGGATGCACTGCCATCGGATGCCGTCATCTGTATGACATGCATGATGTCCGACATGTCGAGCGCCTGAAGTCCAGTACGCTGTTCCACAATCTGCGCCAGGCGGCGTGCTGCGTCACATTCCGCCTGGCGTCGCGCGATAGCTGCTGGCTTGCCATAGCGAACGACAGGCGGCATATCCCATAGGAGATCTCGGTCGGCGGTACAGATGAGGTAGGTCGTGTGTATCTGCGATATATCATCGCGGAACCTCATGAGCGCGAATCCGCGCACATCGGCCCATTCAAGCCGCTGAGACGTTGGTTGACGCCCGCGCGTCTGCGCTATCACGCCAAGAGCATCGACCTGTACGACAAGTCCACGACGTTCTCTGCGTCTCCAGAGCCAGGCGCTCCCTGTTCCAGTGACGATGAGCAGGCCAATCGAGCCGATGATTACTGGAGCCGTGACAAGCGTGCCGAGTTGCTCCCAATACGGCCCCGTATTGGGATTACCACCCTTGCCGAAGTACGCGGCGAACCAGATGATCGTGCAACCGACCAGTACACCGAGCAGATAGACGAAACCGGGTAAGCCAAACGCACCCAATGGGTGCGCCAATGGGGCCAGCGTTTCGATTCGCTGCGGGTTGTCTTCTCTGGCGGCGTCTCCCACGAATGCATCACTTATGGCGACATCCACGAGAGGGGCAACCTCTGCATCGCGCGCGAGAATCGCGCCACGCAGAGCCGAAAGGGTGGAATTAGCGACCGAAGGCGTCAATACCCGGAACATTGTTAAGTAAATTGAACCCATACCACGCGGCATTGAATAGGCAACCACAAACAAAAAGGTAGTCAGAGGCCATTGCCCATAGTGGTCTGGTAGCCCAGTAATGATGGTCGGCCACGTGTTCCAAAGTGAGATAAGCGAAACGATCAGCAAGATAAGCCAAACGATGTATCTGTAGCCAGTGAACAGCCTATGTCTTATCTTCTGGCCGCGCTGACGCCTTAAGGTGAGTTCATCGTGGAGTTGGCCGAAGAAGGTGGTGTAGTTTCGCATTACGTACGTCTCCCGCTCTGGCGCGCATCCTGGTCGCTGGTGGGAAGGCTCGGGCGAGTATGGCATACGCCGCTCGCTCTGTCAACGGAGCGTGTGTTGCGGCGCGCTGGCCTGCGCTGCTACAATGCGTATACTGTTCGCGCCGCGTGAGAAGCGCTGCGAAGACCACAGACCACCCGCGACGCTGCGGATGGTCGCGCACTATACATCCAGCGAGCATGAGGGAATCTATCATGGCTGTCACGCCGGAGACAACGTCGCCGGGGCCGCGCCCCGATTGGCTGCGCGTGCGCTTGCCCGTAGGCAAGAATTACGATGATCTCAAGACGTTGATGCGCAGCAAAGCGCTGCATACCGTCTGCGAGGAAGCGCGCTGCCCCAACATGGGTGAATGCTGGACCCATCGCACAGCCACCTTCATGATCCTTGGCAGCATCTGCACGCGCAGTTGTGGCTTCTGCGCCGTGGCGACGGGCCGCCCAATGGCGGTGGACTGGGAAGAGCCGCGCCGCGTCGCTGAGGCAGTCGAGCAGATGGGCCTCAAGCATGTCGTCGTCACGATGGTCAATCGCGACGAGATGCGCGATGGCGGCGCCACACTCGTCGCCGCGACCATTCGCTGGATTCGCCGGCTCAATCCAGAGTGCGATGTCGAGGTGCTCACCTCTGACTTCAAGGGGTCGCGCGACGCCCTCAAGGTCGTCATGGACGCCAAGCCCAGTGTGTTCAACCACAACATCGAGACGGTGCCGCGCCTCTATCGCGAAGTACGCCCGCAGGCCGTCTACGAGCGCTCGCTCGACGTGCTGACCTGGGCCAAAGAGATGCGCCCCGAGACGCCGAACAAGACGGGCTTCATGCTCGGCCTCGGCGAGACACGCGACGAAGTCATCGCCACGCTCGCTGACCTCAAACAGCGCGACATCGACATCGTGACGATTGGCCAGTATCTGCGCCCAACGCCGCAGCATTTGCCCATCCAGCGCTACGCCACGCCTGCCGAGTTCCGCGAATATGCGCAGATTGGCAAAGAAATGGGACTGCGTCACGTCGAGAGCGGCCCGCTCGTGCGTAGCTCATACCACGCCTGGGATCAGGTTAAAGCGAGCAAGGCAGCGGCGCCCGCCACCTAAACCGTTCCCCAATGCCTCAGTAGCCGCGCGTGACATCTACCATGTTGCGCAGCGGCTGCCCCGCGCGATAGCGAGCGATATTGTCGATCAGCAGATCGGCCAGGCGCTCACCATAGTGTGGTGTCCTTCCCGATACATGCGGCGAAATCATGACATTCGGCATGCGCCAGAGCGGGCTATTGCTCGGCAGAGGCTCCTGCTCGGCCACATCCAGCGCCGCCGCTCCGATTGGTCCGCTTTTGAGCGCGGCGATGAGCGCAGGCTCATCCACTACCTCGCCGCGCGCGATATTGATGAGCAGCGCGCCCGGCTTCATCTGCGCCAATTGGTCCGCGCCGATCAGGTGATGCGTATCTGGAGTGCTGGGAACTGCCAGCGCCACGTAGTCCGCCTGCGCCAGCCCCTCCGCAAGGTGATCCAACTGCAAGAGGACATCCACATCGGGATCGCTGGCGTTCGCGGCCACGTGGCGACGGGTCGCGACCACGCGCATGCCAAATGCTCGCCCCAACTGTGCGACACGCCGACCGATGGCGCCCAACCCGACGACGAGCAGTGTCGCGCCCGCCAGTTCACGTCCCGCTAGCGCCTGCTTGCCCGCCTCATCTGGCCACGCGCGCCTAGCCTGCAATTTCAGCATCTCCGGCCATTGTCGCGCCCAGAGCAGCATCGCAGAGAAGACATGCTCGCTGATGGGGATGGCATGCACGCCGCTTGCGGTCGTGATGAAGCGTGGCGTGCGTGGCGCGTGTGTCCACGATTGCCGCAGCACATGATCGGCTCCAGCGCTTGCCAGCGCGACCCAAGCGAGATTCGGCGCTAACTCATGGAGGTTATCTGGCGGGTAGAGGGTGCAAATCACGTCAGTTTCAGGATGCGCGGCCAATGTCTCGCTCAACGCTTGCTCACCGCGCACCGTCAGCAACGCAGTGTCGCCCAACGCGCCACGTAGCCGCTCTACCTCAGGGGAACGAAACGGAAAATCCGTCAGAAACAGGGTGATATCGCCAGTTTGCTTCTTCATGTGCGCTGACTCCTCTGCATCGTGAGGCGCGCTGGGCGAAGGCTAGTTGTGAATCGTGAAGGCCGCTGAATGCGCTTCCTGGGCGTTCGCAGTACCATCGGCTGAGGTGGAGTACTCCACGGAAACGCGATACTGACCCGTCTGCCATGAGTTCGGATCAGCGGGCGAGTTCGGCGCGAGCGTATAAGGAACGACTGTGGACGGCGCGATCGTCAACGTCTGAACGGTCTGCACGCCCACGCATGGGTCCATAGCTATCCATTTGCGGGAGCCAGCGTCATACCGCTCCAGTTGGACCAGGCTGCAACCGGATTTGCCATCATGGGCGTAGTAGTTGGTCGAAGATCCGTTGGTGACGATGACGCCAATCGCCTGCCCTGCCGGATAGGTGGCGAGGTCAGTGGTGACAGCGACCGGGCCAGTGGTCGCTTTCGTCCCTTCGACGGTCGTCTTTCCGCTCGAAGACGCGCAGCCGGAAAACAGCACTAGCGCAGTCACCAGAACTAGCCAGCCTTGCCATCGCAGGCGCAAAGCCATGAAATCTCTCCTAC
>DASVZC010000050.1:0-11162 GCA_036391835.1 Ktedonobacterales bacterium | reverse complement strand
GCGAATGAGTAGCGGCCAGCTAGAACAGCATTGACGAACTCCAACTGTACAGGCGAGCCTTCTCCGCGTACTTCGCGGCGGGAGGCTCGCTGCCGTTTGGGCGGTTGTCGAGATCGAGCCGCATGACAATGTCGTCGTCTTCGGTTTCCGCGCCGATGCTGTCGAAGAAAGCGCGCGCATGAGGCATCTCGCCGCCGCCCGCGCTGAAGAACGTGGCGCCGCTTTTTACCTCGTCCGCAGAGCGCTGGGTTTCAGCGCGGATCGCCGCCAGGACGAGCGTCGCCGCGATGTGATCGTCGGTCGCGACCATAGGGCCAACCCTGGTTCCCGTGTAGGGTGACTCGAAGCGGCGGGTCAGCGCGTAGCCGAGCGGTTGTTTAGCGTCATCGTCGGCGCGATGTGCGATCAACAGTATGCTGCCCGGTTGGCCTGCCATTGCGCGCAACAGTCCAAATCGATCTCCACCGAATGCGATGAGATCGAGGTGGGCTAGGGTGTCCAGCGTCTCTGGCAGTGCGGCTTCTGCGACGAATCCCGCAGCAAGCGCCTCGATCCGGTCCGTGTCCAGGTTGCGCATGGGGGTGTGGACGACCCACGACTCGGTCGTTTCGGTAAAGCCCAGTTTTTGATAGAGTGGGCGGCCAGAAACGGTGGCGTCTAGCCACGCAGTTCGCACGCCTTGCGAGCGCATCCACTCGACCGCGTGCGCTGTGAGAAGTCTGCCCAGGCCGAGTCTTCGGAACTCTGGCCGTACGCTCACATTGCCGATTACGCCGATAGGGCCAGCGGCGATGGCGCTCGTCGTGGCCACGATACGGTCGGCTTCTTCCACGGGCGCTCCAGTCGCCCCCGCGCGCACGACAAAGATACGCCCGCGCTCCCACGCGAGCGTGCTGGCCAGGATCGGTTCGTTGCGATGCCAACCAGACTCAACGCGCATCTCCGCTAGCGCGTCGAGATCCGCTTGTGTGGCTAGCTCGATCCTTGGCGCAGCAATCACGTTGCCCTCCTGCAGGCAAGCGGTACCCTGACTGGTACGCTCCCAAATGTTTCTGTCTGGTAGTAGTCTCATCTCCGTTATATCATCGCACAAGTGGGATTGGCGAGAGGCGATAAAGGACCCACAAACGTCCAAATAATCAAGGTTCACGCCGCATTTCGTTGATTGACAGTCTTTCATGGCCCATGTTACAGTATCAGATGGTGACTACGATGACGACTTGCGACGATGCGCACGCGATTCGCGTAACCCGCCGCAGTGGGAGGCGTTAAAGCATGAGGGATGTCGCTCCAGCTCTCATCTTACTCGGGCTTGCGATCGCGTTTGGCGCATTGACCATCGGAGCGACCTTCTTCCTTGGTCCCAAGCGCCCAACGCCTGAGAAGTTGGCCCCATACGAATGTGGTATCGAGGAAATCTCAGCCCCTAACAAGCGGTTCCCTGTGAAGTATCTCGTCACAGGTATGCTTTTCATCATCTTCGATGTCGAGGCCGCCTCGGTACTCCCTCTAGCGATCTTGATGCGGCGCTTGCAGGTACTCGGCTTTGTCGAGCTTCTGGTATTTGCGCTGATTCTTGCGGTGCCGTTCATCTACATTTGGCGCAAAGGGGCCTTTACATGGGACTAGAGCCTGAGACGGAGACGCAGCGTCAGAATCCATGGGCTCCGGTGCAGTACTACAGCAATACGCAGGCTCCTCGACTTCCACGTGGACTGGCGCAGCCTGAGGGCGGCAACATTCTCACGACGCAGGTCAATAAGCTGATCGACTGGGGCCGCAGTTCGTCGCTCTGGCCAGCGACCTTCGGCTTGGCCTGCTGCGCGATCGAGATGATGTCTGCCAGCGCATCGCGTTGGGACATCTCCCGCTTTGGCGCTGAAGTCTTCCGTGCCAGCCCTCGTCAGGCCGATCTCATGATCGTGGCGGGTCGATTGTCGGTGAAGATGGCTCCGGTGCTGCGCCGCATCTACGACCAAATGCCCGAACCCAAATGGGTCATTTCGATGGGCGCATGCGCCTCGTGCGGCGGCGTATTCAACAACTACGCGATTGTGCAGGGCGTGGACAAGATCGTCCCGGTTGATGTCTATGTGCCTGGGTGCCCTCCGACGCCAGATATGCTGTTGCAGGGCCTCAATCTGCTGCAAGAGAAGATTCGCAACCACATTCCAAATCCGCCCGACCCGCTGGACTATGCCGTGTCTCGCTACATTGGCAGCGAAGACTAACGAGTCAAGTGACAGAAGCGTGTCGAGAAGAGACAGGTAGAGGTTATGGCAGACCAACCGCACGAGCAGCCCGCGGGTGCGCTCGTGACGCCAGAGAATCCGCTGGCTGAGGCGACCGTCGCGTTGCTAACTGAGCGTTTTGGCAAGGACGTGCTGGCGTCCGTGACGCATCGTGGCGAAACCACCATTACGCTCGCGCCAGAGGTTCTTGTGGCGGCTTGCCAGGAGCTTCGCGACGCGCCCGGTCTGCGCTACAACCTGCTGGAAGACATTACTGCTGTCGATTGGCTCGAACGTGAGCCGCGCTACGATATCGTCTATCAGTTGGTTTCGCTGACGACTCGTGCCTCCATACGTCTCAAGACGCAAGTAGGTGGCGAGGATACGCCCGATCCTGAGGTTCCATCGGTGATGGGCGTGTGGCTCGCGGCCGACTGGTTCGAGCGCGAAATGTTCGACCTTTTCGGCATCCGCTTCTCTGGCCGTGGCAAGGTTCAGCGTATTCTCATGCCGAGCGACTGGGTGGGGCATCCGCTGCGCAAAGACTATCCGCTGTCAGGATTTTCACTCCCCGACCCGCATTGGGGAGGACAGGCGCCGCTCGATGAGCCGCTGCCACCCGGGATTGGACAACTCACGCTTCGCACGTCGGACGGTTCTGAGCAGCCGAACATCAACAGACGGAGCGAAGATGAGGCCTGAGCGGACGATTCAATCGGTTTCCGAGCGCTTCGGCGCCCTCGTCGCTGATAAGGTGAACTGAGATGCAGCTAGAAGACTCAGTGCGGCCAACCACACTCGATGTCGAACACAGCGAACGAATAGACGATTCCAAGCGGCGCGACACCATGACGATCAACATGGGGCCACAACATCCGTCTACCCATGGTGTGTTGCGCCTGGTGCTGACGCTCGATGGCGAAACGATCATCAAGGCTGTGCCGGATATTGGCTACCTGCATACCGGCATTGAGAAGACCGCTGAGTCGAAGAGCTACTTCAAGTCGCTCGTGCTGACTGACCGAATGGACTACCTCGCCCCGCTCGCTAACAACTTCGGCTATTCGCTGGCGGTAGAAAAGCTCCTGGGCATCGACGTGCCTGAGCGCGCGAAGCTTGGCCGTATTATCCTGGTTGAGTTGCAGCGCATCGCCAGCCACCTCGTGTGGCTTGGCTCCAGCGCGCTCGACCTGGGAGCGCAGAGCGTCTTCTTATACTGTTTCCGTGAGCGGGAGTTGGTGCTCGATATCTTCGAACTCTGCTCCGGCGTGCGCATGATGACGAGCTACATCATGCCAGGTGGATTGCAGGCTGATCTCCCGCCTGGCTTCGAGGCGAAGGTGCGCGAGTTTATCTCGATCTTCCCGAAGCGGCTGCGCGAGTACCACGATCTGCTCACGAACAACCGCCTGTGGATTGACCGCACGAAGAATATCTCGATCATCTCCGGCGATGACGCCGTCGCGTATGGGTGCAGTGGACCGACGCTACGAGGCAGTGGCGTCGCGTACGATGTGCGCAAGGCGTTCCCGTACGGCGGATATGAGCAGTTCGACTTCGAGATTCCCGTCGGCGAAAACGGCGACGTGTACGATCGCTACCTCATCCGTATGCTGGAGATGGAGCAAAGCCTGCGCATCATCCATCAGGCGATGGATCGGCTTCCCGGTGGCGCCTGGCAGGTCGGTGACCATAAGATCGTGGCGCCCCCTAAGTACGAGGTCTCCTCGAACATGGAAGCGCTGATCCACCACTTCAAGCTCTATACCGAAGGCTATCGTCCGCCTGCTGGTGAGGTCTATGTCCGGACCGAGTCACCGAAGGGTGAACTAGGTTTCTATATGGTCAGCGATGGCTCGGCGAAACCCTATCGGATGCACGTGCGAGCCCCCTCTTTCGCGAATCTTCAGGCGCTGCCGAAGATGATCGAAGGTATGCTGCTCGCCGACGTGGTCGCGGCGATCGGGAGCATTGATATTGTGCTGGGAGAGGTAGATCGCTAATGATAAGCGACGCGTTGAAGGCGCGCATGGCGGAGACTGTCGCGCGCTACCCGCTGGCTCGCTCGGCGATGCTGCCGTGCCTGCATCTGGCGCAGGATGAAATCGGCTACGTTTCGGATGAAGCGATTCTAGCCGTCGCGGAGGCGATTGGCGCCAAACCGGATGAAGTCGAGTCGGTGGTCACCTTCTACTCGATGTATCACCAGGCGCCGCAGGGCCGATACGTTATCAAGGTCTGCACCAGTGTTTCGTGCTACCTGATGGGCTGCGATGATGTGATGAGCCGCCTGGAGCAGGGTCTCGGCGTGAAGCGTGGTGAGACGACTTCAGATGGCCGCTTCACGCTAGAAGGCGTAGAATGTCTTGCGGCGTGTGGCATGGCGCCAGCGCTACAGGTCAACGGCGAGTTCGTCGAGCAAGTGACGCCGTCGAGCGCGGATACACTCCTCGCGCATCTCGAGGCAGGCGGCGACATGGACACCGTTCGCAATCAGTGGAAGCTGATCAGCGGAGGCGTGGGCATGGCGACTGAGACGACGATTGGCGCAGGCGGTAACGGCGTTTCTCCCACGAAGAAGGTCGAATAGACGATGGCCGATTTCACCGAAACGCAGACAGCGAATGCGGCGTTCCCCCTGGGACCATCGCCACGCTTCGTCACAGAACATTTTGCGACGCCGAATATCGACCAGATAGACGTCTATCGCGAGAACGGCGGATATGAGGCGCTGGCTAAGACGTTGAAGACCTTCCAGCCGGATGATCTGGTCGAAGAGGTCAAGAAGTCGGGGCTTCGCGGCCGAGGCGGCGCGGGTTTCGCGACTGGCCTCAAGTGGAGCTTCCTTCCGAAGGAAAGCCCCAAACCGCGCTATCTCTGTGTGAATGGAGACGAGAGCGAGCCCGGCACCTTCAAAGATCGCATGATCATGGAAGTCTGCCCGCATCTCCTCGTCGAAGGCGTCATCATCGCGTCGTATGCGACCAAGGTGCATCACGCATTTATCTATGTCCGCGGCGAGCTCTTGCGGGCCGGATTACAGATGGAGCGTGCGGTGGCCGAGGCGAAGGCCGCTGGCTTCATCGGTAACGACATCCTCGGCAGCGGCTTTGACCTCGAAATTACCGTGCATCATGGTGCGGGCGCGTACATCTGCGGCGAGGAGAGCGCGCTGCTGGAGTCGCTGGAAGGCAAGCGCGGCTATCCCCGCCTGAAGCCGCCGTTCCCCGCTGTTGTGGGTCTCTACGGTGGGCCGACGGTTATCAATAACGTCGAGACGATAGCAACGCTTCCCGCTATCCTGAAATATGGCGCGGACACGTATGCGGCGTACGGCACGGAGAAGAGCAAGGGAACACGCATCTACTGCCTGAGTGGCCATGTCAATCGCCCCGGCAATTATGAAGCGCCCCTCGGCCTACCGATGCGCACGTTGATCGAGGAGTTGGGTGGTGGCGTGCGTCAGGGTCGCAAGGTCAAGGCGATTATCCCTGGCGGCTCTTCTACTCCGATGCTTCCACCTGAGACGCTCGATATTCCGCTGGACTATGAGTCCGTTGCGGCGGCGGGTTCGATGCTCGGCTCCGGCGGCGTGATCGTGCTGGACGACCAGACGTGTATTGTCGGCGCGACGTTGCGGATGACTGAGTTCTATCGTGACGAGTCGTGTGGAAAGTGCACGCCATGTCGCGAAGGCACGTTCTGGCTGGTACAACTGCTGGAGCGGCTGGAGGCGGGAGAAGGTCGCGAGAGCGACATCGATCTGCTGCTGGACGTCTGCGACAACATCTTCGGCAAGAGTTTCTGCCCGCTGGGCGATGCGGCGACATCGAGCATCGTCAGCAGCATCAAGCTCTTCCGCGATGAGTATATCCATCACGTGCGCACGCATGCCTGCCTGGTTGGGCCAGGCGCACATCGCGCTTCCGAGGCGGCGCACGCGGCGCCATAATCGGGCTTCCGTGTGACCACTCCAGCAGCCGAGGCGTCTGGGGTGTTGGGAGACTCTCGACGCGCGGAACCAACGCGACATGAGAATGGGCGAGAAAGCATATCATGGCTGAGCAACAAGAAGAGCTAGTCACCCTGACGATAGATGGTCAGTCTGTCAGCGTTCCCAAAGGTTCCGTCATCTGGGCAGCGGCGCGTAAGCTCGGTATCGAGATTCCCATCTACTGCTACCACCCCAAGATGGATCCATTGGGCGCCTGCCGCATGTGCTTCGTCGCGGTGGATAAGATGCCGAAGTTGGCGACTGCGTGCACCACGCAGGTCACTGAGGGTATGGTCGTCCGCACGGATACACCTCAGGTGAAGAAGGGTCGGCAGGGAACGCTTGAGTTCCTGCTCATCAACCACCCGCTGGACTGTCCCATCTGCGACAAAGGCGGCGAGTGCGATCTGCAGGATTTCACCCTGCGTCACGGACCGGGCGCGAGCCGATTTGACCTGAGCAAGCGCCACTTCCAGAAGCCGATTCCGGTCAGCGACAAGATTCTGCTCGACCGTGAACGCTGCATCGCCTGCCAGCGCTGCGTGCGTTTCACTCAGGACGTTGCGATGGAAAACGGCCTCGTGATGCAGGAGCGCGGCTTCCGCACAGAGGTTGGAGTCGAACCTGATGCTCCATTCGACTCGACATTCTCAGGCAACGTCGTGGAGATGTGCCCGGTGGGCGCGCTCACAGCAAAGAGCTATCGCTTCGTCGCACGTCCGTGGGAGTTGAAGCGTACGGCGACTGTCTGCGGTCAGTGCTCCGTCGGCTGCAATGTGCGCGCGGATGTACGTGTCGACAAGTTGCTGCGCCAGTATTCGCGGACAAATGACGACGTAGATGACGGATTCCTCTGCGATCGTGGCCGCTGGAATACAGACCTTGCCAATAGCCCCGAGCGACTGCGCGAGCCACTGATTCGTCGCAATGGCAAACTCGAGCCTGCGACGTGGGATGAGGCGATCGATCTCGTCGGGCGCACGCTTGGCGACATCGCCCGGCGCGATGGCGCCTCAGCGGTCGGTGGCATCGGCTCGACGCACACGACGAATGAGGAGGCATATCTCTTCCAGAAGTTGTTCCGCGCTGGCCTCGGTACGAACAATGTCGACCACGAGCACGGGCGGTTCCCCGGGCTCACCTCAAATGGAATGCCGTGGGCCTGGTCGGACTCGATCGCCGGGCTGGAGAGCGCATCGCACATCGTGCTGCTTGGCGCGAACGCGTATGTCCGGCAGCCGATTGTCGACCTGCGGATCCGCAAGGCGATTCGGCGCGGCGCACGTGTCTGGGTAGTCACTCCCGAGGCGAATCGGCTCGATCGCCTGGCCGCTGGTGTGATCCGCTATTCCGCTGGTCAGACAGGGGCGATTGCCCGCGCGCTGTTGCAGGTGACCCTCAGTGAGCGGCTAACCCGCGGCGCCTATGCCGATGCGCATATCACCCAGTTGACTGATCGGCTGGCCGGCTTGGCCGACGCTTTGCCAGATGCCGTGGCCACGAAGGCGGGGTGCGAGGCCGAGTCGCTGCGAACACTGGCACGCGAGATTGCTGGTGCGCGCGGCGCAGTCATCCTGTACGATGAGATGTCGACCCGCGAGTCGACTGGCGCTTCTCTCCCTACCGATGCGCTCGACCTTGCGCTACTGACCGACAACTTCGGACGTGTTGGCGCAGGCGTTGGCCCACTCATGGCGGACAATAATTCGCTTGGCGCCCGCGACATGGGAATGCTCCCCGACATGCTGCCGGGCTATCGTTCCGTGAGCGATGCCTCGACGCGTAAGGCCCTTTCGGATGCATGGGTCGCCCCACTCTCGGATGCGCCCGGGCTCGATTATGATGCGATGCTCGCTGGCGGCGTGAAGGCGCTCTACGTGATGGGCGCGAACCCGGTGGCTCATCTGAGTGAGGAAGCGCGCATACGACTGGGCAGTCTGGAGTTCCTGGTCGTGCAAGATCTCTTCCTGACGGAGACGGCCAACCTTGCCTCTGTCGTGCTGCCTGCTGTCTCGTACACTGAGAAAGACGGCACATTTACTAGTACCGAACGGCGCGTACAGGTAGTCCGTAAGGCAATGCTGGAACTGCCCGGCGCGCGCGCGGACTGGGAGATTCTGACCTCGCTGGCAACCACGCTTGGGCTGGATTGGAACTACGCCAACTCGGCGCAAATCCTCGCGGAGATTGGCCGGCTGACTCCGATCTATGCGGGTGTGTCGCGGCGCGGACTGGGTAAGACTGGCGCACGCTGGCCGCTGTCGGCGCAGGACTCCGGTCTGGCGGAGTCGCCATTCCTGACATGGGACATGTTGGAGCGCGGAGTAGGCCAGGGTAGCGGACAGCCACCCATCGCGGCTGGACGAGGGGAGCAGGCCCGATGAGTGATCTGGCATGGTTTCTAGTCGGCGCGGTCGTGAAGAGCATTATTGCCATTGTGGCCCTGCTCACCGCGTTCGCATATATGACATTAGTCGAACGACGCGTCATCGCGCGCTTCCAGCGGCGTGTAGGCCCGAATCGCGCTGGCCCGTTCGGTCTCTTTCAGCCCATCGCAGATGCGCTGAAGATGGTCTTCAAAGAGGAGATATTGCCGACCCAGGCCAGTCATCTGGTCTTCCTGATCGCTCCTGCGATCTCGGTCATCGTCGCCCTAACGGCGTTTGCGGTCGTGCCATTGGGTGGAACGACGGCGTGGGGGAACTCCAGTATCGCGAAGGCCTGGGCTCCCTACGTCGCAAACTTGAATGTCGGCATTCTCTATATCTTCGCGATTGCCTCGCTGGCTGTGTACGGCATTGTGTTGGCCGGCTGGTCCTCGGGTAACCACTATTCGCTGCTGGGCGCGCTGCGCTCCGCTGCGCAGATGGTGTCCTACGAAGTCAGCATTAGCCTCTCAATCGTCGGTGTGCTGATGTTTGCGGGTACGCTGAGCATGGTCGGCATCGTCGAGCAGCAGGCGCATATGGGCATCTGGTTCATCGTGGCGCAGCCGCTGGGCTTCCTGCTGTACGGCATCGCGGCAGTGGCGGAAGTCAATCGCGCGCCTTTCGACCTCCCAGAGGCCGAGCAGGAACTGGTGGCGGGCTACCTGACGGAATTCAGTGGATTGCGCTGGAGCCTCTTCCAGATGTCCGAATACATCAACATGATCACGGCGAGTTCTGTGGTAGTCACGCTCTTCTTCGGTGGGTGGACGCTCGGCTCGCTCGATGGCATCTTTGGCCTACCGTTCATCTGGTACTTCGTGAAAGTCGCCTTCTTCCTGTTCGTCTTCATCTGGCTGCGAGCTACGCTACCGCGCATCCGCTATGACCAACTCATGCGCTTTGGGTGGCAGGTGTTGCTGCCGCTCTCAGTGGTGAATGCCCTGCTGACTGCTGCGGTGGTCGCGTTTGGTTATCCCTGGTGGGTGAGCGGCGTTGCGAGCCTGGTGATTCTGCTGGTGAGCGGTGTAGTGATCTATGTGAGGTCACGGCGGTTCGTGCCAGCGGGCAGGCGAAATGTGGGCCAGCTTGTCGAGATGCCTGCGTCGGTTCGCCTGGTCTCAGGAGCGCCGGCCCTTGCAGACGACGAACGGCGAGATTCAACTATACGCGCCAGTTCTGGCGTCAACTAACGGGAGCGTTATCCGATGGCGATGGAAATGATCAAAGGCCTGGCGACGACGCTACGGGAGTTAGGCAAACAACCGACGACGGTCTCATATCCAGAGGTGAAGCGAAAGCTTCCTGAGCGATTCCGTGGTCGCCATGTGCTGCACCGCTACGAGAACGGCCTGGAGCGCTGCGTCGGCTGTTTTCTTTGCGCTGGCGCCTGCCCTGCCGATGCAATCTACATCGAGGCAGCGGAAAACAGCGAAGACAATCATGTCTCGCCGGGTGAGCGCTATGCGCGGGTCTTCGACGTGAACCTGCTGCGCTGTATCTTCTGTGGGTACTGTGAGCAAGCGTGCCCGACGGGCGCGATCACGCTGGAGAACATCTACGAGTTGGCAAGCACACACGCTGCCGACTTGATCTATCACAAGGAGCAGTTGCTGGAGCCCGTAGGGTCAGCGACTCGCGGTTCACTCGAGGCCTGGTCGGCTCCGACACCGGAGACGACAACCACGCCGATTCCGAGCCGCCAGGGCTTCTTCGATGGACAGCCGGCGTCAGCGGCCGCCGTGGGACAGGGTGATCTGCCCGCCGAGCAGGAAATCGAGATTGGCGACAAACAGGCGGCGCGCGACATAGCCGCAGCGACGGAGGACGAGTAGCGCCATGCTGTTCACCCAGATCGCATTCTATGAGCTTGCGGTCGTCGCGGTAGTATCGGCGCTTGGCGTCGTGCTGAACCGCAACGCCGTCTATTGCATGTTGAGTCTCATTCTCAATCTGCTGAGCCTGGCGCTCTTCTTCCTGCTGCTCGGCGGACTATTCATCGCAACGATTCAGGTGCTCATCTACGCTGGCGCAGTGATGGTGTTGTTCCTCTTTGTCGTGACGATGCTCACGCCTGGAGGCGCCGCTGCTGAAGGGTCCGATCCCATGCGCTGGCAGTGGGGCGCAGGCATAGGCATGTCGCTCATTCTGGTGGGCGCGCTGGCCTACGCTGGCTACTCGGGCGCCATCGCGAGCGACGCAAGGGCGAGTGGGGCAGAAGGCCTTACGCAAGCCATCCAGTCGTTCGGTGGCAACACCGAGGCATTCGGCATGGCGCTCTTCCACGGATATTCTTTCCCATTTGAGATCACCGGCGTGCTGTTGGTGGTGGCGGCGCTGGGCGCGGTAACACTTGGTCGCCGTCCCACGCGAGCCGACGAGTAGGGCGCGCAGGAGGTTTCGCGATGTCTCTGTTCGCTTATCTCACAGTCAGTGGGATTCTGTTTGGCATCGGCGCGCTGGGCGTGCTGGTGCGCAAGAATCCGCTGGTGATGTTTATGTCGATTGAGT
>DASVZC010000049.1:0-19737 GCA_036391835.1 Ktedonobacterales bacterium | reverse complement strand
GCGTCTCACCGCCTCCGCGCAAGAGACCCGGGAGCGCGGAGCGCCACTGGCGCAGGACGCGCACTTCTTCACGCAATCGTCCATCATGAATATTATCAGCCATGCGATCGAGGAGCGTGTCATCGCCGAACGTCGCCACTGTGACATCTACGCCGGATTTCAGCGATTGGCGCTGGTTGCGCCTCAACTGCGACGCTACCGCGCGCTGGCGGACGTGTCGCGCCATGTCTTTCTCTATGGCATCGATGACACTGCGGGCAATCCTACTATTCTTGGACTAGGGCCGCACACGACACTGCGATTCACGATACGGCCCGAGCTACAGACTGGCATGGAGCTCTTCTGGTTTGTCGTGGTCGATGATCCGCGCATGCCGACCGCGTTGCTTGCCCAGCACACCGAGGGCGATCTTTGGTCATCACACCAGGCCAATCGCAGATACCACGGCATCTGGACCTTCGACCCCACGCTTGTGGCCCAAATCATCGCAACCTTGCGCCTCGCCGCGCGCATCCTGTACTACGGCGCTCCCGCCTGAGCGCGACGTTCCCCGCTACTCGCGCTGTGGACGCTGAAATAGCTCAAGGAGCGCGATAATGCTGGCGATCAGTGTTCCTCCCAGGCATTTATCCAGCGTGTGTCTCACCATTCAACCTACGGCGCGAGCAACTGCGCCAGTTCGTCGTCCAGGCTCGTCGTCCAGGTTCGTCGTCCAGCGCATGTGCGACCACCGGCGACGCTTGCAGTCCTCCGGCAAATACCGCATCATCCATAGCAGAAACCTCCTGGACTACTATCGGTCTGTTCAACTCGATAGTAGTCCAGGAGGTATTGTTTGAGCCCTCTCAAAATTCGGGATGACTCATGTCGCATTTCTCCAGGGAAATCAAGCATAGCGCCAGTGGCTATCCTCGCTCCTAGCGGAGGTGATACTACTTGGGCAGCAGTCCCTGACTCTGCAACCAGGTCTGCGCGACCTGCCTGACAGGCGTATGATCAATTGCCACCTGCTTGATGAGCTTCGTCTGCTCGTCTGTCGTCAGCTTCGACGCGAGCGCGTTGAGTGTAGTCTTGATCGTCGGCGACTTCTGCAGCACGCTGTCGCGCACCAGCGGAGCTGGATTGTAGATCGGGAAGACGTTCTTCGAGTCCTTGAGGACAATGAAGTCGTTGACTACAATCGCCGGATCAGTGGTGTAGCAGACGTTGACGTCAGCCGACCCCTGCTTGACTGCGGTGAAGCCGAGCGTCTCGCTGATATTCGTCTGCGCCTTGAACTTGAAGTTGTAGCCCGTCTGCACAGGGTTGACTGCCGAATCAATGCCATCCTGCGGCGTAGCGACGGTGAGCGAACTGCCCTTGGCGGCCACATCGTCGAGTGACGTCAGACCGTTCTTCTGGGCCGACTCTTTCGACGTGCAGATGCCGTAGCTGTCGTTCAGTCCATATGCGGCGTCGAGCCACGTGATGTGGTACTGCGACTCATAGGCGCTGGCGACCTGGCTATACACCTGCTGCGCGTTCTGCGACGGCGGCAGATTGAGCTGGGTGGCGGCAGTGCCGGTGAACTCCGGATAGATGTCAATTGCGCCGCTCTTGAGCGCGTTGAACAGCACCGGGGTTTGGCCCAGCGCCAGCTTCGGTGTCACCGTGTAGCCCTGGTTCTGCAGCAGCAGGATGTACATCTCACCTAACAACTGCCCGTCGGGGTCGAGCTTGCTCCCCACGACGACGGTGACGCCCGACCCGGGCTTACCCGAGCCAGAGCCGCTGCTCCCGCAGGCAGACAGCGGCAGGGCGAGCGCCAGGACGACCAAAGCAATCGCCTGTAGCACGCCGCGCGACCGTAGTAATCGCATCCGTGGTAACTCCTGTCTTGTCGCGACGGACTGAAACCATCGCGCAATTCACGTCAACATCATTCCTAAATATGCGACTCGCGCCATCCGATTGGGCGCGCCAGCGGCGCCGCCTCCTTCGGGAAGTCCTACGCGGCGAGGGGCGCGCGCCCCGTCGCGGAATCTGAGCCTGGCGTCTCAACTGCCACATCGGCGGCTGGTTCGTATCGCAGGCCGCGTGGCGTGAGCACGCGCTGCGCCAGCGCCAGCAGCATCTCGGTCAAAAAGGTGAATACAGCAATGCCAACGGCGCCCACCAGCAGAGGTGTCGTCTTAAACGAACTGACGCCGTACAGTATGTAATCGCCATAGCCTCCGCCTCCAGCCAGTGCCGCGATCGGCACAGTCGCGACGATCTGCACGGCGGCTGTGCGAACACCTGCGGCGAGTACTGGCGCGATGAGTGGAAGCTGAATGCGCGACAGAATCTGCCAGCGTGTCATGCCCATCCCGCGCGCAGATTCTACTGTGGCCGGATCGATGCCATTCAACCCAGTGATTGTGTTGACCAGGATTGGGGGTACGCCAAGCAGCGAGAGCGCAAAGACCGATGGCCGGTATCCGATGCCCAGGTAGGACACTACAAACGCCAGCACCGCGAGCGTTGGAACTGCGCGCACCAGTCCGGCGAAGTTCATCGTCACGAATGCGCTGATTGGACGTGGCGCCAGAACAACGCCAAGCGGAATCGAGATAATCAGCGCTATCAGTATCGGAAGGACGGCGAGTTGCACCGTCTTGAGCGTCTCCATGCCGAACTGATTGGCCGGGTTTTGTATGTATGCGAGCGCTTGCTGCATGGTGGTTCCTCCTCGACTCGGCTTCAGTTCGCTACCATCACCGTCGAGCGGCCACGGTTGATCAATATCTGCAGACCAAGCAACGCCAAGTCTGCGCCAACCGCGAGTACCGCGATGGCGATGGCGCCAGCAAGCACCTGGTCAAAGTAACTGTTGGCGAATCCAATGATGATAAGGGAACCAAGGTTGGGAACGCCAAACAGTTGCGAAATCGAGGCGATACCGATGGTCGTCACCGTCGTGACACGGATGCCCGCGATGATGATAGGCGCCGCCAGAGGGAGCACCACCCGCCACTGCAATTGCAGGTTGTTCATGCCCATCGCACGGCCCACCTCCACCAGGGTCGGATCTACCGAGCGGACAGCGGCGACGAAGTTGCGAATCAACACCACCTGTGTGTAGAGCACAAGCGGAATGATGACCGTCGCTGGCGTCAGACTCGTGAAAGGAATCAGGAACGCCATGAATGCCAGACTTGGCACGGTATAGATGATGCTCGCGACCGTGATCGTCGCCGGATAAAACCGCGTATAGCGCACCAATGCCAGCGAGATGGGCGCGGCGATGGCGATGCCGATGGCCATGCTGACGAAAGTAATCCAGATGTGCTGGATGAACAGACTCGGTATGCTGGATGGGTCGGTAATATCCCAATACGCGCCGTTGAGCAGGTAATTCACCTGTCGCCTCCTTTCCGCGCCACATCGCCGCCTGGTCTTGTTGAGGGACTAGACGGCCTCTTTGGCGGCTTCGCCCTGGTCAGACGTCGCCGTTTCAGTACCGGCGGAAGGTTGCGGCTGGCGGCTGGCGCTCGTAACCCGCGAAATGCTGTCGAGCGTTACCTGGCCAATGATGGCGTCACCTTCTACGAGGTTGAGCGCACGGTCCCGCGTTTGCATGAGTCGCAGCATCACCGTGAGCAATGTTTCATGCGCATCGACGCGTGGCGCGTCAGGATCGGCGCTTGGTTCGATCGCGTTGGAAGCAGGCAGATATTCGAGCTGGCGAAGCACATTGGCGGAGCCGACGAGCTGGCCGACGAAGTCGTTGGCTGGATGCGCCAGCAGATCGATGGGCGAACCCTCTTGCATCAGATGTCCCTGGTGCATGACGACGATCTGCGTACCCAGCTTGAACGCTTCCTCCACGTCGTGCGTGACAAAGAGAATCGTCTTGCCGGTCTCGCGCTGGATGCGTAGCAGTTCTTCTTGCAGGCGGCCGCGGGTGATGGCGTCGAGCGCGCCGAACGGCTCGTCCATCAGCAGCAACGATGGGTCAGCCGCGAGCGCGCGCGCCAGGCCGACGCGTTGTTGCTGGCCGCCGCTCAATTGCCGAGGAAAGCGCTTCCGATACTCTTTCGGCTCCAGGCCAACCAGGCTGAGCAACTCATCCACGCGACCGGACGACTGACTGTCTGATTGCCCAAGGATGCTCGGGACAATCTGCACGTTCTCCCCGACGGTCAGGTGTGGGAAGAGTCCCACCTGCTGAATGACGTAGCCGATGCGGCGTCGCAGCGCGATGGGGTCCTGCTCGGTCGTTGGAGTGCCCTCCACGCGAATAATGCCTGACGTGGGGTCACTCAGCCGATTGACCATCCGCAGGAGGGTAGTCTTGCCGGAGCCAGACGTGCCCAGCAGGATGCAAAATGCGCCTTCCTCGACAGAGAAGGACACATGGTCCACCGCGCTCTGCGACGTACCCTGAAACGTCTTGGTCACGTCGTCGAATTCAACCTTGGCCATGCGATGTACCTGCCGTACCGCCCGTGATTCTCTCGGCGATCTAACCTGATCACCGATCGGTGCGGCGCGACGGGTCTCCTCCTCTCCTGGCGGACCGACTGCTGCAGCGATCCAGCGCTGCAGCGTCGATCTGTTGGGCGATGTCCTGGTCCACACTACGCTATGAAGCGAAGCGAGCGGCGCCCATGCGAATAATAGTAACCATAGAAGATATGTTCAAGTCAAGGGAGCGTCGTAATTTGCTTGTGCAATTACGACGCTCCTCTGGCGCAACCTCTTTCTGCTCTTACTCCTCCATCGCGAGGAACAGATTGTTGAGCGACTCACTCAGCGTTGGATGGGCGAAGATTGCCTCGCGTACCACTGGATAAGTGAGGCCGCCCATCATCGCCAACTGCATCGCCGACATGATCTCGCCGCCCTCGACACCCAGAATCGCGCAGCCGAGAATCTGCTTCGTCTCGGTATCAACTATCGCCTTCATGAATCCGCGTGTCTCGTCTGTCTCCAATGCCCGTGCGACCCATGACATCGGAATCTTCGCCACCTTGATTGGCCGTCCGGAGGCGCGGGCCTCGCTCTCACGCATGCCGACCGTGCCGAGTTGTGGGTCCATGAACACCACATTTGGCACAAGTCGGCCCGTGGTCGACGCATGTGCGCCCTCCAGCAGATTCGCGCGGAGGATACGGAAGTCGTCATAGGAGATGTGAGTGAAGGCTGGGCCACCTTTGACGTCACCGATGGCGAAGACACCGGGCACATTGGTTTCCAGTCGCTCGTTGACTGAGATATAGCCATGCTGGTCTGTCTCGATGCCAGCGGCGCCAGGATTGAGTCGCTCGGTATTAGGGATGCGACCCGTGGCCACCAGCAAATGCGAGCCAACGAGTTCACGCTCGCCATTCGCGTCACGCACTGTGACCGCTATTCCATTAGCCTGCTTGGCGACTCGTACCGTCTCACTGTTGAACAAAATGTCGATGCCGTCCTCGCGCAGAATCTTCACGACTTCTTCCGAGACATCGTCGTCTTCGCGCGCCAGCAACTTATTACTGCGCTGTAGCATCGTTACTTTGCTGCCGAAGCGGCGGAACATCTGCCCAAACTCGACGGCGACATATCCCGCGCCGAGCACGATGAGATGGTCCGGAACCGCGTCGAGTTCCATGATTGTTGTGGAATCGAGATACGGAATCTCGCTCAGGCCGGGTGTATTCGGAATCGATGGGCGGCAGCCGACGTTGATAATGATAAGGTCGCTGGCGATATGGCGCTCGCCCCCAGCGTTCAGCGCTACGGCGACGCGCCCCATTCCGGTGAAGCGGCCTTCACCCTGAATCCATTCGATGCCCTGGGTCGAAGTGATGCCGCGCTCGCCGCCGCTGCGGAAATCTTCCACGATGGCGCGTTTGCGGTCACGCACTTTCCGCATGTCAATCGAGACCGGGCCTGTCTGTACGCCATAGTCAGCCCCGCGGCGTGCCATATAGGCGACGCGTGCGCTGGCGATCATCGTTTTGGTTGGCGTGCAGCCTTCGTTGATGCACGTGCCGCCGATATGAGTGCTCTCGATCAGCGCCGTTCGCTTGCCGGCTTTCGCCAGCGCCTTCGCGAGTGGATTCGCCCCCTGACCAGAACCGATCACGATTGCATCGAAGGTATCAGTCGCGTCCGTTTCACCCGACATGCCACCGTTCCTTTCGCGTGTGTTGCGCCATTACGCGCGTCAACCCAGTGATGACCGTATCATGCGTTCATTACGCGGGTATTATCTGCGTGTTTCCCCCACATACGGCGCCGAATTGCTAGCGAGCGCGTGAACAGTGGACGATGGCGTACAGTGTTGAGAGTGTAGAGCGTGCCAGGGCCAAAAGAGAAGGGTGCGGGGGCAAGTGCAATGGAACGTCCTCCAGAAGCTGTTTGGCGCCCGCCTGTGCCTTGGGCGCACGGTCGAGTGAGTGGCGCTCCTGCCCAAGCGCGCATTCCCGCTGATACAATATGGTGCGGATGGCGTGCGAGGGAGGCGATGTTGGCGTATGACGCCTTCGACTCCACCACCGTCGCTACGCATGGCGCATAGGCGGATGTTCCGCCTGCCAACGTGGCGCGACTTGATGGACTATGTCTCGCCACGAGCGCTGCGGTCCGCGTGGCCGTGGCTCATCGTGCGTGTGCGGCTGCTATCAGTGGATGCGCGGCGCCTGCGAGGCCAAACGTTAGCGCAGAGGGTCATGGAACAAACTACACCAACAAATCACGCGCACCCCGAAGGCGAGAAGAAGCCAGCGCGCACTCAGCGGTTCTATCTGGTCCGCCACGGGCAATCTACCTTCAATGTAGAGGGGCGGCTGCCGAGCCAACTGCCGAATGTGCCACTAACTGACGAAGGACGCCGTCAGGCGCATCAGGCGGCTGTCGCGCTGGCAGGGCTGCGTCTCAGCGCCGTCATCAGTAGCCCGCTGGAGCGTGCGAAAGAGACGGCTGAGATTATTGCTCGTGGTTGGGCGCTTCCAGTGCAGGAAGAGCCGCGCCTGATGGACACCGAGATGGGACGCTGGGCTGGCCGGAAGATCAGCGAGGTCAGCAAGGACGACCCTGGCTGGCACGAATTTCTCAAGAAGCCAACTGAGCCGCCCGAAGGGGTCGAGAGCTTCGAGCAGGTGCGAAGCCGAACGGTTGCCGTGATCGAAGCGCTGCGGGCAGACGCCGCCGTGGGCGATGATGTGGTCGTCGTGGCGCATGCGGACGTCATCAAGCTCATCATTGCCCACTACACTGGCATCCCTCTGGACGGGGCGCGATTTGTTGTCGTCGCCAACGCTTCGATAAGCGCGCTCGCGTTTCACGATGGCCACGCCCCAACGCTGATGGCAGTCAACTGGACGATGGCTCCGCACTGGCTTGTCGCGCCAGCGCCTTCTGCGCCTGGAGCCCAGGCCAATGTGGAGGGCAGCCAGCAGACCGAATCCGGCGGCATCCCCGCGACGGATGAGCCGGAAACAGGGGCTCCTTCGGGCGTCATTATGTAGGGCGCCCGTCAGCGCGCAACAACCGTTTATCCCTAGTCAGAGGAGGGTGTGTCGTGTTCGATCCCCGCAGCCCATACCAGAGGCGTATGTGGCACTACGAGTCTGACCGCCCGCTCTCTGTCGCGCAACTGATCGCCGCTGGCAGCCTCGACGCGCGCTCTGCCGCGTTGCTCTGGCTGTTGGTGGAGCGTCATCGCTCGCTCATCGTCTCTGGTCCGACAGACCCGACTCCAGGGGTGGGCAAGACGACCACGCTGAACGCGCTGCTCGGCTTCCTCCCCATTGGTTCGACGATGGTCTATACGATGGGTATGTTCGAGGACTTTGGCTTCGTGGGCGAGGTGGACGCTGCGACAACCTGCGTACTGGCGAACGAGGTTTCCGATCACCTGCGCATCTACATGTGGGGCCGCGTAGCCCGCTCGCTGTTGCGGCTCCCAGGCGATGGCTTCGCCGTGGCGACATCATGCCATGCTGACACCATCGAGGATGTGATGACGATGCTCCGACAGGATTTACGCATACCCGCCGAAGAGGTGAAGCAGTTGGGCGTCATTGTCAATATTGGGTTAGTTGGGAGACAGTGGCCGCCACAGCGCCGCTTCCTGACGATCAACTTCGCGCATCCAGAGGGTGGAGATGACGAGCCGCATGGTGTTCGGTTGTTACCGCTTTCCACCTGGGATCCCAACAGCGACACGTTCACCCCCGCGACGCCTGACGTGCTGGCGCAACTGGCTTCCGTTCTTGGGATGACACCAGAGGAACTGGAAACGGCCATCGCAAAGCGCACCGAACGGCTTGTCGCGCTCTCAGCGGGACGAGGCGCCGGTCTGCGCGAGATGCGTGAGGTGGTTGATACGCTTTATATCGAGGAAAACGGCATGCCCGCCCACATGGCCAGCCAGCGGCAGTCCTCAGAGGATCAGTCCTCAGAGGATGAAGTCGACGAGGACGACGACCTCGATCCCGGTGAGGATGAATATGAGGTGGAGGAAGACGACAAATATGAAGAGGATAAGAGCGATAAGTAGCATGGCCCGCCGCACCACCTCCACACTGCTGGCATCGTCTTCCTGCGCCTCATAAGAATTACCTACTCGGCCCTACGCCCAAACAATCCCTGACTGTTTCCGTTTCTCAAGCAGGGGAACAGATCAGGTGTGTGACAGAGGCTACTTGGTGTAGGTCATAGCGAATGTGTATGGACGCTCGACAGCTATGGCGCCAAATCTGCTTTTCTGTCAGGTGGAGTGGATTTATCTGCATTGGTAGCTGAGGGATGTACGCTCTCGCTCAGAGGGGGTTGCGTCGCTCCGGTACACTAGATGCAGAGACAGAGGGCGAGGAGGCGTCACATGGAATATTCCCCGGACCCCGCGACAACTGAAGAACGGCCAGATGCGGTGACATTTGGCGATCTCTGCTACGCGATCGAAAAGGGCCGTGTGAGCACAGAGCGCCGTGGATCTGACTATGCCATGCGACTCTATGACGTACGCCGCTGGCGTCGGCAAGAGGAATCGCTCCGCATCATGCTAGCTCCACTCGCCGACAGCCTGGCGATCGACCTAGGTGGCCTCGCCTAGCGCCACTCAGCGTTCAGCCGTGGCGGCTGCATAGTATCGACTGGCGGGCGCAGACCCACGCGCTCCTGCCAGGAACTTGCTTGCCGCCACGACTCTCTCCAGATCAATGCCCGTCTCGATCTGCAGTCCATTGAGCAGATAGAGCAGGTCTTCAGTCGCCAGGTTGCCCGAGGCTCCCGGCGCGTAGGGGCAGCCACCCAGCCCTCCAGCGGCGCTATCGAAGATGCTAACCCCCAATTGCAGCGCCGTAAGCACATTCGCCAGCGCCGTACCTCGCGTATCGTGGAAGTGCATCGCCAACCGCTCTACGCCCGCCACAGGTAGCAAGGTCTCAGTGACCGTCACGACCTGATCTGGTGTCGCTACGCCGATGGTATCGCCAATCGAGAGTTCCGCGACGCCTAGCTCCAGCAGCGCCTCCGCCACGCGCTTCACCGCCTCAGGCGCCACAGCGCCTTCGTACGGACAGCCGAATGCGGTTGAGATGTAGCCTCGTACGCGCACCTGCGCATCTCGCGCCATCTCTAGCACTGGTTTGAAGTTCTCTATACTTCCGGCGATGCTGGTATTGATGTTGTGCCGCACGAATGTCTCGCTGGCTCCGGTGAACACAGCCACCTCGCGCAACCCACTCGCAAGTGCGCGTTCCATACCCTTCGCATTCGGCACAAGCGCTGTGTAGCGTAGACCGGAACGCTGCTTCAGGCCCGCCATCACTTCGGTGGCGTCGGCGAGTTGGGGGATGGCCTTTGGGCTGACGAACGAGGTCGCTTCGATCACCGAGAAGCCTGCCTCAGCAAGCATATTGATGAACGTGATCTTGTCGTCAGTGGCAATCACGCCTTTTTCGTTTTGCAGACCGTCGCGCGGACCAACTTCGACGACAGTGACCCGCTTCGGCGCCCCGCTCAAGGGCGAATCACTCATCTTGCCCCTCCTCTGCGGCAGCGAGTTCCACGAGGGTCGCGCCACCCTGCACGACATCGCCCGTGGCGACGTTGATGCGTGTGATGCGACAGATATGTGGCGCGACGATAGCATGTTCCATCTTCATCGCGCCGAGTACGACGAGCGTTTGGCGCGCCTCCACGACATCGCCCTCGCTGACGTTGACCTTGATGATCGTACCAGCCATCGGCGCTGTCAGTGACTCAACGCCAGCGCTCGACTCGGCGCCGTGCGCCGCCGCATCTACATCCAGCGGACGTGGGCGAGAGAGCGCATATGCGATCCCATGACGCCAGACCAATGTCTCGTAGCCGCGCCGTGCGACGTAGAGCGTTTCCTGCTGGTCGTTCCATGAGAGCAGCACACGTCCATCTACGCCGAGAGAGACGCCGACTGATACGCCCGCCTGTGGGAAAGCTTCGCCGTTTATGCTGATCGTGTAGCGATTGTCGTCCGTCGTGCGCATACGCGCCAGGTACGACGCATCCCCGTACGAGAAGCGGGCCTGACGTTCGCCTGCGCCGCCACTCGATGAAGCGCCTGCTCGCCAGGGATTGTATGGGCCCGCGCCTTTGCCAGTAGCTGGCGATGTGGAGCGCGCCTCCCACAGCGCTGCGGCTGCGATGGCGACAGCCGGAGGCTCCTGACGCTCGGCGACGGACGGAAATTCGTGCGTTTCGAGGTACGCCGTATTGGTCGCGCCGTCCTGATAGTCCGGCTCGTCTACGATGGCGCGCAAAAGAGCGCTATTCGTCGCGACACCGAGTGTGGGGAAGCGATCGAGCGCCCAGCGCATTCGTTCGATCGCAGCGGCGCGTGTTTCGGCATGCGTGATGAGCTTGGCGAGCATGGGGTCATAGTTCACCGTGACGTCGTCGCCTGCCTCGATGCCGGCGTCTACGCGTACCCCAGGAGCGCGTGGCGGACTAAAGACCAGCGCCCGCCCGCTCGATGGCAGGTAGTCGCGCGCAGGGTCCTCGGCGTAGAGCCGCGCCTCGATGGCATGCCCGCGCGGTACGACATCCTCCTGTCGAATCGTCAGGCGTTCGCCCGCCGCGACGGCGAGTTGCCAGCGCACGAGGTCGAATCCTGTCACCGACTCCGTCACCGGATGTTCCACCTGCAGACGGGTATTCATCTCCAGGAAGTAGAAGTCGCCACTCTGATCGAGCAGGAATTCGCATGTGCCAGCGTTTACGTAGCCTGCCGACCGCGCCGCCGCGACAGCCGCTGCGCCCATCTTCTCACGCAACTCTGGTGTCAACACAGGGCATGGGCTTTCTTCGATGATCTTCTGATGGCGACGCTGAATCGAGCATTCACGCTCGCCCAGATGGATGATATTTCCATGCGTGTCGGCGAGTATCTGAAACTCGACATGTCGCGGCGCAACCACCAACTTTTCGATGAAGACGCTGTCATCGCCGAAGGCCGCCAGCGCTTCACGCCGCGCTGCTTCGAGCGACTCGATGAATTCGGAGGCTGCTCGCACGACGCGCATACCCTTGCCGCCGCCGCCGGCTGCCGCTTTCAGCATGACGGGATAGCCGATGCGAGCCGCTTCACGCTCCAGCGCTTTCGGATCACGAGCGTTTCCCATGTAGCCGGGGACGGTTGGCACGCCTGCGCGCTCTACCGCCTGCTTCGCCGCTGTCTTGGACCCCATCAGACGGATGGCTTCGGGCGGCGGGCCGATGAAGACGATGCCTGCCTTTGCGCACGCTTCGGCGAACGCTGCGTTCTCAGAGAGGAAGCCGTAGCCGGGATGAATGGCTTCGGCTCCGGTTGCGCGAGCTGCGGCGAGAATCGCTGGAATGCTCAGATAGCTCTCGCGGGCAGGCGCTGGCCCAATCCGGACGGCGACATCCGCCGCGCGCACGTGCATCGCGTCACGATCAGCGTCAGAATAGACGGCGACGGTCGTCGCGCCCTGCTGCTGGCATGCCGCCATCACGCGGACGGCGATCTCGCCGCGATTGGCGACGAGCACCGTGCGAAACGTCCGCTGTGGCTTACTCATCGGTCTGCGCCCAGCGTGCGGTTCGCTTCTCCAGGAAGGCGCGGATGCCCTCTTGCCCTTCCTCACTGACGCGCAGCCCCGCGATGGTGTGCGCGGTGACCTGGCGCGCTTCGGCGTCTGACAGGTGGAGGATGGTCATCGCCATGCGCTTGGCGGCGGCGACGCCCGCTGGCCCACTCAGTTCGATATTGTGGAGGGTAGCTTGCACCGCGTCGTCCAATTCAGCGGCAGGTACGACCTGATGCACCAACCCGATAGATAGGGCGCGCTCGGCGTCGAAGCGTTCCGCTGTCATGAAGAGTGCGCGAGCATGGCTCTCGCCGATCTTGCGGGCAGCGAAGGGTGAAATCACTGCAGGCGCGATGCCCAGCCGCGCCTCGGTGAAACCGAAACGGCAATCCTCGGTTGTGATGGCGATATCGCAGACGGCGGTGAGGCCCGCGCCTCCGCCCAATGCGGCGCCCTGGATGCGGCCAATCACAGGATGTGGGCACTGGTTGATGGCGCGGAACATGTCTGCCATGCGCATCGCATCGGCTACGTTCTGCTCGTGAGTGAAGTCGAGGCTAGCGCGCATCCAGTTGAGGTCCGCGCCCGCGCAGAAACTGCGACCAGCCCCTTGCAGTACGATTGCGCGCACAGACTCATCGGCGCTCAGTTGCGTGAACGCGGTATGCAATTCCGCGATCAGCGTTTCGTTGAAGGCGTTGTGGACTTCGGGGCGGTTGAGCGTGACGAAGGTAAACGCTCCCCGCCGTTCGACAGTCAGATATTGAAACTCGGGCGGGGTTTCCGCCACATGCTGGGCATCATCTTCGATCATGCGGACAGCGCCTCCTCGCGCCGAAAGCACTGGGATTCAGCAAGTCGCTGGGTGTCAGAAACGCGCATAACATGTGGCGCGCTCCCGTCTGTCAGTATGCTTCAGGCCGAGGCTTGAGGTCAACTGAGCCATAGATTCGCTCGTGATCTAATCGGGTAGAAGCGCGACAAGAACCCCGCGTATGCGCTCGCTTCCTGCTACAATATGAGCAACGTCGCCAGGTGAAGCAGGAGGGCGCAGTCATGACCAAAGTTGTCATCACGAGTGACCTGCATCTTGGTATCACTATGCGCTACCAGATTGATGAGATGATCGCCGCGATCGCTGATGAGCGACCAGACATGACCATCATTGCCGGGGATATAGGGGAGGGGATGAATTACATCTCCACCTGCTTGCGGCTGTTTCGCGGATTGCCGGGGCAGGTGGCTGCGCTGGCGGGCAACCATGATGTGTGGACGCTGGACGGTCATCACAGCGCTGACGTATGGGAGCGAGACTTGCCAAACGCCATCCGAAACGAAGGCATGCTCTGGCTCGAAGACACAAACTGGCAGAGCGGTGGGCTAGCGATTGCTGGTTCGATCGCGTGGTATGACTACTCTGGCGCCGATCCGGAGATTCCACCGCAGACGGAAGAGTTTTGGGTCGAGAAGAAGCGCACCATGCATCCGGATGGCCGTTTCCTTGACTGGGCCTGGTCTGATCGCGAGTTCGCGGCGCACTGTGGCGCTGGACTGATGGATCGTCTGTCAGCGCTCGATGCCGATGAAACCGTAGCTGATGTGCTCGTAGTAACACACGTTCCGCTGTTCCGCGAGCAACTCATCAACAGACCTGAAATCCCAAACTGGGGCTATGGCAACGCATACTTTGGCAATCTCACCCTGGGAGAGCGTGTGCGTGGGATGTCGAAGGTGCGTGCAGTTGTCAGTGGTCACACTCACATTGGTCGTATGGAGTCCCTTGCCGATGAGCCTCACCTACCTGCCTGGGTGATTCCCAGCGATTTTCACAAGCCGCGCTATGTCGTATATGAGAATGGCTCGTTGCGGGGCTGTCCACTGAGCTAGAACGCATGCTGGACGCAAGGAGGGTCGCATGAGTAAACCGCGTGTGCTCGTTGTCGGAGGCGGTGTGATGGGCATGGCGAGCGCCTGCTCGCTGGCGGCGCGTGGCGCCGATGTCACTGTGCTGGAGCGCTACACCGTCGGACACGAGTGGGCGTCATCGCATGGGTTGACGCGCGCCATTCGCCACGAATACGGCCCGCGCGCCATCTACACGCGCATGGTCGCGCAGAGCCTGACCTTATGGGCGAATCTGGAGCGTGAGACGGGTCGCCGCCTCTATACCGAAACCGGTGTGCTCACGCTCGGCAAGGAAACGGACGGACAGACGCTCGAAGGGTATCAGGTGATGCTCGATGAAGGGCTCCCCGCTGTGCGCCTGACCACTGAGGAGTGCGCGCGCCGGTTTCCGCAGTTCCAGACGCGCGAGTACAGCGCCATTACCTGGAATCCACGCGGCGGCATGTTGCACGCGTCCGATTGCCTCGTCGCGTTGACGCAGCTGCTGGCCGCGCGTGGGGGGCGTCTCCGCGAGGGAGCGCAGGTCGTGCGCATCGAGCCTGTCGGAGATAAGGCGCGTGTGTGGATGGCGGACGGCGAGGTGATCGAAGCCGACCGGGTGATCGTCAATGCTGGGCCATGGGTGCAGGATGTGCTCACGGGGCTGGCGCAAGCGCCCGTGCGCGCCACGCGGCAGCAGGTGTGCTATTTCTCGGGCGCTGACCCGCAGGCGTTCGCTGTTGGCGTGTTCCCGGTGTTTCTAGCTGAGATGGAGTGCTATGGCTTCCCATTGCAGGGGCCAGGGTGGCTCAAAGTCGCTTCGCACGTTGCCGGCCCTGCGATCAACCCAAACGACGGCTATACTGAGCATCGGCTGGAGGTCGCGTTCGTGCGCGATTTCCTGCGCCGAGTGATCCCCGCAGCCGCGAACCTCGAACTCGCTCTGGTAGACCGCTGCATGTACGATATGACGCCGGATGAGGACTTCATTCTCGATAGTGTTCCCGGCGCCCCTGGGGTGATTGTCGGGTCTGGCTTTTCGGGTCACGGATTCAAGTTTGGACCACTGATAGGTGAGGCGCTTGCGTCGCTCGCGCTCGGTCAGGAGCCAGAGTTTCCGCTGGAAGACTTCCGGCTGAGCCGTTTCGATACACCTGCGACGTCAGAAGCGACGCGGCAGTGAGCGGGTTTGACATGCCGCCACGCCGCGCATACCATGACAGAACATGGGAAGCAGCGTTCGCTCGCGTGGCGCGTGGCGAGCGAACCCACCGCACGATCATCCACGATCGAGGGCAAAGGTGAATGCATGAGCGCGAACGAGCACGCGCCAATACATACTGTCGGCATCCTCTATAAAACACACAACGAAGCCGCTGTCGCGATGTCTGAGCGGCTGGTCAAGATGTTGAAGGCCACTGGCCGCGAGGTCTGGCGGCGCCCCGGTCGTTCATTCGACGAGATCGGCGATGCGCTCCACGGGGCAAACCTCGTTGTGGTGCTTGGCGGTGATGGGAGCATCATTTCCGCTGCCCGCGTGTGTGCGCCTGCGCGTGTGCCTATCCTCGGCGTCAACTTCGGACGGGTCGGCTTCCTGACTGAGTTGGAGCCGGGCGACGTGGAAGAAAAGCTTCCGCTGTATCTGGACGGCGACTACTGGGTGGATGTGCGATCAATGCTGAGCGCTGAACTCAACGCAAACGGTCATGCGCACACCTACACCGCGCTCAATGATATCGTTGTGGCGCGTGGCGCGGAACCGCATGTCATCCGCATTAAAATTGGTGTTGATGGATTCGACTACAACACGACGGTGGCTGATGGCGTGATCGTCTCCACAGCGACGGGGTCGACAGCGTACAATCTCGCTGCCGGTGGCCCAATTCTGCATCCGCAGGTGCGCAGCAATGTCTTGACACCCATCGCGCCCCATCTCGTCGCTGACCGTTCGCTCATTTTGGAACCGAACGCCGTTATCACGCTGGAGATGCAGGCGGGATCAGATGGCGCGCTCCTTTCCGCTGATGGGCAGATCAATCATGCGCTTAACCCTGGCGATCAGGTTCGTGTCACGAACAGCGAATACTCCACCAGTTTCCTGCGGCGCCGTTCGCCCACCCATTTCTACCGTGTGCTAACCGCTAAATTACGGGAAGATCTGTAAATGCTCGCTGAGTTGACCATCTCCAATTTTGCGATCATAGAACGGTTGGGCCTTGCGCTCGGTCCAGGGTTCAACGTCTTCACCGGTGAGACGGGCGCTGGCAAGTCCATCATCATCGACGCCATCTCAGCGCTTGTAGGTGAGCGGATGGGCGCCGATGTCGTGCGCGCGGGCGCAGAACGGGCCATCATCGAAGGAATCTTCGACGTGGCGCCGTTGAACACGCGCGACGCATCGCGGAATGGCGCGACTTTAGATGGCGATGATGCGAACGCTACCTCGCTGGCGGCGTTGCTGGCGGAACTTGGCGCAGAGATCGAGGATGGGCAGCTTATCTTGAGTCGCGAGGTCACGGCGAGTGGCCGCAGTGTAGCGCGCGTCAACGGGCGTGTCTCGCCGCTTTCGACCCTCCAGCGTATCGCCAGCGAACTCGTCGATATTCACGGGCAGGGCGCACATTTGACGCTGCTGCGGCCCGAGCGCCACATCTACTACCTCGACCGTTACGCCGGACTAGAAGCTGACCGTCAGCAAGTGGCTGACCTCTATGGCGAGTGGCGCGCAACCCGCCGTGAATTGGAACGATTGCGCAGCGACGAACGAGAGATCGAGCGGCAGATAGAATTGTTGCGCTACCAGGCGGATGAGATCGCGGCGGCGAAACTCGTTCCCGGGGAGGTTGATGACCTCGAACGCGAGCGCCGCATGCTCGCGAATGCCGAGCGTCTGGGCGAATTGACCGCGACAGTACACGGCGCGCTGCACGGCGACGAGGATGGCGACTCGACAGGCGCACTCGACCTGCTGGCGACGGCGCAGCGTGCGCTGGCTGAGCTCCTGCGGCTGGATGATACGCTCGACCCGCAGCGTGAGGCGCTCGATCAGGCGATCTTCACACTGGAAGATGTCTCCGCCGCGACACGCGACTATCAGGATCAGGTGGCGGCGGACCCTGCGCGCCAGGCTGAGGTGGAAGAGCGGCTCGACCTCATCAGCAAGCTACGCCGCAAATATGGCGCGACCATCGAGGAGATTCTGACCTTTGCGGAATCAGCGACCCGCGAACTCGATGGGTTGACGAACCGTGAGGAGCGTGTGGCAGAGTTGCAGGCGCGCGAGGAGCGGCTGCGCGACCGCATAGGTGAGTTGGCTGCTGTCCTGTCTCGGCGACGTCAAGCGGCAGGCGCCGAACTGTCCCATGCGATGGAGCAGCAACTCGACGAACTCAATATGCGAAAGGCGCGGTTCGAAACGCGCATCGAACAGCGTGTAGACGATGCAGGCGTCCCAGTAGACAAGCAGCGCTTCGCGTTCACTTCGACGGGTATCGATCAGGTCGAATTTCTCATCGCGCCGAACCCTGGTGAGCCCTTCAAGCCGCTGGCGAAGACAGCATCGGGCGGCGAGACCTCGCGGCTGATGCTTGCATTGAAGACCATCCTTTCCGACGCCGACGCGGTGCCGATTCTCATCTTCGACGAGATCGACTCGGGCATTAGCGGGCGTAGCGGACAGGTCGTAGGTGAGAAACTGTGGGGCCTGGGGCAGAGTCATCAGGTGCTCTGCATTACTCACCTCCCGCAGATCGCAGCGCTGGGCGATATGCATTTCCAGGTGGCGAAGTCATTGCATGGCGACCGGACGACCACCGAGGTTACTCCGCTCTCTAGTGCGGCTCAAGTGGACGAACTAGCGCAAATGCTGGGTGGCGCCGCTACCACGGCCTCGCGCGCGAACGCCCGTGAGTTGATGAGCCGCGCTTCTGAATGGAAGCGCGAGCACGGCGTTCGTTCTGGCTCGCCAAAGGCGGCAAAGACATCCAGCGCGTCTTGACAGTACGCCTGCGCGAGGGCTATACTGCCAGCACTCCATGCGGGAGTGGCGCAGTGGTAGCGCAATTGCTTCCCAAGCAATGGGTCGCGGGTTCGAATCCCGTCTCCCGCTCCAATAGCCTCCAGACACGTTCTGGAGGCTTATTTTTTGCCCAGAGATAAGCCAGAGAGCCGCCCTTCGTGAATGAGTGAGGAAGGGTGGCCATTTGATTTCATCGTGTGCTCAGCCAACCAGTTATCTAGTTTCAAGTGATGATACCGGGGGCCGTTGTGGCTGATACGTTTGCTGATGCGTCTTTCCTCGTGACCGGGCAAACTATAAGATGACGATCACAGTGTCACATGCGTCGTGGTCACTTATGTAGCGAGCGAAGGGATTGAGATGCGCGAGTCGAAAGAGGACGAGCAGACAGCAGGTGATGCTGATTCGCATGTACCCGCTCGACCATCCCTACGCGCAGGTCACTGGCAGCCACCTTTGCGCCCGCCTATCTCAGACAGGGCCGCTTGGCGCGTGTCCGCGCAATTGCCTGTAATCACAAACTAACAGTAGGCTCATGGATGAAGGATAGTGCGAATGACCACGTTGGTTACGGGCGCAACTGGCTTCCTCGGCCAAAATCTGACGCAACGTTTGCTGTCTGATGGTGTTCCCGTTCGTATTTTGGCGCGTGATGCAGTAGCTGCTCGGCCACTGGTACATGCAGGCGCTGAACTGGCGCAAGGCGCCATCAACGACGCCGATGCGCTTGATCGTGCGCTCGAAGGCGTGTCAACCGTCTATCACCTCGTAGGCAAACTGTTTGTTCCTGGAGTCCCGGTGTCGGAATATCAGGCGACCCACGTCGACGGCACGCGAAACCTGCTCGAGCGCTGCCAGGCAGTTGGAACGGTGACACGGTTTGTGCACTGCAGCACGACAGGCGTGCTGGGCGTAACAGGGCCCCATCCTCTGGATGAAGAAGCGCCGTATAATCCTACCAATGCCTACGAGGCGACGAAGCTCGGCGCCGAGTTGCTCGTGCGCGAGCGTATCGCCGAAGGGTTCCCGTCTGCGATCGTGCGGCCGGGGCTCGTGTATGGGCCAGGTGACCTCCATTTGCTGGGATTTTTCCGCTCAATTCAAAGGGGATTGTTCCGGCCCATTGGTCGCCAACCAGTGCTACTCCACCCCATTTACATCGACGATCTTACCGAGGGAATGATTCGCTGCAGTACTGATCCGCGCGCCGTGGGTGAATGTTTCCACTTTGCCGGGCGCGAGCCAGCTACGATTGCAGAGCTTGCGTCGGCAATCGCCGATGCGCTTGGAGTGAACGCGCCACGAGGGTACATCCCGATGGCGGCTGCTTCGGCGCTCGCCTTTGCGGGCGACCTGTTGCCACCGTCGGTTCGCTCATCGGCGCCATTAACGCGCAGTCGGCTTGATTTCCTCACGAACAGTCGTGTGTACGTCGTCGAAAAGGCCCGGCGCATGCTCGATTTTTCGGCGGACACGCCCCTACGCGAGGGGATGAAGAAGACTGCCGCTTGGTATCGTGAACATGGATATCTTTCCACCTCGCAGGTGGCGTAACGACCAGGGAAGTGTTGCTGGGTGTGGACTGGTTGATGGGGGAATCGCACGATGCGCGTCCGTGACAATGTAACGCTGTCCACTGAGGTGGCAGGTTTGATGATTCCGAGCCTTGGCGCCAAAGTACTCGCGCGCTGGCTTGCCAGCGTGCTCTTTGACGCTGACCACCTCGCCTGGCGCCGCGTCTCAAAGCTCAGCCGCGATCCTATCGCGGCTCGGCGCTATGTCGGGGGCGCT
>DASVZC010000048.1:0-38830 GCA_036391835.1 Ktedonobacterales bacterium | reverse complement strand
CATCGCCGGGGCTGCGCTCGATGTCTTTCAGGTCGAGCCACTGCCAGCCGAGAATCCTCTGTGGAAACTGCCTAATGTGTTCATCAGTCCACACGTTTCGGGCCTCACACCCCACTATGATGAGCGTGCGGCGGCGATTTTCCAGGCGAATCTCGGGCGTTTTCTGGCAGGTGAGCCACTCCATAACCTTGTTGATAAGATGCAATACGACTGAATTACAACTGCGCGGCGCTGTCTGACGACAGCGTGCGTGCATGGGAGGCGTAGTATGGATACGCGGCCAGTGAATCTGTTTGACTATGAACCGCTAGCGCAGGCTCGAATGGAGCCGGACGCCTGGAACTACTTCCAGAGCGGGAGCGACGATGAAGTCACGTTGCGCGAGAACCGCGCCGCGTTTGAGCGGATTCGGTTGCGACCGCGAGTGCTTGTAGATGTCAGCGCGTGCGACACGACAACGACGGTATTAGGTACGCCCATCGCCGCGCCGATCATGGTGTCGCCATCCGCGTTTCATTGCCTGGCGCATCCCGAGGGGGAATGCGCGACCGCAGCAGGGACTGGAGCCGCTGGGGCGCTGATGGTCGCAAGCACCTCCTCGACGCGCAGCATGGAAGAAATCGCTGCGGCAGCGTCGGGGCCGCTCTGGTTTCAACTCTACGTTCACGACCGCCCGCGAACGCAAGCGCTGGTGGAGCGCGCCGCACGCGCCGGTTATCGAGCGCTCGTGGTCACCGTCGATGCGCCGTATTGGGGGCACAAAGAGCGGTCGATTCGCATGGGCTTCGCGCTTCCACCCACTATGCGGAAGGCTAACTTCATTGATTCGCCACCGATCGACGCGGATCCTTCGATGACATGGGAGACGATAGACTGGTTGCGGTCAATTACCTCACTTCCTATCGTGCTCAAGGGAATTTTGACGGGAGAAGACGCTGAGTTGGCCATGCGCCATCACGTCGCTGGCATCGTCGTTTCGAATCACGGAGGTCGCCAACTCGACGGTTCAGTCTCCAGCATAGATGCGCTGCCGGAAGTCGTTGAAGCTGTCGGCTCCCGCGTTGAGGTCTATATCGACAGTGGAATCCGTCGCGGTACAGATGTGCTCAAGGCATTGGCGCTCGGCGCGCGGGCGGCGCTTCTGTGCAGGCCAATCTTATGGGCGCTCGCGGCTGATGGCGCTCATGGCGTAGAGCAGGCTATCGGCCTCCTGCGCAAAGAGCTCGGACTTGCGATGGCGTTGTCTGGTCGCCCGACGATCGCAGACATCGATTGCTCACTCATTAGGTAATGACAGCTCAGGTGTTGGGATACGAGTAGAAGGACAAGGGTACGGGGATGGGATTGGCCATACAGCCGTTGCGTAAGGGACAGATAGATGTCTCGACTCCTGTCGTGGTGATCGCGCCGGGCTATCATGGCCATACCATCGCACGTAGTCTAGGTCGCCTGGGCGTTCCTGTGTATGGTGTGCATGGCGATGCGCTCTCGCCCGCAGCGACCTCAAAGTATTGGCGTAAGAACTATATCTGGGATCTGAATACATCCACTTCCGAGCAATCTGTGGCCTGGCTGCTCGATCTCGGGCGAACGATTGGGTCGCATCCGCTGCTCCTGCCGACGGATGATGGCAGTTGCCTATTCGTCGCAGATCATGCCGAAGTGTTGCGTGAGGCATTCAGAATACCCAATCAGCCACCGGACCTGACTCGAAAACTATCGAGCAAGAAGGATATGTATCACCTGTGCAAGGCGCACGGGATTCCAGTCGCCGAGACCGTCTTTCCGCAGACACGCGACGAGGTTGTCGCATTCTGCCAGACGGCGCAGTTTCCGATCATGCTCAAAGGCATCGATACGGTCGCGGTGCTGCGTCGTACGGGCGTCAAGATGGTTGTCGCGCACGATGCCGAAACGTTGCTTGAGCGGTACGATGCTATGGAGACGCCAGACGACCCAAGTCTCATGCTTCAGGAGTATTTCCCTGGTGGGTCGCAGATGACATGGATGTTCAACGGCTATTTCGATGACCAGTCGCAGTGTTTGTTTGGTCACACAGGACGCATGATTCGGCAGTATCCCGCGTATACCGGCCGCACCAGCCTTGGCCTCTATGCGCCGAACGAGGTCGTGGCGCAGCAAACTCGCGCGTTCATGCAGGCAATTGGCTACTGTGGACCGCTCGATATCGGCTACAAGTATGAGGCGCGGAGTGGCCAATATAAGGCGATTGATGTCAATCCGAGAACTGGCACGACCTTCCGCCTGTTCGTGGATTCAATGGGTATGGACGTCGTGCGCGCTTGCTACCTCGACATGACGCGGCAAAAGGTCGAATGTGGCGAGATACGCCCGGGCCGCAAGTGGATGGTCGAGAACTTCGATCTGGTCTCGTCACCACGCTACATACGCCAGGAGAAACTTGGTTTGGGCGGCTGGTTGCGGTCCTATCGAGGCGTTGAAGAAGTTTGCTGGTTTGCTCAGGATGACCCAGCGCCGTTCTTTGCCATGGGCGCACGCTCGATCGCTTGGGCGTGGAATCGCGCGACTGGTGCGAAAGGCTCCGGCAAGACGTCGACGCTATGATCCTCGCTCGACGCCTTGCCCTATTCACCGGTAGGCGCGCTCAGGCATATTTGCGTGTTTCCAGAATACGCAGGAAGAAATCTTGCACGGTGATAGAGTCAATGTCACCAGTGATCGAGAGCGCTGCGCGATGCCGGGAGGGCCAGCACGCGAACCGAATGAGAGGAACATCGAGCGTCTCGATTTGCTCTATCAGCGCGCTGCGGCGCTTCCGCTGTTCCTCTCGCTGCTCACCCAATCCGTTGGACATGGTCAGGTAGCAAGCGAACTCGGTGGCCTCGGCATTTGGCGCGCGTACCGCAATGTAGCCCTGTTCGTGCAAAAAGCTCGCCACGTCATCGGATGTATCAGGTGAGAGGCCGATGCAAGGGCGAAGCGCGCTGGAGACGGTACACTGAGTAGCTTCAATCACGACGTCTGTACCCTGCCAGGCGCTCGTCTGCGCATCCTCTACCGTGACGTGTCGCCCGAGGATGGTGGCGCGCGATGAACACTGTGCGTCGAGTCGCCATCTGGATGGCCCCAGCGGCGTGAGCGTGAGGGTGAAGTGGCTGCGTTCCTGCCACCACTCCGCAACCTGTTGAAGATGCGTGACCCAGACAGGGAGCGGCTGGCTGCTGGCGCTTTTCAGCAGGATATCTAGCGCGGGTTGGCAAAGCCTGCCCCGTTCGGGATGCAGATTCAAGACGTAGATGCCCCCGAGATCATACACCCGCCGCATCACGTTGCTCCAAAGCGCGCCAAGCTCCTTCTGATCGGTCATGCGCATCCGGTCGTAGAGCATCTCATCGTCTGGGATGCTCGTGGGGATGCGCAGCAATGCGCCTTCGAAATGCGGCCGGAGGGTGTAGGCGTTGCACTCGATTGCTTGAAACAGGCTCAGTGATCTTTCGAACCCGTCGCGGAGGGTCTCTGAGTATCTTGTCAGGTCGAGCACATCATGTACGACAGCCTCGTTGCTGTCGTACATGAACCCGAGTCGGGTAAACATGGACACAGAGTCTTCATTCCACCCAAGGTATGGGTTGCGAAATCCGTGAAATGGTATCGGAATACCTCGAAAGACATCTATCGCCATTTTGGTCTGCTGGTACTGGCGGGATTCGCTCAGCGAGCGAAAGTCATTGTGGACATATCCGTGAATGCCAATCTCGGCGCCGCCGTGGTGAATCTCATCGATGAGCGAGCCATGTCGACCGAGCACAACCGCTGGGATGAAGAATGTAGGCGCTCCGCCATAGTTCTTTACCGTGTTGAGGATGGTGAGCAAGTCATCTCGTGTTTGGCGTTCTCCGATGCCAAATCGGGCAAAGACTGTCCATAGTCTGCGCGCGAAGTTGCCGACGCCTTTCGTTCGGATCGAATAGCCCACCAAATTCATCTGGCGCATGTCCCCCCGTTGCAGTCGTTAACACTAGCGTTCCGCCTGAGTTTGCCTAAGGTTTAGAGGATATTTTGCAGCCACCGTGGAAGGCGGCTATGGGTCTGGTTGAGCACAACGCCTTCTACGGGCAGCCCCGCCATCGCCTGATTTGCCTTGGCGACCAGAGACCGTGGCGTTATCCCCGCGCACACGACCACCATCAATGCGTCGGGGATGTGCGCAGCGAGTAGCCCACCAGCGGAGTTCACGACAGGCGGGAGGTCCACGATCACGATGCGGTCGTCTTCGCCGTCGGTGAGTTGCGTCAGGCCACGTTCCCACAGCGTCTGCATCAGTGTGATTGCGTCCCTTTGACCGTTTCCGGCTGGAATGACCGAGAGGTGGTCGTGTACACGGGTGATGACCTCGGCATGGTTGTGCGTCAGTCGCAGCCAGTCAGCAAGACCAGGATTGGCTGGTATCCCAAAGTAGTGGTGTAGGCTCGGGTGATCCCAATGACATTCAATCAAAGTAACCGGTCTGCCAGTGTTGTTGGCGAGCGCTCCACTCGTCAGCACGGACAGGAGTGTTTTGCCTTCGCCTGCGACTGCGCTTGTGAATCCGAGGCTGTGCACAGGGTCGCGCTGGCGGTAGAAGAGCGGCAGCGCCAATTTCAAGCATTCGTCTTGCAGTGCGAGCGCTTTCTCCATAGATCGCTTGGGCAGCGCTTTCACAACCTTGTTCGTATGGTCCAGAGTCGATGTCTTGCCACTCCCACGCGCGGCGGGAACAGGCAGCCGATCAGCGTCCACAGCAGCGCGCTTTGATTCGGACATAACAGCTTCCCCAACTCACGTTTCTCGCCACGTCACTTCACTCGCTCACATCGCCGCTAGTTTAATGTACCTACCATGTACGCGCCTGGGAATTCAACCTGGGTCCTCCAGTTATCGATCCGTCTCTAATGGACGCTTGGACGCCAATGAAATTGCGTGGCCAATGCTGGCCGGGCGGAGGTAGGGCAATTGTGAGAGAACGGACCAATCGGTAGATCGTTCTATCTCGTCTGATTGGTAAAGCGCTCTATCGCCCATCTCAAGGAGGAAGATATAGGCCAGTGTGGCAAGGAGACCCAGAACCGCTCCTCCAAATGCCCCGAGAAGCAGGCCGCGCACATTCCAGGTCGGTCGCGAGGGCGCTAGTGGGCGATCCATCTCGTAAAACAGTCCAGCGGCGCCCGTTGAGAGCGAGGCGACGTTTTGACTGCTTACATCGATTGTGGATTGCAGGCTGGTTACCTGCGCTTGCGCCTCTTGAGCTTGCGCGCGGAGCAATTGATATTGCATGTCTGCCATCGCGACCTGTGGGTCATGGTCTTGCGGGTGATTCGCGAGATAACTCGATGCTGCTTGGATAGCTGCATCTGCGGTCGCTTGAAGTTGTGGTAATCGCGACGTGTCGTCTGCGATCAGCTGCTGTCCTTTGTTGACAGCGAGCGCTGGCCCCTGTTCGCCGTAATGAGCGATGACTGCGGCTACTACCTCTTCCGCGATGTGTTGATCACTGTCGGTATAGGAGATAGTGACGAGGTTATACCCCTGCGCAGATACGAAGATGCCGGCTGAGATGGCATGGTAGAGCGCTTCATCGGCGAGTTGGGGATTGGCGCGTGTCGAATTACTCAGCTCAGACGCGAGATGCGTGGAGTGCGCTACCGCCAACGCGAAACTGCGTGTCTGTACCATCTCATCGATGGCTGTCGCCTGCGATTCCGCGGGCGTGGCCAGGCGGTCGGCTTCGGGGCCAGTTGCGCCGATCACCGTAAATGGGCGGAGCGCCCAAAGCGAGGCGGTCGCTTTGTAGGAGCCAGGGATGACAAGCAGCACAGCCATGCTCAGCAGTATCGGTGTCAAAAACAGTGTGAGCGCCTGCGCTGGGTGGCGGAACAGCCCTTCAAGCATCCTACGCATAGTGAATTTTCACCTCTCTTTGCACGCTTCACCTCAGCCTATCTGATACAGGTTTTCATTTTGGTGTTCTCGATCGTTTAGGCCGGGCATCAAGCGATGCATCAGGTATATATGTACACACCCCACATCAGAAAGCATATGACCGTTTGCTTGGCAAGAGATAACGTATCTAAACCTCACGCATAGCACGGCGCCAATTCTTCACCTGCAGCAACATCAGGCGCATACCCACTCCACGATATGCTTAGTGAGATCGTGAGGCAATTGGACAGAGCGCTTGTCATGACAGGCGCCTCTGCCCATGATTCCACGTGCTTGTGCCGCGACGATCGGTTGTTTCACTATGCAGAATGCCTGAATGTTATCGGGAGCGAGCGGATGAATGGGCTGCAGCGTATCATCGGCAACACCGCGATTTCGTTCGTCGGGCAGATCGTCACATGGACGTCGACGCTGATCCTGACGATGGCCTATGGCCGGTTCCTTGGCGATGTCAAGCTTGGTGAGCTGTTCTTCGCTGTCAGCTTTGTCGCTGTGATTGGCTTCCCCATTGAGTTTAGTTTCAACCAGCAACTTACCCGTGACATTGCGCAATATCCCGAGAAGGCGCCGCGCTATGTCGTAAACGCGCTCGTTTTGAAGATCGCACTGTGGTTGGCGCTGTTTGGGGCCATTCTGACACTCTGCTGGCTGTTGAATTACAGTCCTGAAGAGCGCAGACTGATTGCGATCTGCGGCTGCACACTGATGACTGGCGCAGTGGCGACCATCTTTGGCTCCGTCTTCAATGCTACCGAGCGCCAGTTTTACAACGTGGTCGGCACGGTGATCGAAAAGGGGCTCGGCTCACTGGTGATTGTGCTGCTCCTATTGCATGGTCGCGGCGTCATGGCGGCGGCGATTGCCTTGCTGATCGCTTCCTCGGCGCGCGCGATCTGGCAGGGTGTATGGGTTGCCCGCCTGGTTGGAATCAACGGCACGTTCGACCTCAGCATGATCAAAGACCTCGTACGCGCTGGTGTGCCGTTTCTCCTCTATGGCATGCTCGGCGTGATCTATTACCGTATCGACACAATTCTCTTGCAGTTCATGACGACAATTAATGTCGTTGGCTGGTATGGCGCGGGATACCGACTTTTTGACACCCTGACGTTCCTGCCGAATATCGTCATGGTCGCGATTATGTATCCACTTATGTCCAAGTATTCGCTGGTTTCCACGGATGCGTTGAAGACGGCCATTGAGAAGTCGACGAACTTCCTGCTGCTATGCGGACTTCCCATCGCGACTGGTATGTTCCTGGCGGCGCCCGCCATTGTTGGCTTCCTCTACCATCGCAAGGAGTTCACCCCCACGATTCCGGTGCTTCAGGCGCTGGCGCCGGGTATTGTCTTGCTCTACCTCAACACGGTCTGGACGACTGCGATGATGAGTTCAAAACTCGAGCGGAAAATGCCCTTTATGGCAGGCATCGCACTTGTCTTCAATCTCGCAGTCAATTTCATACTCATCCCACGTCTGCAGGGTGTGGGCGCCGCTATCACCACCTCTTTGACCGAGGGGCTGCTGTGTGTCATCGCGATGTTCTTGTTGCCACGGAATTTGTTGCCAGTCAAAAGCCTGGTGGTTGGCGCGAAGACGCTCGTCGCTTGCGGTGTGATGTCGATTGTCATCCTGGCGTTTCATGCCTACTCGATTCTTTTTGTCTTGCCAGCCGCGAGTGTCGTGTTCGTTCTTGCGGCGATCGTTCTTGCGACGATCCCGCGCGATGATCTCGAAGCTGTCTATTATGCCGTGCGGCGCAAGGCGCAGCGTGGCGATCGGGCTTCGCGTTCTGGTCAGCCACAAGGGGCGTCAGCGCTTGCCTTCGCCGGCAACGTCAGTGGGACGCATCGCATGCCTGGAACCGAGGCGTTCCATCTACGCCAGCGACTTAGCTCTGGCGCACGTCAGGTGATCAATTCGCTCAGCGGGATGATGCCCAGTCAGCCATTGCCGGGAACAACCCAGTTACGGGCGCGTGTGCTGAAAGCGACATACACCGTGCGGCTGCTCATTAGTGCTTCCATCAAGTATGTGACCAACCATATCATCTCGCGCATTCCGTCTCATACGTTGCGAAATGCGTGGCTCCGGCAGGTGCTCGGCTGGGATCTCGGCCCCAATGCGACGATTCTGATGGGGCAGTATATCCAGATGGCTGGCATCCGTCATAGCGGCAAGCGTGTTGCGATTGGTACGGATACCGTTATCAATCGCGGCTGCTTGCTGTATACCACGGGTGGTCTGGTGATTGGTGAACACGTGAGCATCTCATCTGGCGTATGGCTTGTCACGGGTAGCCATCTCATGAATGACCCCGAATTCACCGACATCTATCGTCCTATCGCCATCGACGATTATGCCTGGATTGGCTCGCGCGCGACCATTCTGGCAGGCGTGACGATTGGTCGAGGCGCTGTTGTGATGGCTGGCGCGGTAGTGTCGCGCGACGTGCCACCCTATGCGGTGGTGGGCGGAGTCCCTGCGCAGGTGGTCTCCATGCGAGAACTTCGTGATCCTGCGTATTCCCTCAACTTCCGGCCACTTTTCGAATAGCGCTGCTGGTCGCGTAGCATCCGCATCCGTGCGGCGCTGCCGTGGGCAATCAGATGTGCGCTGCTGGTTTCTGAGCCCTGGATCCTTCTGAGGTACCTACACCCTCCGGTACGATGGGTAGTGTAAACCAGAACACGCTGCCCTCGCCCGGCGTGCTCTCCACGCCGATTTCGCCGTGGTGCCGTTCGATAATGGTGCGGCAGATGTACAGGCCAAGCCCCAGGCCAATGCCTGAGCCGCTTTGCTGTTCGATGCCCGGCACGCGATAGAACCGCTCGAAGATTTGCTGTTGCTGACTTGCAGTCAACCCAGGTCCGTGGTCGCGCACACTCACCCGGAGGTTCGCGCCATCGGCCTTGACCTCAACCGCGACTGGCTGGTCCGCGGCTGAATATTTGAGCGCATTCGTCAGATAGTTGGTCAGCACCTGACCAATGCGGTCACCATCCGCGAAGATGAGCGGAATGGAGCGGCTGGGTATGCTCAACGAAATGGTTCGCGATGGCCATGTGACACGTTGCTCCAGCACGGCCTCACGAATAATATCTGTCAGATTGCAGAGTTCGGTGCGGAGTTCCAGTTTGCCTGCCTGGATACGCGAGACATCCAGCAGGTCGCCAATCAGGCGATCGAGCCGGCCCATCTGCGCGTGCGTGCGCCCGAGCAAGAGTTCAGCGCGCTGCAGCCGTGGGTGCAGTTCCGCAAGTGTCTCTCCGTGAGCGCCTCGTTGCTCGATGTCGCTGAGTTGGCGGCCTGCCATCTGCACGTTTGCGGTGACGCTCGTCAAGGGCGTGCGCAGCTCATGTGAAGCGATGCCCATGAACTCGTCCATGCGGCGGGTCGTTTCGGTGAGCGCCAGCGCGCGCGCCTGCGCCTCCTCGCGTTCGTGTGTGAGACGGTCGCGATCGATCATAAGCGCTACCAGCCGAACAGCGGCTCGCGCCAGTTCATTTTCCTGGGCAGTGAATATTGACCGGCTGCGCGTCTCCACACCGATGATGATGTATTGGCCATTGGGCAATTGTTGCGCCGCGAGCAATATATTCTTGATGCCGAAATAGTCCTGACCGGGTACTGGCGGTTGGGTGGTCAGGTCTACTTCAAGCAGGCCATCGGTGATCAGGCGACCCAGATAAGGCTCAGGGATATAGGCGCTGAGTGGCTGCTCAGTCAGGTTCCTCCGCCAGTGGGCCTCTATTTGAGGGGTAACACCCACGACTGCTACTGGTTCCGCGCGATCGTCCGCCAGATCAGCGATCACGACGCCGGTGAATTCACTGACGAACACGTGTTGGACGAGCGTCAGCACTTTGCGCGTCGCCACCTCACGCGCATGATGAGCGCTATTCACCGCTCCGCGCCCACTTGATGCCAGTGCGGCTGTCTCTGGCGCCTCGACAATCGTTTCCGCCATCGCGAGGAGAGCCGAGAGTGTGGTATGCAGACGCCGTTCGAGTTCCTGTCGTGTGCGCGAAATCTCCAGGCGGGCCGCCACACGGCTGAGTACCTCGCGCGCGGAGAACGGCTTCACGAGATAGTCATCTGCGCCCGCGCGTAATCCCTCGATGGTCGCTTCCTCGCCAGCGCGTGCAGAGAGCAAGATGACGGGCAGATTGATGGTCGTTGGGTCGCTTCGCAAGGCGCGTAACAACGCGTACCCATCCATATCTGGCATCATCACGTCGCTCAACACCAGATCAGGCAGGGCGTGGGGATTGCGGTGAATGGCCGCGAGCGCTTCCACGCCAGAACCGACCACTATGACTTCATAGCGCTCGCTGAGGAGCCGCCGCAGGTAGTCGCGCATGTCGGCGTTATCGTCGGCGAGCACGACGCGCATCGGACGTTCATTCGCGGGCTCTGGCTCCCGCCCGCCCGCGAGTAGCGCTGCTTCCAGTGTTACAAGCGCTGGCGACGCCTCGGCATCCCAGTGTTCGGCTTCCATGAGGTATGGGATGGCTCCCTGCGCCGAAGCCGCCAGTTCAGGCGAGGTGCGTATACGCTCGGCGGGCAGGTGTTCTGCGCCTATCGGCAAGGTGACGGTGAAGGTCGAGCCGACGCCCACTTCACTCTGTACGCGGATGGAACCGCCATGCAAGCGCACCAACTCATGCACGAGCGCCAACCCAATGCCTGAACCTTCCTGGGTTCGCGCACGAATCCCCTCCACACGATGGAACCGCTCGAAGACCTGGGGCAACTCGTCGGCTGGTATGCCACTACCAGTGTCTCGGACACTCAGTTCGACCTGATCGCCTACGCGCGCGAGGCGGACAGTGATGTCTCCATTGAGCGTGAACTTGAAGGCATTCGACAGCAGGTTGAGGACAATCTTCTCCCACATGTCGCGATCCACAAAGCTAGGTTCGCCCAGTGGTTGGCATTCGACAATCAGCCGCAGGCCAGCATGCTCGATGAGTGAGCGAAATGAACTCGCCAGGTCGCTTGTGAACGCGGCAAGGTCTGTAGGAACATAGCTTGCCTGGATACGCCCGGCTTCGATGCGCGCGAAATCGAGCAATGTGTTGACGAGTTTGAGCAGCCGCAAGCTGTTACGATGCGCCATCTCCAGTTCATGGCGTTGCTCGGCGGATAACTCTGTCTCACGCGAGAGGAGATCTTCGAGTGGACTGAGCAGCAGCGTGAGTGGGGTGCGGAATTCGTGGGAGATGTTGCTAAAGAAGACGGTTTTGGCGCGGTCGAGCGCGGCCAATGATTCGGCGCGTTGTCGTTCCTGCTCATACGCATGGGCGCTGGCAAGGGCCGACGCAAGATGATTGGTCAGCAGGACATAGAACCGCTCGTAGCTATCGTCGAGCGCGCGATATGAATTGACACCGACGATCATCAACGCCGAGGGGGCCGAATGGCCGAGTTCCGTCACCGGCAAGACGACAGCGCGATGTGGCAATGCGAGCGCATGAGAGGCCGACTTGTCGGGCCAGGACGGCAGATCGGAAAGTGTCTCTGATTGTCCAGTCCTTGCGACTGTCGCCAGCGCCTGCGCATAGCGGTCGGTGATGCTCGCTGAAGATGCCAGCCGTGGCGATCCCTTGGTTGCGTTTCCATACTCCACCTGCGTCGGCGCGAGCGGCAAATCATCGCCCATGCCGACGCTAGCTGCGAGGTTGGCCTGCAGATTCTTGTCGTCGATCAGATAGATGAGGGCGAATGGTACATCAGATGGGTCTGAGGCCAGCGCTTGCGCTGCATGTGAGCAGACATCCGCGACGCCGCGTGCATCTACCATCGCGGCGATTAGATCACGCGCCGCATCCATACGCCGTTCGCCCAATACGCGCTCGGTAGTCTCTGTCACCGCGGTGAAGATGCCGCTCACGACGCCCCCATCGTCTTCAATGGGACTGTAGGAATAGGTGTGGTACGTTTCCTCCGCGTAGCCATTGCGCTCCAGAATCAGCATTTGGTCGATTGACCACGTTGGTTGGCCAGTTTGCCGCACCCCATCGAGCATAGGCCCGATGGTGTCCCAAATCTCTGGCCATACCTCCCAGCCGGGTTTTCCAGCGGCGGAAGGATGACGAGCGCCCAGTGTACGGGAATAGGCGTCATTGTAGAAGAAGGTGAGCTCAGACCCCCACCAGACGATGATGTCGTGGCGACTGGTCAGGCAAATGCGAAGACTTGTGCGCAGCGCCTGCGGCCAGGTCTCTACCGGACCAAGCGCTGTCGTAGACCAATCTATGTTCGCCAGCGCTTTGCCCGCTTCTCCGCCGCCTGCAAACAAGCGGTTCGCGTGCGTCGCTTCTGGCTGATCGCTGGGTTGGTTCAAGCTCTTCCCCTTCTGAGCGCAGCGTCCGGAAGCGTCCACTGTGCGTGTCTTTGTGGCGTCGCGCAGGCTGCCCTGCTATAGCGCCTACCTGCTGGCCGTTACTCTGTTAGCATACTGTTGGCGAGGTGAGCGCTGGCGCGTTCAACGGTATCGAGCAGAGCGTCGAGATGAAATGGTTTATTGACATACGCGAAGATGTGCGGCCTGACGAGTCGTTCCGTCTCTTCGTCGAGCGGATCCCCACGAGCTGTCATGATCACAACGTTCGTTCGTTGGCGCAGGTCAGGACGTTTGATGAGCGTACGAATGAATTCTATACCGTCCATTCGGGGCATTGATCGGTCGAGCAGCAGCACCCAGGGATGCGCTGTGCTCTCCAGAAAGCGGAGCGCGCCGGCCCCATCCTGTGCTTCCTCTATGTCATAGTCCGCATCTTCGAAGAAGATGCGCAGGCAGTCACGAATGCCCTCATCATCATCCACTACACAGATTCTGCGCGGTACTGCAATGTCGCTAGTGGGGTCCACCATACAGGCTTATCCTCTATAGTTTTGTCGTATGGCCGTCTCCCTTTGTAGCGGGCAAGATGAGGCCGTAGTGTATCTGATCCGCTCCCGCGGCTTGGTCGCTGGATGTTACGCGAAGATGCGGAGCACGAGCTTCAAGTCACACCGAGAGACATGGTGGTGTGCGTACGTCTGCCAGTTGTGCATCACCTTTGCACACACAGCAAGTTCAGGGCCGTTTGTGGGAAATGCGTCGCGATGTGACGGCATGGCGTGCGGTGTGTTCAGCGTTTAGGCTTGCGACGCCCATCGTATGCGGTTCGGTGATGGATTGCTGGAGGTATACCCAGCGATCGGCGAGAGGTGGTAGGCCGAGGGACGCAGAAAGGGATGCCGGAGCTACCTTGCGCAGGCTATGCCTGTATGCGAGAGAGCGATCCGTATCCCTTTGGCGCTGGTTGTCGTGTGTTGGTGTTATTCCATAGGGAGATTGTGCATGTGCCAGAGCGATGTGCCGCCGAGTACATTCGTGATGCGCGTCACACCATGACGTTGCAGCATCTTGGCGGCTTGCATACTACGATGGCCACTCTGGCAGATCACCAGGACATCGCGGTCGGTCGGCACCTCATTGGCTCGGTGACCCAACTGACTGAGCGGAATATTCGTAGCTCCCTTGGCATGGCCACGCGCGTATTCCCAGCGCTCGCGTACGTCGATCAGGGCGGTGGGCTCTTTCGCGCGTGACAGAAGCTTCTGCGCGTCGACCGGATTCACCGATGGAATCGACTGAGGCCGAGAAGCGTTATCTGATCCACCCAAAAAACGTTTGAACATTCCGTGCCGCCAATCCTCTCTGCTATATATTCGTGATACTCGTGTGCCGTGGGGAAAGTTCTACCAGAGTTCCACGTGCTAAAGCGCGGCCAGTGCGCGCTGCAGTCGATCGCGCGCTTCCTGCGCGATAGCATTCATGTCCGAATTGCCAACGATGCCCAGCATCGCCTGTGGGTCCGCGATTTCTACGAGCACCTGCGCCTGACCGCTCGCGTCGGGCTGAACCTGCCGGACGACGACGTTACAGGGCAGCAGCAGGCCGACGTGTGGCTCGATGCCGATCGCTTTGTGGGCGATGTTTGGGTTGCATGCGCCAAGGATAGTGTAGGGAACGACATCCACGTCGAGCTTGGCCTTCATGGTGGCTTGCACGTCAATCGTGGTCAGCACACCGAATCCTTCGTCCTTCAGCGCTGCGGTGATGCGCTCGATGGCTTGCTGGAAGGGGACCGAAAGCGTTTTGCCGAATCCGTACTCAACCGAACTCGTGTCGGTGGTTGCAGTGGTGTTTTCCATGGTGGAGTCCTCGCTGGTCTTTCTCGAAACAGGTCGTGATGCTCAAGATACAGTGGTGAATGGTTAGTGAATGGTGAATGGCGAGCGCACGGCTCGCTAGCGAAGTCCTCAGCCACCGCCCGGGCTTGGCGCGCATGCGCTGCTGACGCTATAGCTGTCGCCGGAGCCGTCACGGCTGAGCGCGGCCACTCGAGACATGCGTCGCTTGGCTGGCGTGTGCTGGCAGTCTGGGCACGAGACGTCGTCCGAGAGGGCGAAACTCGTAAGGCGCTCAAACTCGCTCCCGCAGGACGGGCAACGATATTCGTACAGTGGCATACTCGATCTGCTCCTGATGTTGGGAACGGTTAGTTTTCCGTCAATGCGCTCAGGCCCATCGCTCGCACCTGCGCTGCTAGTCTTTGCTGGAGTCCAGCGCACACGACATCGCAGAGGGTGAATGCCGAGTCATCGGCGATGGCGTAGTAGACACTCACGCCCGCTTTGCGCCGGCGGAGCATGCCCGCTTGCATGAGCGCGGCGAGATGCTTCGAGACGTTGGCCTGACCAGATTGGGTGAGCGCGACGAGTTCGCCCACGGTGTGTTCACCATCTTCCAGCGCGATCAGCAATCTCAGCCGCAGCGGCTCGCCAAGCAGCCGGAATCGCGCCGCGACCTGCTCTAGCATGGCGTCGCTCAGTGTGCTCGGCGCAAAGTGTTCACGATCCATACCAGTCTCCGCGACTTTTGCCGGTCGGTCGCCTACGTGCTGTGCCATCGTCTCGCTCTATCCTCTCTCCGTCGAGGAAGCGGTTTCCGGTGGATGTAATTTGTATATATGAATATATAGCCAATGAGTTGTATATGTGTCAAGAGGAATAGATGCGAATCGTTACGCGATGGGTATCACAGCGAAGTCGCTACCGAAGCGCCTGCCGCTTCGGTAGCGCACGCGTTATTGTGTTGCGGTCGTCAGCCTATCTGGCTGGGTGTGGTGAGTGGGAGGGTGAACCAGAAGACACTGCCCTGGCCTGGCGCGCTCTCCACCCCGACGGCGCCGCTGTGGAGGTCGATGATTGTCTTGCTGATGTGGAGACCAAGTCCAAGCCCGACACTCGATCCACTTTGCTGAGGGATGCCTTCGACCTGATTGAATGCCTCCCAGAGTCGCGCCTGCGCATCGGGTGGCAACCCTGGCCCCTGATCGCGGACACTGACTCGCACGGCAGCGCCTTCGAGCGTCGCCGTGACGTATACTGGTTGGCTCTCAGCGGAGTATTTGAGGGCGTTGGTCAGGTAGTTCGTGATGACCTGCGCTATACGGTCGCTATCCATCAGCATAGTGAGATCCGATGCTGGGACACTGAGATCGATCTCGCGTCGTGGCCATGAAAGGCGCTGGGTTTCCACCACTTCGCGCAGAAGGTCATTCAGATCGTATGGCTCGATGTGCAGGTTCAACTTGCCCGAGGCGATGCGCGTCATGTCGAGCATGTCTTCGATCAGCCGGTTCAGCCGCTGGAGCTGACGGCCCGTGCGTGAGAGCAAGCCCTGCGCGCGATTCAATTTGGCTTCGGTCTCGCTGGACACTGCGTCGGCGAGACCCGCTCGTATCACCCGCTCGGTCATCTGCACATTTGCCTGGAGACTTGTGATCGGCGTACGTAGCTCATGGCCGGCAATACCTACAAAGGTCTGCAATCTCGCATTGGTATCACGGGCCGCGAGTTCACGAGCGTCCGCCTCCATGCGCTCGCGTTGCAGGCGTTCGCGCTCGATGACCAGCGCTACCAGACGAATTGCCGCTTTGGCGAAATTGCGCTCCTCTGTCGAGACTTCGGCGCCAGGCGCCACCTCTATGGCGAGGACACACCAACGCGTGTCGGTGAGCATGTGCGCGACGAGCAGCGCACGACGAACACCGAAATAGCCTGGGCCTTGATACGCCATGTCGCTGGTGAGGTCGAGATCGAGCACGTCGCCTGCTCGCAGGCGTTCTTGCCTGTCTGGCGTGAGGTAGTGACTGATTGGATTCTCACGTAGGTCACGTTGCCAGTCGGTGTACCACTCTGCGTCGAGGCCCACGGCTGCCAGTGGCTCCATGGTGTCCTGATCAATGTTGAGGAGTACCGCGCCTACATGCCCACCATGGTATACACGGTTCACCAGCGAAAGCACCCGGCGCACTGCCGCGTCGCTCGCCTTGGCGTCTGAAGCTGTCAGAGGTGGCGCCTCCACAGTAGCCTCTGCCATTGCCAGCATCGCATCCAGCGCATCGTGCGCGCGGCGCTCCAATCGCTTGCGCTCATTGCTATCTGACGCCGTACCAATCATTTTGACTGCCCTGCGTGACCCGTCCGGCATGTTCTCGAAGAAGACGCGTGCAGTAACCGAGCGCCAGCGTGTGGAACCATCAGGGAGGAGCACTCGAATGTCCTCGCGCAGTTCACCTGAGCCGTTCGGGTCAATGGCGCGACCAACTGCCTCCGCATAGCGTGCGCAATCGTCCTCGTGAATGAGCTTATCAAGCGCATTTTCAAGCGTCAGCGAAGCGCCCGGTGGGAGGCCAAACAGATGGAGCATCTGGTCGTCAGGCTCCGTACGATCTTCGTCGACGTGCCAGACGAAGGTGCCACTCAGTGAGGCGTCGAGCGCCATCTGCAATCGGGTTTTATTCTCGAGCAGTGCTTCTTCCGATTGTTTGCGCTCGATGACGTCGGCGGCTTGCCGGGCGATGACATCGAGGAGTTGCAACTCCCGCTCGGTGGGTATGTGGGACGTACGCCAGTGGTTAGATATCATCCCTACCAGGTGGCCGCTACGCGAGACCAATGGGGTGGTTTGAACGGCAACGATTCCCGACTGACGAAACAGCTCCATGTCAGGAGTACCAACGATATAATCGCATTCCTCGACATTCGAGACTAAGACACGCTGCCTGGTGCGTAGCGCCTCCGAGCACACGGTTGATGCGCTATCATCCAGCCATTCCCATTGGGCTGCCACTTCTGGGCTGATGTCTGACCAGGCGATGAGGTGGAGCGCGCGCCGTTCGGGAAAGTACATTTGCATCGTGCTCATGTCTGAGCGCATCACCTCGCGTGTGGCGTCGACCAGTTGCTGGTAGAGCGCATCGAGGTTGCCCTCGTGCAGCATTGCGCTGCTGATGGCTTGCAGCCGCCGGGTATCCGCAAGCTCCCCCGCAAGTTGCGCTTCTTTGGCGAGGGCGGCTGCTTCGGCGCGTTTGCGTTCCGTGATATCGAGCACGAACTCGAAGGCGATACCATCGCTCAGCAAGGTCGCGGCAAAGAGCCCCCAGAATCGGCTGCCATCTTTGCGGAAATATTCTTTCTCGTAGGGCGGCATGCGACCGGCCGAATACAGTTCGGCGAAGCGCTTCTCTGAGATATTCAACCATTCCGGAGGGGTCAGTCGTTGCCAGGAGAGCAGTCCCTGTTCGATATCCACGCGGCTGTAGCCACCCATCTCGAGGAAGGCATCGTTTGCGTAGATCAGGCGTCCGTGGGCATCGAGGCAGATGGCGCCAACGGACTTAATGGCCATCACATCGCGGAATCGCGCCGCGCTCATCTGCAATGCCTGTTCGATCTGTTCACGCTCGCCGACAACCATGCATGCGCCGACCCACTCACGCACAGCGCCCGACACATCGTCCAGCGTTGGAGCGCTGCGCATGCTGAAGAGTTGGTATGAGTCGTCAGCGCGGCGCACGCGGCACTCGATGTCGAAGGGGTGACGAGTAGCGATGGCGTCAGCCCAAGCGCGCTGGGCGATGGCGTGGTCATCGGGGTGAACCGCATCGAGCCAGCCCAGACCTTGCGCCTGCTCGCTGGTTTGCCCTGTGTAAGCGCGCCACGCGAGCATATCTCTGGCTCGACCATCAGGAGCAGCAGTCCAGACAATCTGGGCCGTGGCGCGTGCAAGCGCCTGGTAGCGTTCCTCGCTTGCCCGCAATTCAGCGCGGAGCCGCGCGATTTCACTTTGCTCTTCGCGACGTATGCTTCGCCCAGTCTGTACTTTGCTGCTCATCCTGAAAAGATCCTCATGGCGATAGTCGCCGTCGAGCTGCTCACTGGTTTCGTCTAGAATATCATGCCTAGTTACGGATGCGACGCTCCACGTGAGCATGGCATTGTGTTCGCTCGGAACGGTGAGGTCGCCAACCTGCTTGATGTGCGCAAAGTGTGTATTTTGCGTGGGATAGCGACGTGACAGAAGTTTCAACGGTGTGCTGGAGAACTTCTCCAGCGGGATGGCCATGGCGCGAGAACATGCATATTAGACCACGTCGCGCTGATGGCTTGCTGTAGGGTCATGGTCTCCTTTCACCGACTACGCAGGAGGTCGTGACGATTTCAGATGGGCGGCGACCGTATTTAGCACAGCGTCGAGTTCAAATGGCTTGCTCATGAAGCCATCGGCGCCGCTGGCAACGGCTTCATGAGCCGCCATGGGATGCGCAGAGATTATTACAACCGGTATGGCTTGCGTCTTTGGGTCAGATTTCAGCGTTCGGACTATCTGGCGGCCGTCCTGGCCTCCGAGCAACATGTCCAGCAGAATGAGGTCAGGCAGCGCATGCGTCTGGAGGCGCCGCATCAGGTCGGCGCCGCGCTCCAGAACCACGACATCATATCCTGCATCTTCGAGTACCATGCTGATAGCGAGCCCGATGTCGGGCTCATCGTCAACGATGTGGATGGTCTTTAATTCGCTGCTCATAGTCCATCATCATTCGTCAAGCTGTCGTCGCTGTTCGCCACTGGGAGCCTGATATAGAAGGTACTCCCGTCGCCAGGATGGCTTTCCATCCACAAGCGCCCGCCATGTCGTTCGACGATCGTGCGCGCGATGTGGAGACCGATACCCAGGCCGGGATAGGTGCTGCCTCCCTCTGAGGCGCCGACTTGATAGAAACGCTCGAACACGCGATGTTGGTGTTCAGGCGCGATGCCGATGCCAAAATCCTGCACGGAGATTTCAGCCCACTGTTGATCGCCATCATCAGTCTGCGTGGTCGTAGTGCGTAGCCGTACAATGATGCGGTTCGCATCGGGTGAATACTTCGACGCATTGCTGAGCAGATTGATGAGCACCTGCCCCAAGCGGTCCCGGTCGCCTGAGATGTGCGCGCTGGTGGAACCTTCCGCGGACAGCGTGTGCGTGGTGGTCACCGCCTGCATGGTTTCCACGGTTTCGTGTACGAGCGCATCTACGTCGAAGCATGTGTCACGGAAGGCAAGGCTCCCTACCTGCATCTTGGACAAATCGAGCAGGTCCGTGACGAGATGCGTCAGGCGGTCGAGTTGCGCATCCATTCGCCCTAGCACCTGCTGCAACTGAAGGTCTGCCTCACCCGACTGTCGTTTGGCGCGGCGCTGCAGGATCTGCGTGAATGCCTTCAGGCTCGTGATCGGGGTGCGCAACTCGTGGCTAGCCATGCTGATGAAGGCGTCTTTACGCGCTTCAAGCTCTCGCTGCGCCTGTTCCACCTGCGTACGCTCCGTGACGTCGCGCAGATGACACTGAACGACGTAGTGGCCATTGGGTCGGAAGCGGTTGCTGACGAAATCTACGTAGCGCATCTGACTGCTTGAGCCTATTGGCAGCGCCAGGGTGTCTAGTCGGGCGACGCCGCACTCTTCCAACTCGCGCCAGACCTCTTCGGCGACGGCGAGATCAGGGAAGAGACCGACGAACCAGAGATCCTGTCCCACCAGTTCCTCGCGCATCCAGCCTAGCAAGTGCGCTGCGACCGGGTTTGCCGCCATGATGGTATGCGTGTCAGCGTCCACCACCAGAATTCCGTCGGTGGAGGATTCGAAGAGGCGGCGGTACTGGTGGTCTGAGACACGCAGCCGCTCCTCGACCTCTTCGCGCTGTGCGATCTCGGTCTCGAGGGAGCTTGCCTTCTGTTGGAGCATGGTGATGGTGCGCAGACGCTCGTCTGAATCAGCCAGCGTGGAGTAACTCTCACCTGGAAAGACTTGCGCGTGATTCTCACAAACCATACGGAAAGCTGCCGCGTGCGCTACCCCGGCGAAACCTGACATCGGGTATGAGCAAAGAAGGGTAAAGGGCGGGCAGGTGGCGCCGGCGGCAAGCTCGTTCCATAGCTCTTCCAACCGCAGGGCCGCTTCCTGGTTTCCCGTCGCCCATAGCAGTGACGCTACCTCGCCATAGGCGCGCACATGGCGCACGGGCGATGCAGGCAGCCGGCTACCGCGTGCGGCACGCGAGATGACAGTTCCAATGATACGGTTGAAGCGCTCGGGGTCAGGCGTCCCGTCGACCATGAAGAGCGGGAGCATGGTCTCTGCGTCGCACGTGATATATGTTCCCTGCTGCTGTGCCTGGCGCAGGTCGAATTTCTCATTCTCCAGGCGCTTTTCTACGCGCTCCCTGAGAGATTCAGTGGCGATAATCACGCAGGCCTCCCCAGCCTGTAGTCCCTCGCTGGCGAATTTAGCTAATTGCTCCACAAGGAAGTCGTCAGTCTCATAGAACTGGACGACGTGATCGGGCAATCCCGGCTCGTCATTAGGCAGCGAGGTCAGCGCCGACGTCAGTGGCCCTTGGATGGAGGCGTTTGTCGAGTCGACTTCATCAACTCCTGATGCCATATCGTCAGGTTTCTGATTTGGGGCACTGGCCATAGTGTTCCTTCCTTTTAGCCCGCGGCGTCGCCAGCCGCCTACGGTTTCACAACTTTACCGCTGCGGGAGTTCGCTTCGCATGGGCTTCAAATATGAACTATTGTCAGGGTTTTACGGACCCCCAACGACTGTAGGCGTGGCTCGACAGTGTCTGACTGAGGAGGTTAGCCGAAAACGTGTAAAGCTAATTTTGTGCCAGCCGTGCGCAAAGGTGTCTTGTGATCAGACCCGATGCAATGTAGTGATGTAGTGATTACCTGGTTCTTCTGGCGAATCCATTGATGAGTATAACGGTCCGTGTCGTAGCGCGCATTCCGTGGGAACTCTCCGCCGCGCACACGACTTGACTAAACGTTCAAGTGCAGGTACGCTCTTGATTGAACAGTCAATCAAGAGCGTACCTGCACGATGGCGGAGATGAGATGGACGAACAACACACGCCTGAAACGACGCTTGATATTCTGCGGGATGGGCAACAGAACGCGGATAGAGAGCATCAGATTCTCGATGCGGCGTTCGCGGAGTTCGCCGACCAGGGGTTTCGCGGAGCGACGATCAAACGCATTGCCCAGCGCGCGAAACTCCAGTCGCAGGCGCTGATCTATTGGTACTTTCCTACCAAGGAGGCCCTCTACCAGGCCGTGCTGGCGCAGCGCCTGCCGATCTTACAACTCGCGCTCGACCCTGCTAGCTGGCTCGATCGTCCACCTGAGGATGTGTTGCCGCTGCTGGCTCGCGCGTATCTTTCCACTGCTGAGCGCTCTGGCGCTCAGCGGCTGCTACGGCTGATTCTGCCTGAGGTAATTCGCCATCCCGAGACAGCGGATGCGCTTGGAGGTCAGTTCATCGCGAAGATCCTGAACTTCTTCAAGGCATACCTCGCACAACAGGTTGAACTCGGGCGTTTGCGACCACACGATGTGCGCGCCAGCGCACGCGCTTTCATCGGAATGCTGCTCCCGCAGTTGGGCGGCAAACTGCTGCTTCCAGCGCTCCAGGCTGACGGCCTGACCGATGACGAGCATATCGCTGTGATTGTCAGCATCTTCCTCGATGGCTTGCGACCGCTCGCGGCGCCACAGAACATGGCACGGAGCGCCGATGATGATACGGAAGTCGTATCAGAGAAATCAGGGAGTGGAGAGTAGGAGGCGGGCGCCATGTACATTCTGAACATCTATGTGAACCTCTACACGCTTGCGCTCTTTGCGCATGTGTGCGGCGTCATCGGCATCTTCGCTGGAATGGGGGTCTGGGCCTATTCCGTCGCGGCTTTGCGACGTGCGCAGCGCAGCGAACAGGCGCGTATCCTCTCGGGCTTGATGGTGGCGTCTGGCAATCTCGTTGTGGGTAGCATCCTGCTACTTGGCGTTGCGGGCTTCTACATGGCTATCACGGTGTGGGGTGAACGGGCGACGTGGATTATCGTGGCGACGATTAGCTTCGTGCTGCTCGCGCCTGGTGGAGCATTGGTCATTGATCCGCGTGTAAAGGCAATCTCCCGACTCGCGCGCGACGCACAGGATGGTCCGCTCCCCGAGGCGCTGGCCGTCCGCACGCGCGATCCCATGTTGGCGACGGGCCTGAGTGTCTATATCGCCGTACTGGTTGGTATTGTCTTCCTCATGACGACCAAGCCGCCAGTTGAGGAGTCGGTGGTGGCTATGCTGATCGCGGTGGCGGTTGGCTCCATCGTGAGCCTGCCACTCTGGCGAATGCGCGCGAAGGGGCGCACTGCGCTTGAGCGCTCGGCGGCGCACTAGCATTCGAATCTATTTGGCGTGCGCATGAGGATGTCAGGGTGTGGACTGCAGTGAAGAGTGAGCCGATTTGTGTGAGGGATGAATGAACTCTGAAGGATTGGAAGTGGAGCGGGAGACGGGACTCGAACCCGCGACGCCCTGCTTGGAAGGCAGGTACTCTACCAACTGAGCTACTCCCGCGTGGCTGTGAAGCGCGCTTCACAGGCAACGACAGCATACCACATGTCGCGCCTGTCGTCAGCCAACCAGTGACATCGGATTTCTTATCGCGCGCTCAGTGAATAATCCTGTCTCGCCTCGGTAGAATACATAGAAAGCACAATGAGCGCGGCTTGACGTTCTGTATGGCCGTAGGCTAACGTGCCAGCACGCATTCGGCTCCATGGAGATTCACGCCCATGAGCAACTGAGGAGAGGTCGCACGTTGATGAGAATTACTAGTCGCTGGCGCTGGGCGCTGGTCCTTGGAATGGCGCTGGCGTCATTCGCGGCGTGCTCACCGCCAAGTCTCATTACGCCGTCACAATCCACTGACTCGACCTTCGCTCCCGATCAGGCTCCTCCCGAGATGTGCGGCGCGTGCACGGTCTATACGCCGCAGCAGTTGCGCGCTGCCTATGGCCTCACGTCCCTCTACAACGCAGGCAAACGTGGGCAGGGTCAGACTGTTGTTATCATCGATTCGTTTGGCAGCCCAATGTTGCAGCAAGACCTGGACACCTTTGATAAGCAGTTCAATCTGCCAGCGGTCAAATTGAAGGTGCTCAGTCCGCTGGGGACAATACCCTTCAATTCGGATGATGCGGACATGGTGGGTTGGCAAACGGAAACCACGCTCGATGTAGAAATGGTCCACGCAATTGCGCCCGAGGCCAGCATTGACCTGATGATCAGTCCTGTTGATGAGACGGAGGGTGTGCAGGGTCTGCCGGAGTTCCTCAAGCTGGAGCAATATGCGGCTGATCATCACCTGGGCGCGATCATTTCACAGAGCTGGGCGGCGTCAGAGGTGAGCCTGGCTGACGCCGCTGGCCAGGCTGAGATCGCCCAGTGGGAGACCTTCTACCAGAAGGCAGTAACCCAGCAGCACATAACGATTCTGAGCAGTTCAGGTGACAATGGCGCGACGGATTTGATCGACTTCAGTGCTGGCGCAAGTAGTCCGCTTTCACCGACGCCGACGACCAGTTACCCGGACGCTAGCCCGTGGGTGACGGCAGTGGGCGGCACGACTCTCGCGCACAATGGTTCCACCTATAGCGAGGTCGTGTGGAACAATGGCGGCGCGAGTGGTGGTGGCGTGAGCCGGTTCTTTTCCACACCCGCATTCCAGCAGAGTTTACCAGCGAGCGATCAGCACATCTTGCATGGCAATCGTGGGACGCCAGATGTCGCCGCGGCAGCTGACCCAGCCACCGGACTAGCCATCTCTATTCGCGGGCAATGGATAGTGGCTGGTGGTACGAGCGCGGCGGCGCCGTTGTGGGCCGGGCTCATGGCCGTCGCGAATCAGGTGGCCGGGAAGCCGCTCGGCTATATCAATCCTTCGCTGTATAAGATTGCCGCGTCGCCGCAGTATGCTAGCGCGTTCAGGGACATCACGCAGGGCGATAACTCGTTCTCTCGTGGCGCGTTCCACATTCAGGGCTACTCCGCAACTTCCGGGTGGGATCCCGCGACGGGGCTTGGTTCACCCAATGCCGCCAACCTCATCCCCTTGCTCGTGCAGGATAGCCAGGGCTAGCGGTGAACTTCTGAGCCATGTTTGGCTGGCGTGGCGTCGTTGGCGCCGCTGGGCTGCGTGATTCCTTCCTGCTGGAAGAGCGCGTAGCCTTCGCGCCGCAGCCGTTGATCGTAGAGTATGCCCACGCGAACCAATGCCCCGACCGGCCCAGCGATCAGTTGGGCCAGCGGAGCCAGCGCCACCGCGCTCAACGCGACGGAGACGAACTGCGCGAGATTTGATGACACGCTGAAGAGACTGGTGAACAGCGTGACGACGAGGAGCGCAGCGAACACGCGCCACCAGCCAAACGCAGTCAACGCGAGGCTGTGTCGCAGCGGTTGCTGCATGCCCAGCGCTGTGGTGATTGGATACAGAGCGAAACGCGTCCAGATGTAGGCGAGAAATACCAGGGTCAGTATGGCAATGAGGCCAGCCGCCACATAGAATCCGGTCGCGTCAGCAGGTGTGAACTGCACGCCAGCGGTACGCACATTTGGGGTCAGGGCGAGCGCTAGCGCCATCCCCAATCCCGGTGCGGCGACGAGGAAGAGCAGAGCGTAGAGCACGATCTGCGACATCAGTGTGGCCCATGCGCGCGACAACCCTTCGCGGGCGCATGCGCGCAGGTCAATCGGGCGACCAAGAGTCGCTTCGCGCGCTCCCACTGTAAGTGTGGCCTGACTCCAGCCCAGGACCAGCAGCGAGAGGATTGCTACCACGAGTCCGGCGAGACCGATAAACGTGGTGAGTGGCGTCGTCGCGGTGGCGCTTGTCGTCGTCGGAGTGGTGGGAGTCTGCCCATTGAGCGCTTGCTGGAGCATCGGGAGCAGACTGGGTGTACCCGCAAGCGGATTGTCGCCGCCGAGCCACATCAGCAGCGCATTGGCCAGCGCCGTGAGCATCATCGGCAGTGTCGCCACCAGAAGTGTCAACGTGAACAGTGCGCCGAATCGCTTGCCATAGAGCCGGAACGCATTGCCAATGAGTTGGCCAGCGGTGCGCGGTGTTGGCGTGAGTTCGGCATGGGTAGTGTTCGCGTCTGGGCCGTACGCGTCGAGGGTCGCCTGTGGGAATGGTATCGGCGCGGGTGGCAGCGCGTACATGCCAGACACGCTTCCCGGGTAACGCGGTTGTGGCGAACCATAGGGCGCACTCCCGAATCGTCCATCAGGCGCGTAGATTGGGCTGGGCGCTGGCGCCGGAGTCGGCTCAGGTGGAGCGATGGGCGCGAAATAGTTGGGTGGCGCTTCGGGCGCGGGCGGCGGCGTATCGGCGCGGCGAAGTTCTGGCAGATGCTGATAGATAGCCTCCAGCGCAGCCATGCCGTCGCCCGGGTTGGCAAACGAATATTCGACTTGTCCAACATTCGACATCCGCAGGCCTAGCGTCTCAGGCCGCAGGAACAGCAGCCGCGCCTCCTGCATCTGTGCGAAGGCATGGACGCGCTCGTCCACATGCGCGCCATCCGCTTCGACACGGAACTCGCGCCCGTCAATCAGGCGTGCGTGGGTTGGGGGGATGTGCTGCTGGCTCACTCTGTTCTCCTCAGACGCCGCACGGCAGAACATCGCTTTTGCGCAGCGTGCGCCTGTTCGCATCGTATCAGCCAGCGCTGGCGCTGGCAAGTCAGGCGTAAGCGTGCGCTGACCGCTCTACCATCGCCATCACCTCGCGCGCCAGCCCTTCGAATGTCTTGAGCAGTGCGGCAGGCGCGATGATTTCGAAGGGGCAGCCGAGGTTCAGCAGGAAACGCGCGGCATGGTCCAGGCTCCGGTCGTATGCTCGCAGCCTGACGCCGTGCGCGGACTCCTCCAACGTAGCGAACGAGGGCGGAACAACGCTGGACGCTTCTTCGAAGGGCATGTGAAGCAGCGCTTCGATCAACCATTCATCGGGGATGGCCGCGAAAGCGGCGATAGCGTATGCGAGGCAGTCAAAGTCGCGTGGGCGCGTGAAACGTTCCTCACGCAGTGTCACGCTGCGTGTGCGGTCGAGGCGGAAGGTGCGGATGCTCTGCCGCAGATGACAATAGCCGACGAGATACCAGCGTCCATCAGAGTGGACGACGCCATAACAATCTACCCCCCGTTCGCTCTCCGCGCCTTCACGCTGACGATAGCGCAGTGTTACGCGACGTCCGGCGCGGCTAGCAGCGCTGCAGAGCGCGATGAGGTCTGCTCGCGCAGGGCTCACGGCGCTAGCTGGGCGTGGAGTATCCAGCGCGACGGCCTCGCTCATGGCCAGCACACGCTCGCGCACAGGCGCTGGCAGCACGCGCTCGACCTTCGCCAGCGCGCCTGCCGTGGCTGTCTCTATCTCCGCCACACCCAGGTTGCGCGCGGCCATCAATCCCAGGGTGATTGCCTGCGCCTCGTCATCGGTCAGCATGAGTGGCGGGAGTTTGTAGCCCGGGCGCAGCGCATAGCCACCGTAGCGCCCTCGCCGCGCCTCCACCGGGATGCCCATATCTTGCAGCATCGTGATGTAGCGCCGCGCACTGCGGGCCTCAACGCCGAGCGCCGCAACGACCTCCGCCGCCTGCACTCTGGGCCGCGATTGCAGCAGATCGAGCAGCGCAAGCAGGCGTGTCGCTGGCGAATATGCCGCACGCATTGTGATCTCCTCGCCGTGGCATCACTTCAGCAGTAACTGGACAATAATTGACCACAATAGCCGTTATACTCCCTCACAGAAGGCTGCGCCAGTCGCGCTGATGGTCCGCGCGGCGCATAGGACGTGTTCTGAGGAGAGATCAGATGGAGTTCCAGTCACTCGCGCCGAATCTGATGGTTGAGAATGTCGCGCAGGCGATGGGGTGGTATCGCGATACACTTGGATTCGAGGTGGTCGCGACGGTTCCCGACGAGCAGGCGCCCGTCTGGGCGATGCTGCGCGCGGGCGCAGTGACGCTGATGCTGGAGTCGCGCGGCAGCATCGAGGAGGGCTTTCCGCAGTTCCGTGGACAGGCTCCCGGCGTGACGGGCTCGCTCTACATGGATGTGGACGATGCCGATGCGCTCTACGCGGCTGTCGAGGGCAAGGCGCGCATCGTCAAGGAGCCACATCTCACGTTTTACGGCGCGCGAGAATTCTATATCGAAGATCCGAGTGGCTATATGCTCGGCTTCGCGAGCCAGCAGCCAGACGCTACGCCTGACCAGCAGTAGAAGACATGCATATCATGGGAGACAACGGTATAGACGCGGCACGCCAGCGAGAGACACTGCGCGACCTCCAGCGCATTCCGGGTGTGGGGCGCGCCATCGCCCAGGATCTCTGGGATCTGGGTGTCCAGTCGGTAGAGCAGTTGGAAGGCGTAGACCCAGAGCGCCTGTACACGCGCCTTTGCCAGTTGCGCGGCGCGCATATTGACCGATGCATGCTGTACACCTTGCGATGCGCCGTGTACTTCGCGACACCGGGGCCGCATGACCCCGAGTTGCTGAAGTGGTGGGCGTGGAAGGATGACGCGGTCGCCATGCGTCAGCGCGCCACCTCGACACGTTCGCCATAGCGGGCAGCCTGCGCGATGGCGTCGAGCGCACGCGCGACGGCCAGTGAATTCTCCATGCTATAGGGGATGGGCATGTCGCTGACAGCGGCTCGTCCGAACGCGTCGGCCATTTGCGCGTATGGGTCAGCTGACGGCGCCAGGACGCGCTCGACGCGCTTGCCATGGTGAATGAGGATGGGCGCCTCATCATCATGCCAGGCGGTAAAGGCGTAGGGCAGTTCCAGCGAACCAGTCGTCCCTACGACGGTCACGCGCTGGTAGTCGGCGGTGTCGAAGGCGCAGGTAATGTGCGCGGCGCGTCCGTCGCTAAATTCGAGCAGCGCGTCGACAGCCATATCGGCGCCGGTATCGGCGTAGCGGGCGGATGCGCGTGCGGTCAGCGGCTCATCGTCGAAGAAGAAGCGCGCCGCCGAGACACAGTATCCGCCGACATCGAGTAGCGCGCCGCCACCCTGTTCGGGGCGCAGACGGTAATTGCTGAGGTCGCCGAGTGTGAAGCAGAACGACGCTTCCACCGTGCGTGGCTCGCCAATCGCCCCTTGAGCGATCATGTTCAGCGCCATATCCATGCGCGGATGGAAGCGATACATCAGCGCCTCCATCAGGGCGACTCCTTCGGCATCGCAGACGTTGTGCATAATCGTCGCTTCCGCGGTATCGCGGCCCAGTGGCTTCTCGCAGAGCACATGCTTGCCTGCTCTCGCCGCGTGCTCTGTCCACTCGCGGTGCTGGTCATTGGCGAGCGCGATGTAAACGCATTCGACATCGGGGTCATCCAGCAGCGCCTGATAGTTGTCGTAGACCCGTTCGATCTCATATGGCTCGGCCAGCGCAGTCGCTCGTTCGTGGTCATGCGCGGCGATGGCGAGCAGTCTGGCGCCGCTCAACGCCGAGAGCGCGGGAACCATCGCCACACGCGAGATGTAGCCCGCGCCCAGCACGCCCCAGTTGATGTCGCCCAGGTCGCTCATCTCGCTCAGTTCGTTCAGGCCGCTCATGTCATCGAGCATGCGCCTACGCCTCCTCGTTTGTCTGCCGTTCCAGCTCCCGAAAGACGTCCTAACGGGCATTGTAGCCCGAACGCGTGCGATCGTGCGCCTCCCGCATGATAGACTGCGCGAAGAGATTCGGTGCGGCGAGGTCAAGAGAGCCAGTGAGAATCAGGAGGAACCTGTGCGCATAGCGAGTTTTCGCGCTGATGATGGCAGTGTGCGGCTGGGTGTCGCGCGCGATGGCGAGTTGGTAGATCTGTCGCGGGCGGCGACTGCGTTGAATGCGCCCGAAGCGCGTGAGGCGTCAGAGACGCTGCGCGACATGCTCGCGCTGATCGCGGCGGGACCGCAGGAGTTGGAGCGCGTCAAACAACTCGCCAGCGCCGCGCCCGAAGATGTGGCGTTGACTCTGAGCAGCGCGACCTTGCTTGCGCCGATTCCTCGCCCAAGCAAAAATATCCTCTGCGTCGGGCGCAACTACGCGGAGCATGCCGCCGAGTCGTTGCGGGCGATTGGCCAGACGGCGCCCGTTGGCCAGTCGCGTCCCAATATCTTTACCAAGGCTGTCACAACCGTCATCGGCCCATACGACGAAATTCCCTTCGACGCCACCGTTTCGGAGCAGATCGACTGGGAGGTGGAGCTAGGCGTCGTGATTGGCCAGGGCGGGCGACACATCACGCGGGAGGATGCGCTCGCGCACGTCTTCGGCTATACCGTTATCAACGACATCAGCGCGCGTGACTTGCAGCACGCGCCTGGTCTGCAATGGTTCCTCGGCAAGAGTCTCGATGGTTCGTGCCCGATGGGACCGTGGATTGTGACGGCTGACGAGATTCCTGACCCATCGGCGCTCCAACTCTCGCTGCGCGTGAATGGCATCTTCAAGCAGGCTGATACGACGGCGAATATGATCTACGACGTTCCCGCGCTGATCGTCGCCCTGTCGCAGGTGATGACGCTGGAGCCAGGTGACATCATCGCCACTGGCACACCCGCTGGCGTCGGATTTGGCCGCACTCCACAGGAGTTCCTCAAACCGGGCGATGTCATGGAATCCGCGATCGATAAGATCGGGGTGATGCGCAACCAGGTCGCCACTCCAGATGGAGCGGCGCGGGGCAGGTGAGTCTCGCGCCGTCTCTTTGCCTCGGGGGAGTGTTCGCGGAGCGGCGGACGCATTATACTGAGGCCCTGATCAATGGACACATGAGCAGTGGGACGGTAGCATGACGGCGCAGAGCACAGCGGTTCTGGGAGGTGGGGCGCTCGGGCTGACACTGGCCTGGCGATTGGCGCAGGCTGGCGAGCGGGTCGTGGTGTATGAGCGAGAGGGAGAGGCTGGCGGACTTGCCTCTGGCTTCCGGGTCGGTGGCGAGAGCGGCCCGTGGCTTGAAAAGTTCTATCATCACCTGTTCGCGACGGACACCGACGCCGTCGCGCTCATCGATGAGTTGGGGCTGAGCGATAAACTCACGTGGCGCGCGCCGAATAGCAGCACGCTGATCGGTGGCAAGCCCTACCGGCTCGATAGCGATCCGCGCTCTATCCTCTCGCTCTCTCCGCTGCCCTTCTTCGACCGGTTGCGGCTCGGCGCGGGCGGCGCCGTCCTCAAATTTCTCCCGTCGCCGGAGTTGCTGGCGAAGAGCACGGCGGCTGAATGGCTCTCCCGTTGGATGGGGCCACGGGTCTACGACACCATCTGGAAGCCGATGCTGGAAGGCAAGTTCGGCGCGCGCGCGGGCGATGTCGCGATGCCGTGGATGTGGGCGCGGGCGCACTATCGTACGCTGAAACTGGGCTATATGCTAGGCGGATTCCAGCAGGTCTACGAAGCGCTGGTCGCGGGCATCGAGGCGCATGGCGGCGAGGTACGGCTCGGCGCCGAGGTGAAGTCCATTCGCTCCGACACTGCCGGGTTGCGCATCACTTCAGCGGTGGGTGAAGAGCGCTATACGCGCGTCGTCTCCACGCTGCCGACCCGCGTCACCTGCCGTCTGGCGCCGGAGTTGCCCGAATCCTATCGCTCGCGCTACGAATGGGGCGATGCGTTCGGCGCGCACTGTCTGATTCTGGCGCTCGATCGTCCCTTCCTGCCCAATGACATCTACTGGCTGGCGATTGGCGATGCGGGCTATCCGTTCCTGAGCGCCATCGAACATACCAACTTCATCGAGCCCGAGCAGTATGGTGGTCGGCGGTTGGTCTATTTCGGCAATTACGTCCCGATGAATCATCCCGTGTTGCGCGAGTCGCCAGAGCAGGCGCTCGAACGCTATCTGCCGGGCATCCTGCGGTTGAATCCTTCGTTCGACCGCAGTTGGATCACCGAAAAGTGGGGCTTCGCGGCTCCCTGGGCGCAACCCATCGTCACGCGCGAGTATGCTGAGCATATTCCGCCACACGAGACGCCAATTCCCAACCTGTATGTCGCGAATATGTTCCAGGTCTACCCGCAGGATCGCGGACAGAACTACAGCATCCGCCTGGCGAATCGGCTCGCGCAACGCCTGCGCGTCGGCTAGAGGGAGCATCTACTCGCCCTGCGCGCGCCAGGCGTTCCATGCTTCAGCCAGCGCACGTAGCTTTGGCCCGCGTGTCGCATAGCGTAACTGCGGCGGCGACCACCCTTCGCGCGCGTTGGTGAGGCTGTGCAGGGTCGAGAGGGCCCGACCATAGACACCCATCTCCGGTGGGAAGATGGCGGCTTGCGCTGGTGAGCCACGCTCGGCGTCGCCTGGTGTCTCCAGATAGAAATAGTGTCCACGCTCGGCGTACCATGCGCGGAGGTCGTCCTGGCTGTGGCAGGCCACGCCGCCCGTGCTCTCTGCCATGCCGAGGAGATCCCACTCGATGGAGCCGAATGGCATCGCGTGCAGATGTGCGTGAGCGACCGTCTGGCGGAACACACCATGCTCGAAGAACGTTGGCGCCGCATAGACCTCCGTGAGGAAGCGGCGCGTCATCTCTTTCAGTTCCAGCAGTTCGGCGTCGAGGTGGGCTGGCACGGCTCCATAACATGCATAGTGCGCGCGTGGAATGATCAGCACATGGCCGGAGATGAGCGGCGCATGATCGCCAACCAGGTAGAATGATGGCGTCTCCGCGAGCACTCTCTCCAGTTTGCCTAACTGGCAGAATGGGCATCCATGCTGCGGCGCTGGGGCAGTGTTCCCCGGCGCCGCGTTGGTGGACGTCCGGTCGGCGGCGTGCGTGGACTGGTCACTCATGAACAGCGCTTTCAGTGGCGTTCGCTCCGTGCGTTTGGTCTTTCGGAGATGTGGACGCGGGCGTGTTGAAGTCGTTGCGCAGCGCGCCGAATCGCGAGTCGCCCTGCTGCCAATCCGGGAGTGTATCGGGACGCTCGAACGTTGGGACACTCTTGCGGCGTAGCACATACGGATTGACGGCTGGGCGCGCTTTCGCCTCGTCGGCCTGGGTCTGCCATTCCGCGCTGAGCGCCGTGGTCAGGCCGCCAGCGGGCAGCGGATACGCGATAGGCCGTTTCTCAGTGAAGGGCCACGCGACACCATAGCGACGCGCCAACGCGAGCAGAACGCCCGCGGCGATGAAGGCGAAGATAGCGGTCCATTGCGCCTGCTTCAGCGCGGTGATGCCGAGAAATGGAGTAGTAAGTTCGGTGCCGCGATAGAAGAAGACGATGAACTGACTTATGGCATACATCGCGAGATACGCGGCGAAGAATGTGCCTGTCTTGACGCGTGGCATGACATAGCGCACTGGGAAGAGCAACGCCAGCGCGATGAGGTTGAACCCGATCTCGTAGACCTGCGCTGGCTGGAAGGGAATGCCCTGCGGCGCGAAACTGGCGGGATTCAGGTAGACGAAAGCCCATGCCAGCACATGCGGATCCTGGACATACGCGACGCAGGGGGCGTGCACGCAGAGTCCCTGGGGTGGCGTCACCACCGACCCAGCCTGATAGCCCAGGATGTCGCCATTGACGATGTTGCCGAAGCGCCCAAAGATTTGCCCAACCGCGCCGAAGAAGGCGCCGCCATCCAGCGCGAGCCACCGATCGACTCCATAGCGAGGCGCGACGATGAAGAGCGTGGCTGAGGCAAGGAAGATGGCGCCGAAGAATGCCATGCCACCATTCCAGACCGCGATGATGTTCAGCGGCTTCATCAGATAGTTCTGGACCAGGTCTCGCTGCTGGATGACGAAGTATAGTCGCCCGCCGATCAGACCGCCAATCGCCGCCCAGATGAAGAGTCCCCATATCTGATCTTCATGCAGGCCGAGCGTACGTGCCCACCGTGAGATGACCCGGAGGCCAATCGCCAGCGCAACGATATACGCGATGCCGTACCAGTGGACGGCTAGCGCTCCGATTCTGATGAGTACAGGGTCGATGTTGAGAATGATATATCCCAGCGGATGCGCGGTAATCCCCTGTGAAAACGCACTGAGCATCTGAGTGAAGTCCTCCCGGCCACACGCGAATGGCGTGTGGATCACGGCGCCCGGGATGCGTCGCTGTTCGACGCAGTCCACCCGTATTATCGCCGCGCGCCGCGGGCTGCGCAACAGTGACGGCGCCAAACGCCCGTTATCCTGGTCATCCTAGTCGTACTAGACCAAGTCACATCCGAGCAGAAATCGAGTACAATGGCGAGAGCGCCACGGTCAGCGCGCAATAGGAGCGTACTTGCCGGGTAAGCGCTATCCTGTCTAATGGCAAACGGCGACCGTCGAACGCGGATACAGGCGCGCGGCACGAGTGATTCGCCCTGAGATAGCAGTCCAGCGGACACCCGAGGAGTAGCATGAAGAAAGTCTGCGTTGTCGGCACCGGCTATGTTGGGCTGGTGACGGGCGCCTGCTTGGCGGAACTGGGAAACGATGTCGTCTGCCTGGACATTGTCGAGGCGAAGATCGAGCGGTTGCGCGCTGGTGAGATGCCCATCTACGAGCCTGGGCTAGAGCCGCTGGTGCGCCGTAACGTCAGCAAGGGGCGCCTGCGCTTCTCGACGGATTACGCCGATGCTGTGCGCGACGCGAATTACTGCTTCATCGCCGTGAACACTCCCAGCATCGACGGTGGCGCCGCCGCTGACATGACCTATGTGGAGCGCGCGGCTAGCTCCATCGCTCAGCACGTCACCCGCGATACCATCATCGTCAACAAGAGCACGATGCCGGTCGGTAGCGGTGACCTCGTTTCGGAGATCGCCAACAAGAACAAGCGCGACGCGGGCGTGACCATCTCGGTCGTCTCGAATCCTGAGTTCCTGCGCGAAGGCTCGGCGGTCAATGACTTCCTGCATCCTGACCGCGTGGTGCTCGGCTCGTATGACCAGGCGGCTGCGCGGAATGTCGGTGAACTCTATGTGCCCCTGCGCGCGCCGATCGTCATCACCGACCTCTACACCGCTGAGATGATCAAGTACGCCTCGAACGCGTTCCTGGCGACGAAGATTTCCTTCATCAACGAGATTTCGCGCATCTGCGACCTGCTTGGCGCGGATGTCAAAGAGGTCGCGGCGGGCATGGGCTACGACAAGCGCATTGGCCGCGCCTTCCTCGACGCCGGCCTGGGCTACGGCGGTAGCTGCTTCCCGAAGGACGTCAAGGCGCTGGCGCACATGGCCGACCAGGCTGGCCTGCACCCGCAGCTGCTCGACGCGGTGATGCGCATCAACAAAGATCAGCGCCACGTTGTCATCGACAAGCTGGAATCGGCGTTCGGCGGCGCTGAGCGACTGCGCGGCGCGACCATCTCCGTGCTGGGCCTGGCGTTCAAGGACAACACGGACGACATGCGCGAGGCGCCCTCGATCGACATCATCTCGTGGCTGATCGCTGCGGGCGCGACCGTGCGCGCGTTCGATCCCGTGGCGGCGGAGACCGCGCAGGCTGTGCTGCCCGACCACGGCATCACCTACTGCGCCGATGAGTACGATGCCGCCAAGGGCGCGCAGGCAGTGCTCGTGTTGACCGAGTGGAAGCGCTTCAACGATATCGACATGGAGCGGCTGCGCGCGGCGTTGAACACGCAGGGCGAACCCGCCGTGCTGATCGATGGACGCAACCTCTTCGATCCCGATGAAATGACGCGACTGGGTTTCGCCTATCAGGGCATCGGTCGTGGCAATGGCAAACGCCGCTCGGTCACCGCGCCGAACGAATCGTTCGCTGAGAGCCTCGCCGACTAGCTTGGGGCATATCCCTGAGGATCCTATGACAATCTCCAACGATGCGCCGCAGCCCGCAGTGGTCCCTGCGGTCGTCGTTGGAGTTGATTTATTGGAGCGGGGTCGTCTGGCGCACATCTACGCGCGTCGTGGTGAACGCCTGCTCGAACGCCTCTTCACGCCGCGCGAGATCGCCGAAGCCAACGGGAAGATCGAACGGCTCGAAGGACGCTTCGCCGCGAAAGAAGCCGCCGCCAAAGCGCTGGGTGTCGGGATCGGCGGCGTCGTCTCATGGCGTGAGATCGAGATCATTCGGCTGCCCGGCGGCAAGCCTTTCCTCATCCTTAGTGGCGGCGCGGAAGCGCACGCGCGCACGCTTGGCATTAGCTCCTTCGATATCAGCATCGCCGACACGAATGGATTGGTGATGGCTGTGGTGGTCGGCGCGCGCCTGCAGTCCAGTGGCGAGTCATACGCGATCTAGCGCCTCGCTCAGCAGTCGTTCGAGACGCCGCTTGTACTTCGCGTCGTATGCGACTGGCTCGTCGCGATTGAAGCGATGCCCCAACTCCCCCAGGAAATCCAGCAGGAACATCGCGGTATAGACGTCGAGCGCCCGCCGCTGCTCGCCATCCAGCGCAAGCAGGTCGCGCCAGTGATCGGCATACTCGGGATCCTGGCCATGCGCGAGCAATGCTACACGGGTCAGCGCCAGGGTAAACAGTGAGTCGCCGAAGCAGACATTATCCGTGTCGACAATTCCGCTCAAGGCGCCGTTGAAGATGAGCACATTCTTGGTGGTCGTGTCGTCGAGGAACGCGATTGGCTCCACTGCGCGCAGGTAGCTCGCACTATCCTCGACGCAGGCCCGTACCCGAGAAACGACGTGCGCGGATGTCACGCCAGCGGCGGAGATACGCTGGCGGCTGCGCTCTACATGCGCCAGGGCGACCTCATACCAACTCGCGCGCAGGTTCGGGTCATCATATGAGCACGCGAAACCGAAGCCGTGCGCTCGTGGCAGTTGCGCGACGGCGCGTTGGATCGCGACGATGTCGGCTGCGATGACGAAACGCTGTTGGCGAGTCAGGTGATCGTAGACGAGGCCGAGGTCCTGCCCTGGCAGTCGTTCCAGCAGCATGTAGGGGATGCCTTCGGTCGGCGCGAGGTCGGCGTGGAGCAACTGCGCGAGTGGCGCCCCAACGTCACGCAGCCGCTCATGCCAGTAGACTCCGCCCGCGAGGTCGCCCGCGCTGTCGCCAGTCGCCAGCCGGACGACGACACTGCGGTCATCGTCGGTGGTCACGGCGAAAACGTACTGACGCAGGCCAACCGCCAGCCGCTCCACCAAGCGTGCCATGACGCCGAGGCCAGCGTGTGTCGCTAGCGCGGCGTCATGTTTCGTGGGAGGTCTCATCTAGCGCGAGGACCCAGCGCCCGAGCCGCTCTTCTTGTCGTCGCGCTTCTCGCCGCCAGCGCCAACATCCAGATGGGAAAGTCGCTGGTGCAGCCAGAGGTAGCCGGCCACGAGCGCGACCAACACGATGACAGCGGGCGCGGTATAGTGCTCGATCAGCGTGACGGCGACCATATAGTCTGCGCCGAGCACATAGCCGACGGTTACGAGTACGGCGCACCACAGGAGCGAGCCAAGCGTGGTCGCTGTATAGAATTCTCGTTTCGGCATACGCAGGATGCCCGCCGGGAAAGAAGAGACAGTGCGAACGAACGGCGTGATACGCGCGACACCGATGGCGAGTGCGCCAGATCGCGTGAACCACTGCTCCACCATGTCGAGCCGCCGCGCATCCAGCCGCACAAGGCGCCCCCAGCGCAGAATCACCGCTCGTCCACCGCGCACGCCGATGTAATATGCGGCAGTAGCGCCGACGAGACTACCCGCCGTAGCGCACAGCACGAGCGCGACAGCGCCAACGGTGTCACCACGCTGGGCGGCGAGTGACCCAGCGAGTAACAGCACGAGTTCATTTGGCAGTGGGATACCGCAGCTCTCCGCTGCGAGCCAGACAAAGACAAAGAGATTTATCAACGGTGGCGGGACATGTTCTAATCCCGCGATGAACCCCTGCATGTGATGGCCCCTCCGACCAACGATGGCGCAATGGCCATTCCGATGCGCGTGCGACTGCGCGTGCGACATGTCGCCTTAGCTTTACGAGCCGCGAGCCTCAGTGTAGCAGAGATGGCGCAATCAGACTACCCACTCGCGTGGGCGCAGGGGCATCCGTCACATTGTTTTGTGCGGCACCACTGCGCCCAGAGATGGTGCAGCCCCTGCTGGGCAAGCGCTCCCCTTGGCGCGTGTGGCATGCCAAGCTGACGGCACATTTCACGGGTAATCTGGTTCGACGGCAGACTGGGCAGCGCCGCTGTCGCCGCACGCGCCAGGCTGGCAAGATGATGCTCGGGTGAGGTCGCAGGTAAGGCGGCAGCCCAGGCGGCGACGCAGGGCAAGACGACATTGAAGGCCAGGATCCGCGCGCGTCCCGCCGAGATGGCGCCGCACTCCTTGACGAGAAGCGCCTCTGTCAGCGCCCGCGCAGCGCCAGACGCGCCCGCCCGCGCCGCTCCGCGTTCCAGCGCATCGGTTAGCGCTAGAAGCGGGCGTTCCTCGCCCCAACGCTCCATCAGCGCCAGCAGCCCGCCCATGCGTCGCCGCTCGAGATGTCCGCTACGGGCGATGGTCGTCAGCAGCGCGTCGGGAGGCGCGCCAGCCGCCAGCCGTTCACCACATGCGCGCAGCGCCAGCCGATCACGGCCGTAGCCTAATCCTTCTGCCAGCGCGACCACAAGGGCGCTATCCACCGCACGCCACCCGCGATGAGTGGCGTCCTCCTCACCTGCGGACGCTCGCAATATCGTCGTGAACGCCGCCACGAACTGCTCGAATCGTTGCCAGCCAAGTGTGAGCAGCGCCTCTCGCCGCAGCGCCGCGTGCCCTCCCGCCAATGAGTGACATGGCCACACTGGGGCTGGAGAACGCTTGGGGCCAGGCGCTTGCTGCGACGCCAGCACGACGAGTGGTACGGCGCGTCCACTGGCCAGCCGACTTGCGGCAGGCGTCTCATCGCGCCCTCCAGTGAGCGTGACATGGAGCGCAAGGCCGTTGTCGCGAGGGTCAATGCTGTGCCCATGCGCCCGCCACCCCGATGGCTGGAGGTGCAGTTCGATGTCGCCAGTCACGCGGGCCCCCATCGCATCGAGCAGCACCGCATCGCGGAAGTCAGGCCCGACCGATCCGCCCGGGCGCCCCTGGAAAACGACTGTGTACCGCGCGCCGTCGGTCGCATGGAGCGACCAGCCAAGCCAGACCCCCGCTCCCCACTGCGCGATAAGGTCCGCCTCGCGTGGACGCTGACTCGGCGCCGCTCGTTTTGGCTGCGCCGTGAGTATCTTCCGCGCCGCTGTTCCGCTCGTCACGTCCGCGCCTCACCACTCCTGCTGTGAACATGTCATGTAGGTGAGATATACCGGCGTCAGCGCGCAAAGCGGAAACGACGAATTACTGGCGGACACCAAGCACAGACAATGGCGCCATGTCGACGCTTGACAGCTAGTCCATGTGACTGTACTATCACGATAGATATATCCACAGTGAATATATCTATCGTGGAGCTTGTTGAGATGAATATGTCGCAGGGGAATGTGTCTGTGTCCCTCACGCCAGCGATGTTCCACATCTTGCTGGCGTTAGCGGACACCGAGCGGCACGGCTACGGCATCATGCGCGAGGTAGAGCGCGCTTCTGATGGGACGTTTCAGTTGGGGCCGGGTACGCTCTACCGCTCGATCAAGCAGATGCTCGCGCTCGGGCTGATCGAGGAATCGGA